>JAHFUJ010000137.1 GCA_023265105.1 Acidobacteriota bacterium
CACCAAGTACACGGGCGAGCGGCCTTGTCGGATGACATCTCCGCACGAGGTCGTCGCCGCGACGAGGGCGGTCATTGCAACGAAGTGGCGAACTGTGCGCATACCCATCATTCCCTGCTCGTTAGCTCCCGATGATGCGAGGCGTGATGAAGATGAGCAGCTCAATGCTCTCATCCGTGGTCTGATCCCGTTTGAACAACCATTTGATCAACGGGATGCTGCCGAGACCGGGCGTCCGATCGGTCGTCGCGTTATTCGTGTTCTGATAGATGCCGCCGATGACCGTCGTCTGGCCGTCGTTCACCAGCACGCTCGTGTTGGCGCGCTGGGTATTGATCGACGGGATGCCGTTGTACAGCGACCCGACCGAGCCGTTGTCCACCGCGATCTTCAAGATGACCGTATTCGCGGCCGTGATCTGCGGCGTGACCTTCAAGGTGAGCGCGGCGTCCTTGAACAAGGTCGTCACCGTGTTGTTGGCGACGGTCTGATACGGGATCTGGACGCCCTGCGCAATTTCTGCTTCGACGTTGTTCTGCGTCGACACGCGCGGCGTCGACAAGATGCGGCCGTTGCGGCTCTGCTCGAGCGCCGACAACGCCACGTCCAGGTTGAACGCGCCGTTCACGGATCCGAGCAGCAGGCCCACGGCCCCCGGCGCGCCGGGGACGGGGAGGTTCACAGCCGTTCCGCCCCCTCCGGCTCTGCCTGAGAGCGAACCGCTGTTGGGAAACGCCAGGTTCGTCGTGTTGCCGAGCGCCGGATCGACACGACCGGTGAATCCCCATTGGATGCCGAGCGCGCGCGCATAATTCCTGTTCGTCTGGATGATTCGCGCTTCGATTTCGACCTGCGGCTGGGCGCGGTCGAGCGTCGTCAGGAGGTCGGTCGCCGTCGTGAGCCGGTCCGACAGGTCCGTGATGATGAGCGTGTTCGTCCGCGCATCGACCTGCACGGTCCCGCGCTGCGACAGTGCGCTCTTGGTCAACAGATCCCTCAAGTCCTCGGCCCTCGCGTAACTGAGCGTCTTGGTCAACACCCGCAACTCGCCGGCCAGCGCCTGCTCGTCGGACAGCTTGCGCCGCTGAGTCTCTTCGTCGGCCAGCGTGGCCAGCGGCGCGATGCGCACGATGGTGCCGTCGACCAGGTAGCCGAGCTTGTTGGCGCGGAGAATGATGTCGAGCGCCTGATCCCACGGCACGTCGCGCAGCGCGACGTCGACCGTGCCGAGCACGGCCGGATCGATGACCATGTTGAGGCCGCTGATCTCGGAGAAGGTCCGGAGCACGGCCCTCAGATCGGCACCTTGAAAGTCGAGGCTCACCGGGTGACCGGTGAAGCGCGTCGGCGCGCGCGGCGTGCCGGGCTGCTCGGCCGGGGGCGGCGGCACTTGCTGAGACGCGGACGGCGCGGGAGGCTGTGTCGGAATCTGACCGATCGCCGGGGAGGGACTTGGAATCGTGGTGGCGCCGCCCTGCGCCAGCACAAACGGCTCCGGTAGCGGCGGCTTGTCGAGCCCCATCGCCGCAATCGGGTCGGTTACCAATTCCAGGGCCTTCATCGCGTCGAGCGGGGCTTGCCCTCCCAACGCGGCCTGTCGGAGCACGGGCGGCATCACGTACGGCGCCCCTTTGGCCGACGGCTTGTCGAAGTCGACGACGATCGTGTTGCGTTCGCTGCGCACGCGGTGCGAGACCGGCTGCGCGAGCGTGATGCGCACGCGCGAGGCCGGCGCGCCCATCTCGTCGGTCGGCCCGACCGACACGGCGGCGATCGGGCTCTTCGTGTCGGCGGCCACCGAGTTGGCGACGCCGTCGGCGCCGACGTTGCGCAAATCGACGACGATGGTGAGCGGATCGGGACGCGTGGCGATGTAGGGGGCCGGTTCGTTCGTCTCAATCACGAGCGACGCCCCTTTGCCGTGCACGCGCGAGCTGATCGCCGTGAGGCGCAGAGGGGCGATGGTCGACGAAGCGGGCGCCGGTCCCGACGCGTCAGCCCACGCGCCGGCCAGACCCACGGAAAGCAACAGGGCGAGGCCCTTCGAGACAGTCATCCCTTAGTGTCCTCAAGCGATCGCAACAACTTGCGAATCTCACGCCGCTTCACGAGCGACAGCGGATCGTTGACTTCCTGCTCGACGACCAATCCCTGCGGCGTGATGGTCTTGATCGTCCCGTCGAGGAACTTGTCGCCCTGACGCACGATGTACGTCCTCTTATCGGGCCCTTCCACCATCGCGATGAGCGAGCCGCGGCTCTGCATGACGCCGCGCACCGAAATATCGGCCACCGCCAGGCCGGTCGGGCCTTCGCCGCGTCGCGACACCGACTTGGGCTCGCTGCCCGTACCCGTCAAGGCCACGAACGGATCGCGCCGTCCTTCGGGTTGATACGTGTAGATTTCGGCGGGCGGGGGCGGCGGTGTCTGCGGTGGCGCGGGTGCCGCCGCCGGCGCGGCCGGTTTGGCGGGTGCCGGCGCCTGGGCGCCTGCCGCGGCGCTCGCCGCGAGCGAAACCAAGAGAGCGGCGGTGCCCAAGGCGCGCATCGCCTAGGTGCCCTTTCCCGGCGCCGGGGCGCCGGGCGTCGCGGGGGTCGCCGGCTTGGCGGCCGGCTTGTCGAGCAGTACGAACGTTGTCGCCACGCACGACGCCGTGACGCTTGAATTCGGATCCGGCCGATCCTTCCCTTTGATGTCCAGGTCGCTGATGTTGACGATCCGCGTGAACTTGCCGACGCGGTCGGAGAAGAGCGCGAGATTGTGATACGTGCCGTCGAGCTCGAGTGCGATCGGCCACTCGGCGTGCAGCTGCTTGTTGACGACCGGCGACGGCTTGAAGCTCTTGATCGTCAGATTCGACTGCTGGGCCACGGTCTGCATCCGGCGCAGCAGGTCGGCGGCGTCTTTTTCTTCGGGCAGCACGGCGCGCAGCGCCACCAGCCGGCCCTCGAGCTGCCCCACTTCGCTCTCGAAGTCGGCCAGCTTCTTGGCGGTCGCCAGGCCCTTGCCGATATCCCGCCGAAGCGCGACCAACTGGTCCTGCCGGCTCGACATGTCGGCGCGGGCCGGCAGTTCGTAGTAGAACACGAACATCCCGACGCCAACGCCCGCCAGGATCACGAAGGCCCCAATCTGGCCGTACCACGGAAGTTTTGTGAGACTGATATCCATCAGACTTCGCTACCCCGCCCTATCGGGGCGTACTTGCCGCGGCTTTATCCCACGTGCCAACGCCTGCACGCGCCTGCTCATCCCTTCGGCTGAAAGAGCGCCTTGATGCTGAACTTGATCAGCTCGCCCGTCAGGGGCGACGTTTCGGTTTGGCTGCTGACAATCTCGACCGATTTCTTGAAGTACCCCGACGCTTCGAGATTGCTCACGAAGTCGGACAGCGCGGTCAGCGCCATGCACCGCCCGTCGATGACGATTTCGTTGCCGTTCTGTTTGAGCTCGGTCAGCCACAGCATCGACGGCATCGAGCGGCTGACTTGATCGAGCATGTGCACCGGTTCGGTCTGGCCCTTCCGGAGCTGCTCGATCAATTGCACGCGCTGCTGCAATTGCGCCTTCCGCTGCTCGAACTGCTGGACCTGTTGAATGATCGAGTGCAGCCGTGTGGTCTCCCGCTGCGCCGCGGCGATGTCGGTGTCGATTTGTTTGGAGTCCCGTTCGATGCTCCAGTACCGCCAGCCGACGATCAGCACGGCCAGCACCAGGATCAGGCTGCAGACGATCGTCAGCTTCTGGCCGAGCTTGAGCGTGAACTTCTGTTTGGCCCGGGCGCGCTCGACGGCCAGGAGGTTGACGCGAATCATCGGTCTCCCGCCTTTCGCAGCGCCAGCCCCACGGCCACGGCCACGATCGGCGCCAGCGCTCCAGGATCGGACACGCCGAGCTTCTTCGCTTCGAAGCCGATCTTCTTGAAGGGATCGAAGACTTCCACCGGCGCGCCGAACCGATCCTCGAGCGCCTGGGCGAACCCGTCGACGCGCGAGGCCCCGCCGCTCAGCACAATCTTGTCGATGCGATCGGAGGCGGCCGTCGCCTTGAAGAAGTCGAACGTCTTCTGAATTTCGAGCAGCACGTTTTCGGTCATCGCGTGTAGAACCGGCTTGACCTCCTCGAACGTGACACCCTCGACCGGCTCCCCTTTCTTCAACTGTTCGGCGCTCTCGAACGACAGGTTCAACTCCTTTTGCACCGCTTCGGTGTAGGCGTTGCCGCCCGTCGAGACGTCGCGCGTAAAGAGCGACTGCTGGCCGCTGAGGATGTTGATGTTGATCGCGCTCGCGCCGGCGTTCAGCAGGACGACCACGGCCTGCGGGTCGAGGCCGTAGTTGAGTTCGTACGCGTTCTGCAGCGCGAACGCATCGATGTCGACCACGACCGGCACGCGGCCGGCCTGCGCGATGACGCCCGTGTAGTCGGCGATCTTTTCCTTCTTCGCCGCCACGAGCAGCACGTCCATGGTTCCCTTCGATTCGGCACCGGTGCCGGCGTCGAGAATCTGGTAATCGAGGTTGACGTCCTGGATGTCGAACGGGATGTACTGTTCGGCCTCCCAATAGATCGACTCGCCGAGTTCCGCCTCGGTCATCACCGGGAGGCTGATCTTCTTGACGATCACCGCATTGCCCGACAGCGAGGCCGCGACCTCCTTGCTCTTGAAGGCCTTGTTCTCGAACAGCCGGCGGATCGCCTCGGCGACCGCCGTCCCGTCGATGATCGCGCCGTCGACGATGCTGTCGGGCGGGATCGGTTGGCTGCCGAACGCGGTCACTTTGTAGCCCTTGCCCGAGGCCTTGAGCTCGATGGCTTTGACCGCGCTCGATCCGATGTCGAGGCCGACGGCGACTTTTGATTTACCGAGACCAAACACGATGGCGTCCTCTGAAAGAAGTGAACGTGCGCAAAGCGGTGCGATCGCGCCCGCAAACCGGATACCAAAACTCGACCGGCGACCCCCACGGCGAACTTCGGTGTGTGTCGCGAAATTCTTGATCTGGCGGCCGCCTGAACTCCCTCAGCAAGATTACAATTCCGTCAGCCGATCGCACAATCGAATTTCGCCGACGCTCGCCCCTCGTGCTCCTTTATCGGCACGAGCGGGTCGCGGCTTGACGGCGTGGCGGCGCGTGCCGGGCATCCATCTTGACAGTGCCCAGAAAGGCACGTATGCTTTGGGTTTACCGTCGCCCGGACCAGTCGGCGCAAGCGTCCGGGAAAAGCCTTACGCCACCCGGCTCGTGGCGACCGCCTTCGGGCGGAGCCCGGCGGGTTTCCCTCAACATCGGTCGTCGCGCGGGTGTGCGACCCGCGTTTCGGCGCGGGCACAGGAGCCGCGGGGAAGCGCGGGCTCGATGCCCGCAAGTAAACAACGGAGTGGTTTCAGCGAGTATGTCTACGTTCATCGCCAGCGCCCGGGCGGCCGCGGACAGCGGCCGTTGGCGCATCATTGACGCCGACGGACAGGTGCTCGGCCGCATCTCGACCCTCGCCGCACGACTTCTTCAGGGCAAGCACAAGCCCACCTACACACCCTTCATCGACACAGGCGACCACGTCGTCGTCGTCAACGCCGCGAAAGTGAAGCTGACCGGCCGCAAAGAGGACCAGAAGATTTATCGCCAGCACAGCGGCTACGAGGGCGGGCTGCGCGAGGAGCGCGCTCGACTCGTGCGCCAGCGCAAGCCCGAACGGCTGGTCGAGGACGCCGTGCGCGGCATGCTGCCGAAAACGAAGCTCGGCGAGGCGATGTATCGCAAGTTGAAAGTGTACGCCGGCCCGGATCATCCGCACACGGCGCAAAAGCCAACCAAGCTCGAGGTCGCATAACGTGGCAGGAGTCCAGTACTACGGCACAGGGCGTCGGAAGACCTCCACCGCCCGCGTGTTTCTTCGCCCCGGCACCGGGGCCGTCAGCATCAACCACCGAGCCTTCGACGCGTTCTTCCCGAGTGAAGCGCTCCGCACCCAGATTCGTCAGCCGCTCCTCCTCACGGAGACCGCCGACAAGTTCGACATCCTGGCCACGGTCGCCGGCGGCGGCGTGTCGGGCCAGGCCGGCGCGGTGCGGCTCGGGATCGCGCGGGCGCTGGTCGAATACAACCTCGAGCTGCGCAAGCGGCTCAAGAAAGACGGGCTGCTCACACGCGACGCACGGATCAAGGAACGCAAGAAGTACGGCATGGCGGGAGCGCGGAAACGCTTCCAGTTCAGCAAACGGTAGGATAGCTCTCAGCTGTCAGCTCTCAGCTGTCAGCTCTCAGTTATCCGTGCTGAGAGCTGAAAGCTGAAGGCTGACAGCTGGCAGTTCTGTAGTGTCCGGCTTCAGCCGGACGTGGAGGACAACGTGGAGGGTGCTTGGCCCAGATCGCGATGAAAGATCTCCTGGACGCAGGAGTGCACTTCGGCCACCAGACGAAGCGGTGGAACCCGAAGATGAAAGAGTACATCTTCGGCCAACGAAACGGCATCTACATCATCGACCTGGGCAAGACGGTGAAGCTCGTCCGGGAAGCCGAAGCGATCGTCACGAACCTCGCCGCCGAGGGCCGCACGATTCTGTTCGTCGGCACCAAACGTCAGGCCAAGGACGTCATTGCCGAAGAAGCGCAGCGCTGTGGCATGTTCTACGTGAACGAGCGCTGGCTCGGCGGGCTGCTCACCAACTTCGCCACGATCCAGCGCAGCCTCGGCCGACTCCGCGACATCGAGGCGATGTCGGCCGACGGGCGCTACGACACGCTCTCGAAGAAGGAAATTGCGCGCAACGAGAAGGAACGCAAGAAGCTGCAGAAGAACCTCGACGGCATCCGCGGCATGTCCCGGCTGCCCGATGCCGTGTTCATTGTCGACACCAACAAGGAACAGATTGCGGTGGACGAGGCGCGCAAGCTGAAGATTCCGGTCATCGGGGTCGTCGACACCAACTGCGATCCCGACCAGGTCGATTTTGTCATTCCGGGCAACGACGATGCGCTGAGGGCCATTCGATTGTTCGCGTCACGGATCGCCGACGCGGTGATGGCCGGCCGCGGCATGAAGGAATCGGTCGACGCCGAAGCGGCGCGCGAAGCCGCCAACGAAGCGGCGGGGGAAGAGGCCCGGCGCCAGGCGCGACCGGCGCGGCGGCCGCGCGAAGCGGCCCCGGCCTCGGCGTAGCAGGCGTCTAGACATCGGGAGTCTGTTGTTCTGCGCCGGCTTCCGCTCGGGGCCGGCGTTTTTTGCGTACGGAGACAAACGCGCTACCACGGAGGCCACGGAGTCAAAGAAACGGAGATCACGGAGAAAAGGATCTTTGTCCTGCCGTGTCCTCCTGTCCGTCTTCCGTGTTCCCCGTGGTAGAGCCTATGTGGAGTCACGACATGGCAACAATTACTGCGGATCAAGTCAAGAAGCTGCGCGACCAGACGGGCGCGGGCATGATGGAATGCAAAGCGGCGCTGGTCGAGGCCGACGGCGACCTCGAGAACGCGACGACCATCCTTCGAAAACGCGGCCTGGCGAGCGCGGCCAAGAAGGCCGGGCGCACGACGTCCCAGGGCGTCGTGGGCAGCTACATCCATCTGGGCGGCAAGGTCGGCGTCCTCGTCGAGGTCAACTGCGAGTCGGATTTCGTCGCGCGCACCGAGCCGTTCCAGACCCTGGTCAAGGAGATCGCGATGCACATCGCCGCGGCCGATCCCAAGTGGGTCCGTCGCGAGGAGGTCCCGGCCGCCGCGCTGGAGAAGGAGAAGGCGATCTACCGCGCCCAATTCGAGAACTCGGGCAAGCCGGCCCCCGTCGTCGAGAAGATTGTCGAAGGCAAGCTCGGCAGCTTCTATGCGATGTCCGTGCTGCTCGACCAGCCGTCGATCCGCGATGCCGCGATCAGCATCCAGCAGCTCATCGCCGAGACGTCGGCGAAACTCGGCGAGAACATCACGATCTCGCGCTTCGCCAGGTTCCGGGTCGGCGACACGGCGTGATGAACGGCCAGGTTCAAGGTTCAGGCTGCCGATCTATAATCTCCGTTCGATGCCCCCTCCCGCCGAACCCGCCTACAAACGCATCCTGCTGAAACTGTCCGGCGAAGCCCTCATGGGCGATCAGACCTACGGCATCGATCCGGCCGTCGCCACGCAAATCGCGCGTGACGTGGCCGAGATTCAAGGCATGGGCGTGGAGACGGCGATCGTGATCGGCGGCGGCAACATCTTCCGCGGCGTCGCGGCGAGCGCGCGCGGCATGGACCGCGCCACCGCCGATTACATGGGGATGCTGGCCACGGTCATCAACGCGCTCGCGCTCCAGGACGCGCTCGAGCAGCAGGGGGTGGTGACGCGAGTCGTGACCGCCATCGAGATGCGCGCCGTCGCCGAGCCGTTCATCCGGCGGCGCGCCATCCGCCATCTGGAAAAAGGGCGCGTCGTGGTGTTCGGCGCCGGCACCGGCAACCCCTATTTCAGCACCGATACGGCGGCGGCGCTGCGCGCGATGGAGATCAAGGCCGACGTGATCCTGAAGGCGACAAGGGTCGACGGGATCTACGACGCCGACCCGATGATCACGCCGGGCGCCACCCGGTTCGACCGCATCTCCTACCTGCAAGTCCTCGAGCACGGATTGAAGGTCATGGACGCGACCGCCATTTCGCTCTGCATGGACAATCGGCTGCCGATCGTCGTCTTCAATCTGCGGACGCCGGGCAACATCAAGCGCGCCATCATCGGCGAGCAGGTGGGGTCGCTGGTGACGGAATGATCGTGGGAATTTGAGGATTTAAGAATGTAAGGATTTTAGGAATTAGAGCCGCAAATCCCGCAAATCCTTAAATCCCCAAATCCTCAAATTCTCAAATTTCGGAGAGGCAGCCCCATGGACGTCAACGATCTCAAGAGCTTGTACGCGGAAGTCAGCAAGCGCATGGTGACGGCGATCGAGCACGTCAAGCACGAGCTGGCGGGTGTCAGGACCGGGCGCGCGTCCGTCGCGATTCTCGACGGCGTGCACGTGGACGCTTACGGCTCGAAGATGCCGCTCAATCAGCTCGCCGGGCTCTCCGTCCCGGAGCCGACGTTGATCGTCGCGCAACCCTTCGACCCCTCGCAGCTCTCGGCGATCGAAAAGGCCATCCGCGCCTCCGACCTCGGCCTCAACCCCTCGAACGACGGCAAGGTCGTGCGAATTCCGATTCCGTCCCTCACCGAAGAGCGCCGCAAGGAATTGTCGCGCCACGTCCACAAGCTGACCGAGGAGGGGCGCAACAGCGTCCGCCAGGTGCGGCGCGACGGCAACGAGCGGCTGAAGAAGCTTCTCAAGGACCACAAGATCTCCGAAGACGACGAGCGGAAGGGCCTTGACGAAGTGCAGAGGCTCACCGACACCCACGTCAAGCTCGTCGACGAACTTCAGAAGAAGAAGGACGCAGATCTACTGGGGAAATGACAATTGGCGATCTGGTAATTTTCGAGTTTCGATTTATTGGACCATTAAATCGACAATTACCAGATTGACAATCGAAAATGTCCTATTTCTCCCACCTCGAGTGCTCGGTGCCCTGCGGTCGACCGGCGCTCGATCCGCGAGACCCACATCATCTCTGCGCCTGCGGCGCCCCGCTCTTCGCCCGGTACGATCTGGTTAGGGCGCGCACCTGGTCGCGCGACAGCCTGAAGGGTCGCGAGCCAACCATGTGGCGCTACCGCGAGCTGATGCCGCTCTTCGACGATGAGGAGCCGGTCACGCTCGGCGAAGGATTCACGCCGCTCCTACGCGCGCGAACCCTCGGCGCTCGGCTCGGGCTCGATCGCTTGTACATCAAGGACGAGTCGCTGAACCCCACCAACTCCTTCAAGGCTCGAGGGCTTTCGGCCGCGATCACGCGCGCGGTGTCTCTCGGCGCGAAGACGATCGCGCTGCCAACCGCCGGTAATGCCGGGAACGCCGCCGCCGCGTACTCCGCCGCGGCCGGGCTCGCGTGCGAAGTGTTCATCCCGCGGGACGCGAAGCGTCCGTTCATCGACGAGTGCCGGCTGTACGGCGCGCACGTCACGCTGGTGGACGGCCTCATCACCGATGCGGGCCGCCTCGCCGCGGAAAGGGGCCGCCCGCTCGGCTGGTACGACGTGTCGACGCTCAAGGAACCGTACCGCATCGAAGGCAAGAAGACGATGGCGTACGAGCTGGCCGAGCAGATGGACTGGCGCTGGCCCGACTGGATCGTCTATCCGACCGGCGGGGGGACCGGCCTGATCGGCATGTGGAAGGCGTTCGAAGAAATCGAGCGCATTGGTTGGGTGGCGCCACAACGCCGGCCGCGGATGGTCTCGGTGCAGGCCGAAGGCTGTGCGCCGATTGTGCGTGCGCACCAGCAAGGGACCGAAAAGACAGCGCCGTGGGAGGGGGCGGCGACCCTGGCCGACGGCCTCCGCGTGCCGAGCCCGATCGGCGATGTCTTGATTCTTCGAGCCCTGCGCGAGAGCGGCGGCGCGGCGATCGCCGTTTCCGATACATCGATGGTGGACGCCATGCTCGCGATCGGCACCGACGAGGGCGTCAGCGCCGCGCCCGAGGGCGGCGCCGCGCTCGTGGCCATCGAACGCCTCGTCGCTGCCGGCTCCATCAAGCCCAGCGACTCCGTCGTGCTCTTCAACACCGGCGGCGCGCTGAAATACCTGGACGTGATCACGTAACAACCGAACATCGTCGATCTCGTCATTGTCGATTGTTGATTTATTTGATCGTTACAATCGACAATCACCAGATCGACAATCGACAATTGCCTAATCTCCGAAGGTCACCCCGAGCGCCTTCGCCGTCAGCAGCAGATCCGAATCCATCGGCACCGTCTTGATCCTGCCGACCACGTCTTCGAGACGCCGCGCGATGATATCCGGTGGATCGAAGGCGACCATCGTGTCGAAGTCGCCTTGTTTGACGAGCTCCACGGCTTTGCCGCCGAAGCGCGTGGCGAGCACCCGGTCGAAGCTCGTCGGCGCGCCGCCGCGCTGCAAGTGACCGAGCACGACCGACCGCGTTTCCTTCGCGGTCAACGTGGCGAGCGTGTCGCACACCTTGGCGCCGACGCCGCCCAGCCGCTCGACGTAGCCGCCGTGCGCCTTTTCGAGCAGCGACGGCCTGCCGCCCTTCGAAAACGCGCCCTCGGCCACGACCACGATGCTGAACCGCGCGCCCCACTTGTCGCGTTCGCGAATCCGCGCGGCCACCGCCTCCAAATCGAAGGGGATCTCGGGAATCAGAATCGCGTCGGCGCCGCCGGCGACCCCGGCATACAGGGCAATCCAGCCTGAGTAGCGCCCCATCACCTCGACGACGATGACCCGTCGGTGCGCTTCGGCGGTCGTATGCAGTCGATCGATTGCGTCGGTCGCGAAGTCGACCGCGGTGTCGAAGCCGAAACAGTTGGTCGTGCCGACGATATCGTTGTCGATGGTCTTGGGGACCCCGACGATCGGAATGCCACGCCCGGCGAACTCGTGCGCGATCGCGAGTGTGCCGTCGCCGCCGATGACGATGAGCGCGTCGAGCCCCATCTTGTGGAACGTCTCGATGACGCGATCCGAGTAGTCCTTGGGGCCCTCCGACGTCGCGACGGGATACGCAAACGG
>JAHFUJ010000439.1 GCA_023265105.1 Acidobacteriota bacterium
CGTCCTCAGAACTCGAGTTGGGCGCTGACCTTGAGCAAGCGCCCGCCCATCACCTGTGTCACGTTCTGCCACACGTTATTCGTGGTGCTGAACCGGATGTTCTCGTTGAGCGGGGTGCTCGTGTTGAACAGGTTGTAGAAGTCCAAATTCCCACGCACCCTGGCCCTCCCCCCGAACCGGAAGAGCCGGTTGAACCGGACGTCCAGTTGCTGGATTCGTTCATCGAAGAGCGTGTTGAGGGGGATCAGCTCGAACGCGGCGGCGTTGCTGTTGCACGTGGCGGTGGCCTGGCTGGGGCACGCCGCCAGGTTATGGCCGAGCGACGGCCTGATCTCGGCGTTGGTCGCCACGTAGGTCGCCCTGATCGGGAACCCCGGGGTATTCTGGAAGATCGCGCTGGCCTGCAGGGCCCAGGGCAGGGGGTAGACGACCTGGAACTTGACCTGCGTGGCGGCGGACCACGGCTGGCTGACGTGGCAGAACCCTGGCCGCGCTTGCTGCGGCGAATCGACCGCAAAACAGTTGTCCGTCACGTTTTGCCCGGTGGCCACACCGCCCTGGACGAGCCCGCCCCGACCGAACCGCGCGCTGATGTTGACATCGATGCCGTTGAACACGTCGGTCTGCTTGCCGTAGTGCGACGCAAGCGTCACCACGTTGGTGACGCGGCCGAACAGCGCCGGCTTGACGTCGTAGAGCCCGCACGCCTGCTGGCCGCTGCTGGGGAGCCGACTGTCGGTCGGCGCCGTGACGCAGTACGGATCGTAATCGGCGGGCGTCACCAGCACATTATCGGTGGCGACGAAGCCGCCGTACCAGGTGCGGAAGTAGCCCACATTCAGCGCCAGACCCGGCCGCAGCTCGTGTTGCACGGACGCCGAGCCTTGCCAGTTATAGAGTTGCGAGTTGAGGTCGCCGTTGAGGACATCGGCCGCATAGGTCGTATTGGGCACGGTCACCTGCCCGAAGGAGCCGACGCTCCACCCCGCGCACTCGCCGTTGACGGCCGGGTTGAGGAGATCGCAGTCGGGGACGTAATTCCCATTCGCGTCGTTCCAGTTCCGCGTCGTGCTGGCGGCTTGCCACGTCGAGGAGGGGATGCCGACGCCGGTGCCCGTGTTGCGCGCCGAAAACCGCCCCAGCGACACCTTGAGGGCCGTCTTGCCGTTGCCAAACAGGTCGTACGCCGCGCCCAGCCGCGGGCCGAGATTCTTATAGTTCGGCGAGCCGCTCACCGCCGGGAAATCACGCGCGATGGGTACGAAGGGGCCCGGCGGCAGGTGGTAGGCGGGGATCTCCACGTTATACACGGCGTACCGCAGGCCCAGGTTCATCGTCAGCTTCCGGATGGTCCACTGATCCTGCGCATAGATCGAGTTCTCCGTGGCCGTGTTATAGGTCCCGAGCGGCGACGCGTAGATCGTGACCGACACCGGCACCTGGTTCCGGAACGTGTACGACCGGAGCTGGTTGATGGGGGTGGCGTCGGATCCAAAGCGGCCGAGGCTGAACTGGTTGAGGTCGAGCCCGACCTTGAGATTGTGCGTCCCACTGACGTAGGACAACGCCACGCGCTCGTGCGTCCGGTCATCAGGCTGGGTGAGGTAGCTGACCCGGGAGCCGTACGTCAGGTTCAGCGCGGTATCGTTCACCGAGATGGCGTCAAACCCCGTCAAGGCTTCCGTCGCGCCCTGCTGCCGCGTCTGGTTGCGGTGATACTGTTGCCGCATCACCGCCGCCTCGAACAGGAACCGATTGGTGACCGGGTAGGTGTAGGTCAGCAGCGACAGGAACTGGGGATTGTAATGGTGCTCCCCGATGACCTCGGGTGACAAGAACGGATCCGCATTCTCGAACAGGCCAAACGTGCATTGGCAGGATGGGTGCTGGGAGTGCTGCAATCCAATCTTGTGCTTCTCCGCCACCTGCCAGGTGAAGCGGGCCGAGTAGTCCGTGGAGTAATCATGGGAATACGCCGGCCGGCTCTTGTCGGGCTCGTAGAACAGGGTGCCCGGGCGCTTGTTATAGTAAATGCCCGCCACATACTGGCCTCGGTCCAGCCACCGGTTGGCGCCGAAGAACCACAGCTTGTTCTGCTTGATCGGGCCGCCCATCCCTCCCCCGATGTCTCGGTAGCTTCTGACGCCGGGCGCCGCGGTCAGACCGCGCGCGCGCAGCTCGTCCGTAATGTTGTTACTCTGCAGGCCGGTGTGCTCGGTACTAAAGCTCCCCGAGAACCGGTTGCCGCCGTCCTTGGGGATGATGTTGATTTGGACGCCGCCGGTCGTCGCCTCCGCGGTGCCGGCGGCCGTCTCGACGACGAGTTCCTGGAAGAGGTGCACGTTGTACGGGAAGCTGCCGCCACTCGCCTGACGCGAGTCCATTCCGCCCCAGTTGTAGGTCATGTCGGCCGTGCGCTGGTTGTGGACCCCGAACTCGCCGCGGTCGCTCCCCACGCCGCCGACATCATGGAACGCCGTGTTGCCGGCGTTCGCCCCCAGGATGAGCTGCGCCATCTGGGCGGCCCGTCTGGTGGTCGGGAGCGCATCCAGCGTGTCTCGCGTGAGGGTGGTCTGCTGGTGAACGCTCTGCGTGTCCACCATCGGCGCCTGCCCCGACACCGTGACCGTCTCCTCGAGGGCGCCCACCTTCAGGTCAGCGTTCACGGTCGCGACGAACCCCGTCGTCAATTCGATGCCTTCCCGCTTGAACGTGCTGAAGCCGGGCAGCGTGAAGGTGACGGTGTACGGGCCGGGTGGCAGATCGACGATCTTGTAGAGTCCCTGACCGTCCGAGACGACGGAGCGGACCTTTTCGATCAAGGCAGGACTGGCCGCTTCCACCGTGACACCGGGCAGCACGGCGCCCGACGTGTCCTTCGCCACTCCCGCAAGGGTGCCGGTCGCCGCCTGCGCCCAC
>JAHFUJ010000138.1 GCA_023265105.1 Acidobacteriota bacterium
TCCGGCTCAAGCCGGACGCCACGTACTATGGCCCAACGTAATATGGATCGCCGTCCTCGTCGTCATGTGCGCGGCCGCGGCGTCGACCGCGCAGGAAAATCCCACGGACACCGCGCGCCGCGAGAGCTTCGATGAGACGCTCGATCTGTACGTCCGCGACGGCTACGTCTATTACCGCGCACTGAAGATCGAACGGGCGCGCTTCGACACGTACGTGAGCTGGCTCGCGAACGTCGCGGTCGATGCGCTGTCGCGCGACGAACAGCTCGCCTTCTGGCTCAACACGTACAACGCGCTCGTGCTGCGGACGGTCATCGATCAATATCCCATTCAAGGGCGCTCGCCTGGGTACCCGGCGCGCAGCATTCGGCAGATCCCGGGCGCGTTCGAGCGCCTGCCGCACCGCGTGGCCGGCCGCACACTGACGCTCGATCAGATCGAGCAGACGATTCTCCCGAGCTTCCACGACCCGCGCGTGTATCTTGCGCTGGGGCGCGGCTCGGTCGGCGGCGGCCGCCTGCGGAGCGAAGCGTTCTCGCCGGCACGGCTCGAGGCGCAGCTGACTGCGGTGGCCAACGAGTGCGCCAGCCGGTCGGAGTGCATTCAGGTCCAGCGCCAGGACAATCAGGTGCTCGCGAGCGCGGTTTTCTCCTGGCGCGAAGCGGAGTTTGTGGCCGCGTACGGGGGGTCGGCGCCGGCGGCCCTCGCAAGCCGCAGCCCGATCGAACGCGCGGTCCTGGCGTTCGTAGAGCCGAAGCTGCTCGCCGCCGAGCGCGAATTCCTGGCACAAAACAGGTTTCGATTGAGCTATCAGCCGTTCGACTGGTCGCTCAATGACCTCGCGGGACGAGGAGGACGATAAGATTTAAGGATGTAAGGATTTGGGGATTTGAGGATTTGAGGATTTGAAGCGCTCGCCGATTTGAAATCCTCACATCCTTAAATCCTCATATCCTTAAATCCTCACATCCTCAAATTTTCCTTATGGATCTCGAGCTGACAGACAAGGTTGCCATTGTGACCGGCTCGAGCCGTGGGGTCGGCCTGGCCATTGCGTCGGCCCTCGTCCAGGAGGGCTGCCACGTCACGATCTGCGCCCGCGGCGAAACGCGCCTCACCGAAGCCGCCGGCGAGCTCCGGCGGCTCACGAACGTCGACAGTCGCGTGCTCCCTGTGGCCGCCGACCTGGCGTCGGCCGAGGGGGTTGCCACCCTCGTCGCGCGAACGGTCGAGGCCTTCGGCGGCCTGGACATCCTGGTCAACAACGTCGGGCTCGCGCGTGGCGCCACGATTACCGACACCACCGACACCGAGTGGCAAGAAGCCATCGACCAGACGCTCTGGCCGGCGGTTCGCGCGTCTCGCCTCGCCGTGCCGCACCTCCGACGCCGTGGGGGCGGCGCTATTGTGATGATTGCGTCGATTTGGGGCCGGGAGTCGGGCGGACGGATGACCTATAACGCCGTCAAGGCCGCCGAAATCAGCCTGGCGAAGGCGATGGCGCAGCAACTGGCGCGCGACAACATCCGTGTCAACAGCGTCGCGCCCGGCTCGATTCTTTTTCCCGGAGGGTCGTGGCACCGCCGCCAACAGGAAGATCCGGCGGGGATTGCCGATTTTGTCCGGCACGATCTGCCGTTCGGACGGTTCGGCCGCCCCGAAGAGGTCGGAGCGGCCGTTGCGTTCCTCGTCTCGCCACGCGCAAGCTGGATCAGCGGGGCATGTCTACCTGTTGACGGCTGCCAGTCACGCTCCCAGATCTGATCGCGGGATGGCCTTCGTCGGGCGGCTTGTCGGTGTGGGCTTGTCGGCCGCCGGAGAAACGCGCACTGCCAACGGCGCGCGTGGCGACCTGTCGAGCGGGGGAACGCGCGGTCCGGACGCGAACGATGAACCCTTCAGGGTTTTCGTGTTCGCCGGTGTCCGGCTCGCCTGTCGTGTCCGAGTGAAGAAAGAAACCACGGCGCCGCAATCGCGGCTCGGCTGCATCCATCTTCGAGTCTCCTCCTTGAGATGTTATCGGCCGCTCTTGACAGAGTAACAGTCGTTGGTCCGCACGTCAACGAAATCCGTCACGATCCGAAAAAAAAATGTAGTAGACCGGCACGCCGGCGAGGATGACCGCGAGCGTGATGCCGGTCGAGATCGGTTCGTTGACGAGCGCGTTGACGACGAACCAGACGACGGGGAGGATGAATACCGCGGGGACGACGGGATAGCCGATCACTTTGTACGGTCGAGGCAGCTCGGGCCGCAGCCGGCGCAACCGATAAATCGCGCCGATGCCCAGCGCGTAGAACGGCCAGGCGCCGAGGACGAACGTGCTGGCCAGCGCCTCGAAGCTGCGGTTCAGGACGAGCGCCATGCCCATGCACGCCGTCAGAAGAATCGCGACGTGGGGCGTCCGGTGGCGTGGATGGATCCGTGCAACGCCCTGGAAAAACAGCCCATCACCGGCCATCGCGAAGAAAATGCGCGGCGAGGTGAGCATGCTGCCGTTGAGCGAGCTGAACGTGGAAATCATGACGAAGATCGACACGAGGACGACGCCGACCGGGCCGAACAGCGCTGCCATCACGTCAGCAGCCACCAGCGGCGAGCGGCCGACGGCCTCGACCGGCATCACATAAAGATAGGCGAGGTTGGTCAGCAGGTAGATGGCGATGATCGCCAGCGTGCCGGCGATGATGGCGCGTGGCAGATTCTTCTGCGGCTCCTTCACCTCGCCGCCGGCAAATGAGACGTCGCCGAAGCCGTCGTACGCCCACAACACGCTCACGAGCGCCAGGCCGACGCCGCCGGCCGCAATCGGCGCGCCGCTCGACGTCGTCAGATGGCTGAGGCTGGCGCCGTGGGCACCGCCGAGGACCAGCGATGCTCCCACGAGCAGTACCAGAGCAGAAAACTTGGCCGTGGTCGAAACGCCGACGATGGCGGCACCGAGGTTTACGCCGACGATGTTGGTGCTGGCGGCAAAGGCGATGGCGCCGGCCGCGAGACCCCGGTCGACGGCCGGATGAGTCACCGGATCAACCCCGAACGTCCGCAAAGAATAGTCGCTGAACGCGATGGCGATGGCCCCGAGCCCCGAGGCCTGGATCAGCACGAGCTGCGACCAGCCGAACAGGAAGGCGGCCAACCGGCCCCATCCCTCCCGAAGATACGCGTAGAAGCCGCCGGTCTGCGGCAGTGCCGCGGCGAGCTCGGCGAGCGACAGCGCGCCACACAGCGTGATGACGCCGCCCACCGCCCATAACCCGAGCATCAACAACGGGCTGGGCACTCTTTGCGCGATGTCGGCCGGCGATCGGAAAATCCCCGAACCGATCGTGATGCCGATCACGAGGGCGACCGAGCTCCAGAATCCGAGCGTGCGCGGCAGGCGAGCGGGCGCCACATCAGTGGTAGTCATCAGTCTTAGGGGTAGTCATCAGTCGTCGCGCAGGTCTTTTTAGACCGGCCTCAAGGGCGTGGCGTCAGCCTAGCACGCGTCATGTCAGCTCCCCTAAAGACAACCCCTTCCTGTTCGGCTAGAATGTGCGGATTGCTGGCAACATTGCCCTCGATCGCCAGCGGAGGAACAACCATGAAGAGTCGAAAAATCGCCAGGTTGGCGGTGTGCTGTTGGATGCTCGTGCCGGTGGCCGCCCGGGCGCAGACCCAGTTGAGCGGCAGCATCGCGGGCGTGGTCAAAGACACGTCGGGCGCAGTGATGCCCGGCGTCACGGTCGAGGCGGCCAGCCCCGCGTTGATTGAGAAGGTTCGGAGCGTCGTCACTGACGATCAGGGCCAGTACAAGATCGTCAGTCTGGTGCCCGGCACCTACACCGTCACCTTCTCGCTGCCCGGCTTCAGCACGGTCAAGCGGGACGGCATCGAGTTGACGACGGGATTCACGGCGGCGGTGAGTGCCGAGCTGAAAGTGGGGGCGGTTGAGGAAACCGTTACGGTCTCGGGCGCCGCGCCGGTGGTGGACACCCAGAACGTCGCCACTCAGAACGTGTTTTCCAGCACACTCCTCAATCAGCTCCCGAACGCCAGGACCGTTCGGAGCTATGCCCCGTTGATAGCAGGCGCCACCATGGCGGCCACCCAGCAGGATGTCGGCGGCAATCGGGGCGAGGCCAACACCACGATTGCCATTCACGGCAATCGCGGGGGCGACATGATGTACATGATCAACGGCCTGCGGCCCTCGAACATGCTGGGCAACTCGGGCGGAAGCCGTACGTTCTCCGTCAACGCTGCGGCCGTCCAGGAAGTCGCCATCGAGACGAGCGGCATGTCCGGCGAAAGCGAAACCGGCGGCGTTCAACTGAACATCGTGCCCAAGGAAGGAGGCAACACCCTTGGGGGATTTTTCAATACGTCCTACACCAACTCGAACTTGCAGAGTACCAATACGACAGACGCGTTGCTCGCCCGCGGTCTGGTCGCACCGCTGAAGTTGAAGAAGATTTACGACTTCAATCCCGCGCTGGGCGGCCCAATCAGGAAAGACACGCTGTGGTTCTTCATGTCGCAGCGGACGTGGGATAGTCAGTCCCCAGGCCCTACGCCAGGGGATTACTTCAACAAGACCCAAGCCACTCCTGCCTACACGCCCGACTCGAGCCGGCCGTTCTACCGAAGAAGCCCGCGCAGGAGCAACGCGTTCCGCTTGACCTGGCAGGCCTCGCCGAAGCAGAAGGTCACCGCCGGCAACGACTGGCAGCGCAACTGCAACTGTCCTCAAATCGCCGCGAACGCTGCGCCCGAATCACAGGGTTACCACGTCTACCACGAAAACTTCTCGGACGGCGCGTGGACCTACACGGCCACCAACCGGCTCCTGTTTGAGGCCGGCGCGTCGTATTACAGGGCGTTATATCACTACGACCCGGTGGAGGGCGTCGTGTTCGCGACCGCGGGCATCGGCGTCACGGAACTCTCGTCGGGCTATAGATTCAACTCCCGCGCCACCGCGACAAACACGGACGGCGGCTACGGAACAATCCTGCAGAACGTCTCAAACCAACGGTACTCGGTGTCCTACATCACGGGGACGCACGCCTTCAAGACCGGGCTTTACATGGCGGAGGGCGTGCGGCATCACCTGTCGTACATGATCGGCGACAGGGCCTACACCGTGCGGAACGGGGCGCCCACCCAGGTCACGATATTTGCGTCGCCAGCCGTGAATGACAACAATTTTCTGACTGCTGGGATCTACGGTCAGGATCAGTGGACTATCAAGAAACTGACGCTCAACCTGGGCGTACGGTTCGATTACATCAACGCCTGGGATCCCGCACAGAGTGTGGCCGCAGGTACGTTCGTGTCGGCGCGTACGTACGCGGCGGCACATGACCTGCCGAACTTCAAGGATCTCAGCCCGCGGCTGGGCGCCGCCTACGATCTGTTCGGCAACGGCAAGACCGCGCTGAAGGTGGCTCTGGGACGTTATGTGACGCTTCTGGGACCTTCCCTCGCCCAGACGTTCCACCCCGCGAATCAACAGGTCAACAGCGCGTTCCGCACGTGGAACGATGCGAACGGCAATTTCGTCCCGGACTGCGATCTGACGCTCCCGGCCATCAACGGCGAGTGCGGGCTGCTGTCGGATGCGCGCTTCGGTCAGGCGACAAATAGCACGAACCTCGCGGCGGATTCGTTCACTGGCTTCGGGAATCGCGGCAACAACTGGCAGGCCTCGGCGTCCATCCAGCACGAGCTGAGGCCGGGCCTTGGCGTGAATCTCGGCTATTTCCGAACCTGGTACGGCAACTTCACGGTCACCGACAACCTGGCGGTGACGCCGGCAGACTACGGGCAGTACTGCGTCACGGCGCCGGTGGATAGCCGATTGTCCGGCGTCAGTGGCACCCAGATCTGCGGGCTCTATGACCTGTCGCCGGCGCTGTTCGGCCAGGTCAACAACGTGGTGACCCAAGCGTCGAACTATGGCAAGCAGACCGAAGTCTACAACGGCATCGATGCGACCATGAGCGCGCGGTTTGCGAAGGGCGGGGTGCTCTCCGGGGGCATCAGCACCGGACGCACGGTGACCGACAACTGCGCCGTGCTGATGGATTCTCCGCAGCGGCGCTTTTGCCACGTCACCCTGCCGTTCGCCAGCCAGACGCAGCTCAAGCTTTCCGGCGCCTACCCGTTGCCCTGGGACTTCCAGGCCAGCGCGACGTACCAGAACCTTCCCGGGATCCCCATCGCCTCGAGCTTCGTGGTCAGCAATGCGCTGATCAGGCCATCACTTGGCCGCAATCTCGGGGCGTGCGGCACCAGCGCCACGTGTAACGCCAACGCCACGATCGATCTCATCGAACCCAACACGCTCCGCGAGAACCGGATCCAGCAGGTCGATGTCCGTCTGAGCCGAACCTTTAAGGTGGGGCGCGCCCGCGTGCTTGGCGTTTTCGATATCTTCAATGCTCTCAACGCGAGCCCTATTCTTTCGGACAACACTCGGTACGGCACGTCTTGGCTGCAACCGACGGAGATTCTGGCCGCGCGCATCGTCAAGTTTGGCGCCCAGGTCAGTTTCTGAGGGAGCTCGGGATTTTTCTTACGTGACTGAGGAGGAGCGAACCATGAAGAGTCTGAAAATCGCCAGTCTTGCGGTGGGATGTTTCATGCTCGTGCCGGCGGCCGCCTGGGCGCAGACCCAGCTGAGCGGCAGCATCGCGGGCGTGGTCAAAGACACGTCGGGCGCAGTGATGCCCGGCGTCACGGTCGAGGCGGCCAGCCCCGCGTTGATCGAGAAGGTTCGCAGCGTGGTGACCGACGATCAGGGCCAGTACAAGATCGTCAGTCTGGTGCCCGGCGCTTACACCGTCACCTTCTCCCTGCCCGGCTTCAGCACGGTCAAGCGGGACGGCATCGAGTTGACGACGGGATTCACGGCGACCGTAAGTGCCGAGCTGAAAGTGGGGGCTGTGGAGGAAACCGTCACGGTCTCGGGCGCGGCGCCGGTGGTCGACACCCAGAACGTCATGACTCAGAACGTGTTTTCTACCACGCTCCTCAATCAGCTCCCGAACGCGAGGACCATCCGAGGCTACGCCCCTCTGATAGCAGGGGCCACCATGTCGGCCACCTCCCAGGATGTCGGCGGCAACCGAGGGGAGGCCAACACGTCGATCGGAATTCACGGCAGTCGCGGTGGCGACATGCTGTACACAATCAACGGCCTGCGGCCCGCGAGCATGATGAACCAAGGCGGGGGAAGCCGCACCTACTCCGTCAACGCCGCGGCCAGCCAGGAAGTCACCTTTGAAACGAGCGGCATCTCCGCCGAAAGCGAGAGCGGTGGCATCCAGATGAACGTCGTTCCCAAAGAGGGAGGCAACGTCGTCACGGGATTTCTTAATGTGAACTTCACGAACGGCGACCTGCAGAGCACCAATACGACCGATGCTCTACTCGCCCGTGGGCTGGTCAAGCCATTGAAGTTAAAGAGAATCTACGACGAGAATCCCGCCGTAGGCGGCCCTGTCAAGAGGGACACGCTGTGGTTCTTCGTGTCGCAGCGGGCGTGGGATAGCCAGTCTCCAAGCCCGACGCCAGGAGACTACCACAACAAGACCCAGGGTACTCCTGTCTACACGGCCGATTTGAGCGATCCGTTCTTCCGAAGGAACCCTCGCAGGAGCAATGCGGCCCGCTTTACCTGGCAAGCCACAGAGAAGCAGAAATTCAACGTCGGCAACGACTGGCAGCGCAACTGTAACTGTCCTCAGATAGCGGCCAACGCAGCGCCGGAGTCCCAAGGCTATCACGTCTACCACGACAACTTCGCGGACGGCAGCTGGACTTACACAGCCACCAACCGGTTTCTGGTGGAGGCTGGCGCAGCATGGTACAGGTCGAAATATGATTACGCGCCGGTGGAAGGCGTACGGTTTCAGGCGAGCGATATCGGAACCACGGAACTCTCGACTGGCTACAGGTTCGGCTCCCGCGCCACCGCGACAAACACTGACGGTGGCTACGGAATCATCTCGCACAACAAGTCCAACCAGCGTGTAACTGTGTCCTACATTACCGGGACGCACGCCTTCAAGACCGGGCTCTTCTCGGAGGAGGGCGTGCGGCATCACTACTCAATCATGATCGGCGACAGGGCCTACACGGTGAGGAACGGGCTGCCCACTCAGGTCACGATCTTTGCGTCGCCTGCGATCAACGATAACAGGCTCTTCAATTTCGGGTACTACGCCCAGGATCAATGGACGATCAAGAAACTGACGCTCAATCTCGGCCTGCGATTCGATCACATCACCGCCTGGGATCCCCCCCAGAGTGTGGAGGCTGGCACGTTTGTGCCCGCGCGCACCTATGCGGAGGCGAAGAACCTGCCGACCTACAACGACCTGAGCCCGCGGCTCGGCGCCGCGTACGACGTGTTTGGCAACGGAAGAACTGCGCTCAAGGTGGCCCTTGGCCGGTACTTGACGCTGGTGGGACCGAACCTCGCACAAATCTTTCACCCCGCGAACCAGCGGGTGAACAGCGCGTTTCGCACGTGGGGCGACGCCAACAGCAATTTCATTCCCGACTGCAATCTCACCCTCCCGACCGCCAACGGTGAGTGCGGGCCGCTCTCGGATGCCCGCTTCGGTGAGCCGACAGCGAACACGAGCCTTGCCGCGGATTCGTTCACCGGCTTTGGGAATCGCGGTTACAACTGGCAGGGTTCGGTCTCCATCCAGCACGAGCTGAGACCTGGTCTGGGAGTGAATCTCGGCTATTTCCGAACCTGGTACGGCAACTTCATGGTCACCGACAATCTGTCGGTCGGGCCGGCGGACTTCTCTCCTTACTGCATCACGACACCGGTGAATGCGAAACTCCCGGGCGGCGGCGGCAACCAGGTCTGTGGGCTCTATGACATCACGCCGGCGGCGTTCGGCCAGGTCAGCAATCTGATCACCCAATCGTCGAACTACGGGAAACAGACCGACGTCTACAACGGCATCGATGCGACCATGAACGCGCGGTTTGGGAAGGGGGCAGTGCTCTCCGGGGGCTTGAGCACCGGACGCACGGTGACGGACAATTGCGCCGTGATTATGGATTCCCCACAGCGCCGTTTCTGCCATGTCACCCTGCCGTTTGCCAGCCAGACACAGGTTAAGTTTTCCGGGGCCTACCCGCTGCCCTGGAACTTTCAGGCCAGCGCGACGTATCAGAACCTTCCCGGAATCCCGGTCGCGTCGAGTTATGTGGCGAGCAATGCCGAGATTCGACCGACACTTGGCCGCAACCTGGGATCGTGCGGCGCCAGCGCTACCTGTACTGCCAATGCAACCATCGATCTGATCGAACCCAACACACTCCGCGAGGATCGGATCCAGCAGCTCGATATCCGCCTGAGCAGGAGCTTCACGGTGGGGCGATACCGCGTGCAGGGGATTTTCGACATGTTCAACGCGCTCAATGCGGCCCCCATCCTCTCGACCAACACCAGGTACGGTTCGTCCTGGCTGCAACCGACCGAGATTCTGGCCGCGCGCATCATCAAGTTCGGCGCCCAGCTCAGCTTCTGAGAGAGCGTCTCGGGGGGCGGGGCTTCCCGGTCCCGCCCCCGGTTTCAGTCTGGTCACACCGCCGCTATTTCTTAGGAATTTTTTCGCTTTCACCTCTTGATCGCCTCCCGCTCGACTGCTACGATCGCTCACCCATGGCCGAGCGAGGACTGACCGACGCCGCCGTGCCGACCGTGCCGACCGCCGTGTCGCGCCGCGACGCGCTGGACGCCGCGCTCGATCGTCTGGCGCCCGGCCGCCCGCTCGAGCGGGCCGACACGCCCGATCTCCACGTGACGGCGGTGAGACGTCTGCCGGCGGTTGCCGCGCAGTGGGCGCCGTTTCCCGCCGCGCTCGACGAGCGGCTGCGGCGCGCGCTGGAGTCGCGGGGCATCGCCCAGCTCTACACCCATCAAGCCGCGGCGATCGAGCTCGCGCTCGCCGGACGGAACGTCGTCGTCATCACCCCGACGGCGTCGGGAAAAACGCTGTGCTACAACGCGCCGGTCCTCCACTCGATCCTGCAGGATCCGTCCAGTCGCGCGCTGTATCTCTTTCCGACCAAAGCGCTGGCGCAGGATCAGCTCGCCGAGCTGCAGGCGATGTGCGAGACGCTCGCCGCGAGCGCTGGCGATCAGATCGGCGTGTTCACCTACGACGGCGATACGCCGCAGGATGCGCGGCGGACGATCCGCGGGCGCGCGCACCTCGTGCTCAGCAATCCCGACATGGTGCACTCGGGCATCCTGCCGCACCATCCGCGCTGGGCGAAGCTGTTCGAGAACCTGCGGTACGTGATCATCGACGAGCTGCACGCGTACCGAGGCGTCTTCGGCAGTCACCTCGGGAACGTGCTGCGGCGGCTTCGCCGCATTTGCCGTCATTACGGCTCCAACCCGGTGTTCTTGTGCTCGTCTGCGACGATCGCAAATCCGCGCGAGCTGGCCGAGCGGCTCACCGAGCAGCCCTTCGAGCTCGTCGATCGCAGCGGGGCGCCGCGCGGCGAAAAGTTCTTCGTCTTCGTCAACCCGCCGGTCGTCAATCATCAGCTCGGCATCCGGCGATCGTATTTGTCGGAAACGCGGCGCATCGCTTCCGAGTTCCTCAAGCGCAACCTCCAGCTCATCGTCTTTGCGCAGAGCCGGTTGTCGACCGAAATATTGACGACCTATCTGAAGGACGACTTCGACACGGTCGCCGGCGGGTCCGAGCGCATTCGCGGTTATCGCGGCGGTTATCTGCCGAACCGGCGCCGGGAAATCGAGAAAGGGCTGCGCGAAGGCGCCGTGCGCGCGGTGGTGTCGACCAACGCGCTCGAATTGGGCATCGACATCGGCGCGCTCGACGTGTCCGTGATGGCCGGGTATCCCGGCACGATTGCCGCGACCTGGCAGCGCGCGGGGCGCGCGGGCCGTCGGGCCAGCCGGTCGGCCGCCGTGATGGTGGCCAGCAGCGCCCCGATCGACCAATTCGTGGTGAGGAACCCGTCGTATTTTTTTGACGCCTCGCCCGAGCGCGCGCTCGTCGATCCCGACAACCTGCACATCCTGGTCGATCACATCAAGTGCGCGGCGTTTGAGTTGCCATTCAGTACAACGGAACAGTTCGGCCGTCATAACCTGCAGGAGATTCTTGGCGTGCTCGCCGAGCAGGGCCTAGTCTATCGACAAGCGTCACTCGAGCCCGAGAGTCTCGCGGACGATCAGCCTTCACCCGAGCGCGAGAGTCTACGCTCGAGCGCGCGGGACAGCGAAGCTATGCCAGCGCCTGACAGCCTTGAGCCGTTGCGAGGCGCGGATGCGCTGAGCAACAGCGGCGGGGGTGGGGTCCCCGCCGCAGTTGAAGAAGGTGGGGCCCCGCGCGAACCACCCGAGCGCGAGAGTCTACGCTCGAGCGCGAGGAGCAGCGAAGTGCTGCCAGCGCGTGGGGGTGGGGCCCCACGCGAAGTAGATAGAGATGCCCACTGGACCTGGACCAACGAGTCGTATCCCGCCGATGCCGTAAGCCTGCGATCGGTGTCGTCGGACAATTTCGTTGTCGTCGACACGA
>JAHFUJ010000139.1:0-6868 GCA_023265105.1 Acidobacteriota bacterium
CACATCGGCGGATGTACATCGCCTGGATCGATTCGGCCAAGCGACAAGAAACGAAGGCGAGGCGTCTTCGCGAGGCAGTCGACCTGCTCGCGGCTGGCAGGAAACTCGGATTGAAATGACGCGTGGTGTGCTTGCCGCCCAATTACCAGATCGCCCAATTACCAGATCACCCAATTACCAGATCACCAGATTACCCAATTACCCAATTCACCTTGCTCCCACCACTTCGTACGCTCCCGCGGTCGGCTGGTGATCGGAATATCGCGGCACCGGCCGCCCGTCAACGACCTCCGTCGTCTTGTAGATCTGGCTTCCGCGCAGCGGGATCGGCCGGCTGGCCATCTGGTTGATCCGTAACACGTAGCTTTGCGTCTCTTTGTAAGGCGGCACCGTCTGTCCGTGCTTGTCGACCGCTCCGGGCCCCGCGTTGTACGCGGCGAGCGCGAGCTCCTCGTTGTTTTGATAGCGATCCAATAGCGCCCGGAGGTACGCGACCCCCGCGCGAACGTTTTCGACCGGATTGAATGGATTGCGCACGCCGAACTGCTGAATCGTCGCCGGCATCAACTGCATCAACCCCAGAGCGCCCTTCGGCGATCTCGCATAGGGATTGAACGCCGATTCCACTTGCACCACCGCGCGAATCAGGTCGGTCCGCACGCTTTGGAGGTGGGCATGCTCAACGATCAGGTCGTCGTACGCCAGGCTTCGTTCGATCGCGACGGCACGCGTCGCGCGGACCGATTCGGCTTTCGAGACGGCATAGGAGAGCGGGGCCCCGGCCCGCGGCCGATTCGAGACCACGAGATTGCCGTTGGCATCGCGCCAGGAGTAGATCTGGGCGCTTGCCGGGGCAGCGAGCCCGAGGCAAAGCATCGCGAATGTCAGGGCACGCAGCAGGTGCCACCGGACGCAGCTTGCGTCGTGGCGCAGGACACCCCGTGAGTCGTAGCGCGGGACACCCCGTAAGTCGTAGCGCGGGACGCCGCGGGAGTCGTATCGCAGGACACCCCGTGAGTCGTAGCGCGGGACTTTAGTCCTGCCACAGGTAAACATGTCTTTTAAGGTCAACAGCTTACACCGATATCGCTTCCGTAGACAAACATCGGTACGTTTATCGGCTCGAACCGCCCGGCGCATTAGGGCGCGTCGCGGATTATAGTACCGTCGAGTAGTCATGCGGCGGGGCGTTTCGGCAATCGCTCGCCAGTTCGGCGAGATCGGTCGCGATTTTCACACGCGAGGGTGGGTCCTCGGGACGAGCGGCAACTTCAGCGCCCTCGTGTCGCGCGAGCCGTTGACGCTGGCCATCACCGCCAGTGCTGTCTCGAAAGGCGCCATCGGGATCAACGACATCGTCCTCGTCGGGCCGCACGCCACCGCCATCGACAAACGGCCCGGCAGACCCTCGGCCGAAGCGCTGCTGCACGTGACCATCGCACGCAGCCGGCGCGCCTCGGCGGTTTTGCATACGCATTCGATCTGGAGCACGATCCTCTCGGACGTGCATGCGGCCGAGGGAGGGCTGACCATCGCCGGCTACGAGATGCTGAAGGGGCTCGAGGGCGTGGCGACGCACGAGCACGCCGAGTGGCTGCCGATTCTGGAGAACGACCAGGACATGAAGCGCCTCGCGCATCTGGTCGAGGCGACGCTCGAGCGGTTTCCCGCGGCGCACGCCTTTCTGTTGCGGCAGCACGGGTTGTACACTTGGGGCGACGATCTTGCGCAGGCAAGACGCCACGTTGAGATTCTCGAATTTCTGCTCGAAGCGTCGGGCCGGCGACGGACCATGACAGACGCTTACGCTGGAGGAAGTTATGGCACTGATAAGAATTCCAGACCAACAGCGCACCCTGCGGGAGCCAGAGGCCGTCACGAGCTTTCTTGAGGCGCGCGGCATCACCTACGAGCGGTGGGAATCCAACCGCCAGGTTCCAGCGGATGCCACTGCGGACGCCGTCCTGGCGGCGTATGCGGACAAGGTCGACCAGCTCAAGGCTCGAGGCGGCTACACGGCGGCCGACGTGATCGACGTCAGGCCGGAGACGCCCGGCCTGGATGCGATGCTCGCCAAGTTCAGCCGCGAGCACTGGCATGACGAAGATGAGGTGCGATTCATCGTCGAGGGGCGCGGCCTCTTCCACATCAGCCCGCCGGGTGGGCCGGTCTTCGCGATCGAAGTGGAGGCGGGCGATCTGATCCGCGTGCCGCTCGGCACGCACCATTGGTTCGATTTGTGTTCCGATCGGCGGATTCGTGCGATTCGCCTCTTTCAGGATCCGTCTGGATGGACGCCGCACTATACCGACAGCGGCATCGACCAGAACTTCCAACCGGTCTGTTTCGGCGCTTCGTATTTCCCGCCGGAGGTTTCCAGGTCGCAGGGGTGAGCGTCAGCCTGTCTTCCACAAACACGCGTGTCGTCGTCCTGGACATCGAAGGGACGACCACGCCCATCGAATTCGTCTACGACGTGCTGTTTCCGTTCGCACGCGCGCACGTGAAGGAGTACCTCGAACAGGAGTGGACGTCCGAGTCGTGCCGCGCCGCCGTGGCGCTGCTCCGCGATGAGCACGCGGCGGAGATCGCACACAATCAAGCGGCTCCCGCGGCGGCGTGGGTCGACGGCCCAGTGGCCGCGCAGATCGTTTCGGTAGCGGCGTACGTCGGATGGCTGATGGATCGCGATCGCAAGTCGCCGGGTCTGAAAGCTCTGCAGGGAGAAATCTGGCGCAGCGGCTACCGCAGCGGCGAGTTGCGCGGACAGGTGTTCCCCGACGTTCCGCCAGCGCTCGAACGCTGGCGCGCGCAGCAGTTGGATGTGTGCATCTACTCGTCGGGCAGCGTCCTGGCGCAGCAACTGCTGTTTCAGACGACCGATGCCGGCGACCTGACGAAATTCTTGGCGGATTACTTCGATACGGGCAGCGGTCCCAAGACGTCGCCGGACAGCTACCGCCGCATCGCCGAGGCGTGTGCTGAGCCTGCTGCGCGGCTGCTGTTCATCTCGGACGTGACGAGCGAGCTCGACGCCGCGCGCGCGGCGGGATTCCAAACGCTGCTTTGCATCCGGCCGACCAATCCCGCGTCAGCTTACGAGCACAGCCATCCCACGATCCGCACCTTCGACGAGATCGTTGATTAGTACGTGGTGTCCGTACGTAGTGTCCGGCTTTAGCCGGACCGTGATCAGTACGTGGTGTCCGCCTTCAGGCGGACCAACGATTAGTACGTAGTGTCCGGCTTTAGCCGGACCGCGATCAGTACGTAGTGTCCGCCTTCAGCGGCCCACGCGACGCGTCGCGACACATCGCACCAGGAACTGACCTCCACACAGGTCAGTTCCTTAGGAGGCGGGCCGTGGTAGACGACGAGGACTGGAGCCATGAAATTTAGACCACTCATCAATCCGTTGCTGGCAACCGCGATCGTGCTGCCGCTTGGAGCCGCCGCTGAACGTCCGCAGACACAGACACCACCGGCGCCGCAAGGAGGGTCCTCGTCGGCGGGCGAGGCGCAGGCCCAGAAGGCGCGGTGGATGCGCGAGCAGAATAATTGGGGCCGGTGGGGAAAAGACGATGAGGTCGGGGCGTTGAATCTCGTCACGGCTGCCAAACGCAAAGAGGCGCGCGCGCTGGCGACGGCCGGCATCGTCGCGTCCCTTTCGCGGCCGATCGTCCTCAGCCAGAGACCGGCCGCCGCGCCAGGGGAAAACCCGCCGGCAACGCCTTTCTTCGACGTGCGTTTTCGCGTGCCGAATCCGCCCAATCCCACGGGCGACTACAACGTCGACGCCATGAACATGAGCCGTGGTACGTGGCGTCCGGCTTTAGCCGGACCTCAGCGCGATAGTGAAGCCACGTACCGTCATCCGTCGTCCGGCTAAAGGCGGACGTCACGTACCGGCGGGCAAATCAGCGGGATGATGTCCCTCTTGTTCCGCCGGTAGACGCGGAAGTCCTCGCGGTCCACGGTGATGACGCTGTGCCGGGGATGGAGCTCGCTCATGCGGATCAGGCAGAGGTCCGCCAGATCCGGATGGCGGTCCTCGTAGCGTTCGGCGAGTGCGGCCAGTTGCAGCAGGTGGTCGTTGCAGTCGAACGCGATTGCGACCAACCCGTCCGCAACCATCTTCAAGACGAGTGACACGCTCTGGAGATGAAACGCCGTCTCGGCGAGCACGGCTTCACAGGTGAGCAGCGGTTCGCTCACACGTCCAGCGAGGCCGACAGCCCACTCGTGGTGATCGTCGTTGCGGTTGGCGAAGGCCACCAGGAAGCCGGTGTCGGCGATGCCCTTCACTTTCGTGAGAAACCCTTGCGGGTGGAGAGGGTCGCAGGCCCGCGGACCGCGCCGGCCAATCGCATGAACGGCCGAACGGGGGAGCCCCCTTTCACCTTCTCGAGCTGCTCGCGGACAATCCGGCCTTGCGAGACGCCGGTCCTCTTGGCCTCTTCTTCCAGCCAGGCGGCGAGATCCCTGTCAAGACGAATAGTAAGTGTATGACTCATATGGCACAAGTGTATTCGTACGCGCCTTCGGCCGCAAGAGCCGCGTCGAACGCGAAACGATGACGTCGATTGGCGCTGGTCCGGCTAGAGAGCCTGTGAAAAAGACCGCTAACCGCCGAGACCGCCGAGACCGCGGAGGGGAAGACTCTAGACCGGCCAATCAGGTGGCGCAGAACATTCGATCCGTCATTCGCTGGGTGGGACGAAGTTGATGTAGACGAGCATCTCGACCTCAGCCGGCGCCCCGTTGAGCACCGTCGGCTCGAACTTCCACTGCGTGACCGCATCGATGGCGGCCTGATCGAACAGCGGAATCGAACGCAGCACGCGAGCATTCGACACCGATCCATTGCTCGCGATGGTCACCTCCAGAAGAACCACTCCTTTGGCCCTTACCGCACGAGCATCGTCGGGATAGAGGGGCTTGACGTCGGCAATCTTGTGCGGGACTTTGACGTCGCCGCCGACGCGCACTCGCCGAGTTGAGGCCGTCGGCACTACCTCGCCGGGCCGCGCGCTGCCGGATATCGCCGATGGCGTGGGTGATTCAAGTGACGTCCGGGCGGCCTTCTTTGCCTGGCTGGAATCCGGCGGCTTCAAGCGAAACTGAAACGAGAAAACGCACGTCCATTGGGTGGTGCCGGGCTCGAATTTCCACTGTCGCGCGGCGGCGACCGCCGCATCGCGGAAGGCATTCGCGTGGTTCGCCACGAACTCGGCTCGTTCCGAGACGTTCTGGTCGTCGTGGTGAAGCATGGTGCCGCCCGCCGGGCTGGGCTCGGTGTTCGTGACGGCGCCGGCGGCATTCACGACCACCTCCAGGTTGATGTCCGCCTCGATGCCAAGGCGCAACGCTTCGGGCGGGTATTCCGGCTCGACGCTTGCGATCACTTTCCGCAACGGAGCGGAAAGAGCCGACACGCCCACCTGCGACTGCGCAGCGGCGAGAGGCAAGGCGGGCGCGACGCCCCAGCTCGACACGACGATCACCACAAAGAGCGCTGCGCTGGTTACCGTGACCTGCGTACCTGGCATGGTTCTCTCCTGCAAGACTGCTCTCATGTGCCGCATCAGAGGCGGTTACCGAATTGGAGCATCATTCACTCGGCGGCCCGAAGTTGATGTAGACGACCATCTCGACTTCAACCGGCGCCCCGTTGAGCACTGTCGGCTCGAACTTCCACTGCGTGACCGCGTCGATGGCGGCCTGATCGAATAACGGACTTGAACGCAGCACACGTGTGTTCGACACGGATCCGTCAATCGCGATTGTCACATCGAGAACCACGAGACCCGTGGCCCGCCCCGCGCGAGCGTTGTCGGGATAGAGCGGCTTGACGTCGACGATCTTGCGCGGCGCTTTGACATCGCCGCCGACGCGTACCACGCCACTGAGCGGTATCCGCACCACCTCGGTCGGCCCCGCGCCACCCGACACGGCCTCGTCGGCGGATACCTCGGACCTCGTTGGGGACGCCGCCGACCTCGAGCGGGCGGCGCCGTTCGATTCCGGGACGGCTCTCGAACCTCTCAACGGCGGTGCCGCTGCGGCCGACTTTTCCGGCGGCCCAATCGCGGGCGCCGGCGCGCGCAAGACATCGCCGACTGGTTTCCCGGGGAGTGGCGCGTTGGCTGATGACGGGCTCGGCTTCTGGGCCGGGCGGGACACCGCAATAACCACGACCATCACCCCCGCCATTGCGCCAATGGCCAGGACGACCCACGGCGCGCGCCAAGCCGTCGGCGTCGGCTCGTTGGCAATACGCCTGCGCACGCGCGCCATGAATTCTGGCGACGGCTCGACGGCGAGAGCCCTCTCGATCTCGCGATCGATCGCGGATTCGGTCAGCGCATCCTCGGAGCGGTTATGTGGCATTGCAAATGCTCGTGCAAACGTTTCCGGGCAAGAAACAAACGCGACTTGACGGTGCCAGGCGGTAGTCCGAGCAGCAGCGCGACTTCTCGGATGTCGTATCCCTCAATGCCAGCCAGGACGACGACGACGCGCAGCTTGTCGGGGAGGGCGTCGATCGCCTGCCAAACCAGCGCGGTCCGTTCCCGCGACGCTGCCAATTCCGCCGGCGATGGCATCGTCGGAGGCCCTGCGTGCTCCAGTTCGCGCGATGCTCGCCGTCGATCCGCGCGCTGCCGATTTATGGCGAGTCGCCAGGTCATGCGCACCAGCCAGGCCCGGAAGCGCTCCCTGTCGCGGAGCTGCCGGAAGCTACGATGCGCCTTGACGAACGCTTCCTGCGCGACGTCTTCGGCGTCCTGCCGGTGCCTCAGCACACCGAACGCCACGCGGAACGCGAGCGTGGACGACTCCAGCAGGCGCGCCTCGAACTCGCGTTCGA
>JAHFUJ010000139.1:6968-11473 GCA_023265105.1 Acidobacteriota bacterium
TCAATGACGCCCTCGCGCTCGTACAGGGTGCGTTTGATCGTCTCGTCCCGCTTGCGCGTGCTCGGCGATCCCACCTCCACGACGAGATCGGGAGCGCCCCGCACCCAGTCCTTCAGAACAGCCGACCGATCGCGCGAGACGTAGAGCAGATCGGGCTGCACGACGTCGAATCGCGTGAGGATTGTGTCGAGTGGCGCAAAGAATACCCATCCGAGCGGCTCACCTTTGAGATAGGTCGTGATCAGCCAATGGAGCCTTCCGAGGATTGCCTGATGTCTGAGAATCGGCGTGGGCGTCACGTAGTGCTCCCCGTCGATCAACTCGTGCCGCTTCCCATCGTCGGGAAAGAGCAGGTAGTCGTCGTAGGTGAGCTTCACGCCGGAGCTGGCGGCCTTCATCTCATGGCTCTCGGACATGCGCTCATTTTAGCTCGAACGTAGCCAGACGCATGCCAAACGATTTTCCGAGGATTTCCGCATGAACCCGGGCAAAGAGTTGCAGGAATTGCCAAGATGCCTTGACGTTAGCGTCGCAAGAAGTTCTACCATCTTAATAGGTGGACCAGCGGCGGCCACCTGCGACGGTCCGCCTGGAGGCGGATCTCCCACGGTCCGGCTAAAGCCGGACACTACGTACTACCGAGCAGTTTCGCGACAACGCCTTCGGCGGCTTTCAGCATGTCATCGATCTTGTCGGGCTGTTTGCCGCCGGCCTCCGCGAAATCGGGCCGCCCGCCTCCGCTTCCGCCGACGATCGGCGCGATCTCTTTGACGATCTGCCCAGCCTTGAGACGGCCGGTCAAATCCGGCGTGACGGCGACGACGATCTGCACTTTGTCTTCATTGGTTGAAGCTACGACGACGACGCCGCTCTTGAGCCTGGCTTTGAGCGAGTCGACAAGACCGCGCAGAGCATCTTTGTCAAAATCGCTGACCTTGCGACGCGCCAGCTTGACGCCGCCGAGGTCGACCGTGTCGTCGGCTTCGTCGGGCCCATGCCCACCCCCGCCCATGGCCACCTTCGTCTTGAGCTGCGCCACTTCTCGCGCCAGCCGCTTAGCGTCTGTTTGCAGCCGCTCGATGGCGTCCACTGCCTGATCTTCGTTTACACGCAACGCGTCAACGAGATTCTTGAGCGCCTCTCGCTGATGCTGCGCCCATTGCACCGCGCCGGCGCCGGTCACCGCCTCGATGCGGCGGACGCCGGCCGCCACACCACTCTCGGCGGTGATCGCGAAGAACCCGATGTCGCCCGTCGCGTTGACGTGCGTGCCGCCGCACAGCTCCATGCTGAAGCCAGGGACGCTGACGACACGGACCTTGTCACCGTACTTTTCGCCGAAGAGGGCTATGGCGCCGGCTGCGATCGCTTCCTGCGTCGAGCGCTCGTCGGTCTGCACGGGCGTGTTGCGATAGATCTGCTCGTTGACGATGAGCTCGATGCGATCCAGCTTGTCGCGTGTCACCGACTGAAAGTGCACAAAGTCGAATCGCAGCCGGTCCGGCGCCACGAGCGAGCCCGCTTGCTTCACGTGGGCGCCGAGCACCTGGCGCAGCGCAGCGTGCAGCAGGTGCGTGGCAGTGTGATTGCGCACCGTGGCGGCGCGAAGTTCGGCGTCAACGTCGGCGGTGACGATTTCGCCCGGACGAACCGACCCTGAAAGGACTCGCACTCGGTGTGCCCTGGCGGCGCTAGGGCTGATCTTGTCGACCCCCTCGACGACCGCGCGAAACGGGCCGGCCTCCGAGTAGATTTCGCCCTTATCAGACACCTGACCACCGGACTCCAAATAAAATGGCGTGACGGGCAAAACGAGGTACCCGCTGTCGCCGGATCGAAGTTCGTCCACGTCCTCTCGCTTGTCGTTCAGGAGCAGGCCGACAGGCACGCCAGTCTGCTTCGTCTGCTGGTAGCCAACGAAGAGGTCGGGATTCAATGCCTTGTCGTTAGCTGTGGGTCTAAAGCGCCACGGCTTTTCATCCTTCGCGCCGAAACCGCTCTTGGCGCGGCCCTTGTCGCGCTGGCCTTCCATGGCGCGCTCGTACGCCGCGCGGTCGACGGTGACATCCTGCGTGGCGGCCGTGTCCTCGATGAAATCGTACGGCAGCCCGAACGTGTCGTACAGTCGAAACGCCGCCTCACCCGGCAGCGCGCGGTCCGGCGTTTCCAGCGCCTTGGCGAGCTCGGCCTCGAGCCGCGGAAGTCCCTCGCTGAGTACCGCCTGAAACCGCTTCTCCTCTTCGTGAATCGTCTTTTCAATCGTCTCCCGGTTCGTTCGCAGCTCCGGATAGGCGTCGCCCATCTCGTCCGCCAGAACCTCGACCAGCCGGAAGAGGAAGGGATCGGTCAACTGTAGGTGCCTGCCGTGCCGCATCGCCCGCCGCATGATCTTGCGCAGGACGTAGCCTCGCCACTCGTTCGACGGAATGACGCCGTCGGCGATGAGGAATGCCGTCGCGCGCATGTGGTCCGCGACGACGCGCATCGAGATGTTCACCCGCTCGGCGCGTTGTTCTCCGGTCAGACCGTCTGGCGCCGCGTCAAGAGGCGGCAGCCGATCGGTTCCGTAGACGAGGCCAGCCATCTCGCCGATCGCCTCGAGTACTGGCGTGAACAAGTCGGTGTCGTAGTTGGATTCTTTGTTCTGGAGGACGGCCGTAAGCCGCTCGAGGCCCATCCCCGTGTCAATCGACGGCGCGGGGAGGGGAGTGAGCGTGCCGTCGGCGCTCCGCTCGAACTCCATGAACACGTTGTTCCAGATTTCGATGCCTGGATGGGCGTCAGCGCCGTGGGCGTAATAGATCTCCGAGCACCGACCGCACGGGCCCGTATCGCCCATCTGCCAGAAGTTATCGTCGGTGCCAAGCTCGAGGATGCGGTCCACCGGCACGAACGTGCGCCAGATCTCGTACGCCTCGTCGTCGCGGGGAATGCCGTGCTCGCCCTTGAAGATCGAGACGATCAAGCGATCGGGCGCCATCTTCCAGACGCCGGTCAGCAGCTCCCAGGCGAACTTGATTGCATCCTTCTTGAAATAGTCGCCAAAGGAGAAGTTCCCCAGCATCTCGAAAAACGTGTGGTGTCGGAGCGAGGGACCCACGTTGTCGAGGTCGTTGTGCTTTCCGCTCACGCGCATGCACTTCTGCGACGTCGCCGCACGCGCGTAGTCGCGCTTCTCGCGGCCGAGGAACACGTCTTTGAACTGGTTCATCCCGGCGTTTGTGAAGAGGAGCGTCGGATCGTCGCCCGGCACCAGCGGCGAGCTCGACACGACGCGGTGGCCGTGACGCTCGAAGTACTTCAGGAACGACGCGCGGATGTCGCTGGAGGTCATCAGGGGCTATTTTACCGAACGGGCCTTCAACGCACGAAGGATCCGGTCGGGTTCGAAGCCCTGGCCGATCAGATACCGGTAGAGGCGCCGGAATTCGGCCTGGTCGGCGATCCGCTCGCGCCCACGCAGCCGCTTGGCCAGCGAGGCCTCGACGAGCACGTCGGGGTCGAGGCCGCCGAACACCTCGTCTACGGCCCGCCGCGCCGTGGATTCCGCGATCCCCGCGCTCTGAATCTGACGAAGCACGCGCTGTTTGCCGCGCCGGCGGATCGAGGTCTGGCTCCGCGCGATGGCCTCCGCCACGCGCGCATCGTCGATCGCTCGCTCCCCGCGGAGGTGGGCGATGGCGGCGTCGATGGCGTCCGGCTCGTGGCCGCGGCGGGCGAGACGCTGCCGTACCTGCGCTTCGGACAGCTCACGCCGGCCGAGCATCTTCAGCGCGTCGACGTATGCGCCGCGGATCTCCTTTGCCACGATCATGATCAGGTTGCCACAGAGTCACAGAGAACACAGAGCCAAGTTTTCTCTGTGTCCTTCGTGCCTGTGTGGCAGTTTTCGGGAGAGGAGTGTCAGCGTCCGAACCGCGTGACCTCGGGGGGCGCGCCGACCTTCTTGGCCATCTGGTTGAGGCTCATGTCGGAGGTCGTCGAAACCCCTTGGACCTTCAACTTGAACTCGTCGACGTTGGACGCCCAGCGCAACGCTTCGGCGTAGGAGACCTGGCCTTGCTCGAACAGGCTGAAGATCGACTGGTCGAATGTCTGCATCCCGTACTGCGACGTGCCGGCGGCAATGGCGCCCGGGATCAAGTGGGTCCGTTCCTTGTCGACGATGCAGTCGCGGATGAAGGCCGTGCTGATCATCACCTCGACGGCGGGCGCGCGTCCCAGACTGTCCGCCCTCGGCATCAGGCGCTGCGCGATGGCCGCCCTCAGGACGGTGGCCAACTGGAGGCGCACCTGCTTCTGCTGGTGCGGCGGAAAGACCGAGATGATGCGGTTGACCGTTTCGGTCGCGTCCAGCGTATGCAGCGTCGAGAACACGAGGTGGCCGGTTTCGGCGGCGAGCAGGCCGGTTTCGATCGTCTCGAAGTCGCGCATCTCTCCGACGAGGATGACGTCGGGATCCTGCCGCAAGGCGCTACGGAGCGCATGGGCGAACGATCGGGTGT
>JAHFUJ010000440.1 GCA_023265105.1 Acidobacteriota bacterium
CGACGAACGGCTCCGTGTCGCGGCGGCCGATCTCATCTCGAGCCTTGAACGCGAGTGGGGGCACGTGACGTCCGTCGACCAGGCGGCTGCCTCCATCGACGCGTGTCTGGCGGCGAGCGACGTGTTCAATCCGCGAAGGCTCGTCCAGCACGCGATCGACGAGCTGGAACGGGTTGTCGGCGCCGCGTACCGTCCTGGGGAGGGAGTCGCGCACGTCGTGGACGAGCCGCGCGGCGCTCGCGGCCGCCTGGACGATCACGTGCGTTGCGCATCGGCGCTCTTGACGGCGTATTCGCGAACCGGCCGGCTGCCGTATTCGATGCTCGCCGAAGAGCTGACGCAGTTCGCGCGCCGCACGCTGTGGGACGATCAGGACGGCGGGTTTCGCGACACCCCGCCCGGGACGAAACCGTTCGCGCTCAACTGCGAGGCGGCTCGCGTCCTGTGCCGTCTCGCCGGGCTGCACCAGCAGGACGACTACCGCAAGGCAGCCGTCCTCGCATCGGACGCCGACTACCTCCGAGATGCCGCGCGCACGCTGGCGTCGCAAACGCCCGCGTACCGGCAGTTCGGGCCGCTGAGCGCGGTATACGGCCTCGCGCTCGGCGAATGGCTCGGTCTACAATCGACACTCCCACGGAGCTGACATTTGGCCATCGACCGATCCTCGTTGATTCCTGCGTTGAAGAACGTCGCGACCCGGTTGCGGATCGACTCCGTCAAGTCGACTTCGGAAGCCGGCAGCGGGCATCCCACCAGCTGCTGCTCGGCCGCTGACATCGTCGCCGCCCTGTTTTTCGCCGAGATGCGGTTCGACCCCAAGGACCCGCACAACCCAGACAGCGATCGGTTCGTGTTGTCGAAAGGCCACGCGGCGCCGCTCTTGTACGCGGCCTGGGCGGAGGCAGGGGCGTTCGATCCCGCCGAGTTGCTGAAGCTGCGCACGATCGGGTCCGACCTCGAGGGGCACCCGACGCCGCGGCTGCCGTTTGTCGACGTGGCGACCGGTTCGCTCGGTCAGGGCATCTGCGCGGCGGTTGGCATTGCGCTGAACGCGCGCCGCATCAAGTCCGAGTACCGTACGTATGTGCTCATCGGCGACGGCGAGTCGGCCGAAGGATCGGTGTGGGAAGCGGCCGAGGTCGCTGCGATGGATCGCCTCGACAACCTGTGCGGCATCACCGACGTCAACGCGCTCGGCCAGAGCGGCGACACGATGTTCGGGCACGACATGGAGGCGTTCGCGCGGCGATGGCGCGCGTTCGGCTGGCACGCCATCGTGGTCGACGGCCACGACATCGCGGCGCTCCTCGACGCGTACGCCGAAGCGCGCCAGACCAGGGGCCAGCCGACGATGATTCTGGCCCGAACCGTTAAAGGGAAAGGGATCGACTTCGCCAACGGGAATGGGTGGCACGGCAGGCCGCTCAAGAAGGGCGCAGAGGAGGACCGCGCGCTGGCGGCGCTCGAGAAGCAGTTCGTGCCGGCTCCCTCCGGCGTCAATCTCGTGCGGCAGATTTCCAAACCGACCGCGACGCCGCGCCTGGTCGCCTCGCCCAGGCCGATGGCCGCGCCGTCGTACAAGCTCGGCGATCAGGTTGCGACGCGCGAGTCGTATGGCACGGCGATCGTGAAGCTCGGCGAGGCCGATTCGCGCGTGGTCGCACTCGACGCCGACGTGAAGAACTCCACCTTCAGCGAGAAGTTCGACAAGGTGCTGCCGGATCGCTTCTATCAGAATTTCATCGCCGAACAGATCATGATCGGCGCGGCGATGGGGCTGGCGGCGCGCGGGGCGATTCCGTTCCCGTCGACGTTTGCGTGCTTCCTGTCGCGCGCGGCCGACTTCATTCGCATGGCGGCCATCAGCAACGTCGGGATCAAGATGGCCGGCTCGCACGCCGGCGTGTCGATCGGCGAGGACGGACCGTCGCAGATGGCGCTCGAGGACCTGGCGATGTGCCGCGCGCAGCCGAATATCACCGTGCTGTACCCGTGCGACGCGGTCAGCGCCGAGCGGCTGGTCGCGCTGGCCGCGTATTGTCCCGGCCCCGCCTACATTCGGACCAGCCGCCCGAAGACGCCGGTCATCTATTCGGCCGACGAGACGTTTACGGTGGGCGGCCTGAAGGTGCTGCGCGAAAGCGCGAATGACGTGGCGACCGTGATCGGCGCCGGCGTGACGGTGTTCGAGGCGCTCAAGGCGCACGATCGGCTGAAGGCATCCGGCATTTCGATTCGCGTGATCGACCTGTACTCGGTCGCGCCGGTCGATCGCGACGGTCTTCTCTCCGCCGGACGCGCGACGGGCGGCCGCCTGATCACAGTGGAGGATCATTATGCGGCTGGCGGAATCGGCGATGCAGTCGCCGAGGCGGTCGCCCACGCCGGCTTCACCGTCCAGCGTCTGGCGGTACGAGACATCCCGCGCAGCGGCAAGCCCGACGAGCTCCTCGATCGCTTCGGGATCTCAGCCACTCACATCGTCGAGGCCGTGGGCGCGGTCGTCGGCAGCAAGGCCGTCGGCGCGACGGCCGCCCGCCTGTAGGATTGGCCACAGAGCCGCAGAGGCACGGAGAGATCAGCCACGGAGTCACCAATTCCACGGGCTGCGAGGCACTGAGAACAGGCCACAGAGCCACCGAGACACAGAGAAGATTCTTCTCCGTGACTTGACTTCGGCCACGGGTTGCTATGCGCGACCGCCCCGCGCGCGCTGACGGAGCTGCTGGACGCACTGGCGCAATTGTTGGCCGCGCTGCCGCATTCTTCATTTCCTATGATTTCCTATGGCGCGTGGGGCCCCACGTTGATCACTCGCGCCGGGGCCCCACCCCCGGCGCTGTTGCTCAGCGCGTTCGCACTTCGCAACGGCTCAAGGCTGCGCGC
>JAHFUJ010000140.1 GCA_023265105.1 Acidobacteriota bacterium
CTTGAAACAGCGGCACGCCGAGCGTGCGCGCGAGAATCGGCTCGAGCGAGGGATGCGGATACCGCACCGGCTCGCGGCCGGCGCGGCGGTTCAAATACGGATGGACCATCTGCCCGACGATCGGCCCGGGCCGGATGATCGCCACCTGGACGACGATGTCGTAGAAGCAGGCCGGCTTGAGGCGAGGGAGCGTCGCCATCTGCGCGCGCGATTCGACCTGGAAGACGCCGATCGTGTCGGCCTCCTGCAGCAGGCGATAAACGGCGGGGTCGTCCGGCGGCAGGTGAGCGAGATCGAGATGGGATTGGGGATTGGGGATTGGGGATTTGCCGAATCCCGAATCCCGAATCCCGAATCCCGGTCCGTTGACGAGCGTGAGCGAGTCCTGCAACACAGCCATCATTCCAAGGCCCAATAAATCGACTTTCACGATGCCCATGTCGGCGCAGTCGTCCTTGTCCCACTGCACGACGACGCGGCCCGGCATGCTGGCGTTTTCGAGCGGCACGCACGCGTCGAGTTGCCCCTGGCAGACGACCATTCCGCCGGAATGCTGCCCGAGGTGCCGCGGCAGGTCCTGCATCTCGCTCCACAGGCGCGCGAACAGGCGGACGCGATCGGCATTGAGATCCAGCCCGACGGAGGCGAGATGGCGCGGGAGCATGTCCGCCGGATCGGTGAACTCGAAATGGTTCATCACCTTGGCAAGTCGATCGATCTGCGTCGGGTCGAACCCGAGCGCCTTCCCCACTTCGCGCGCCGCGCTCCGCCCACGATAGGTGATGACGTTGGCGGTCATCGCCGCACCAAGCCGCCCGTACTTTTCGTACACGTGTTGAATGACGCGCTCGCGGCGATCGCCGCTCGGTAAATCGAGATCGATGTCGGGCCATTCCCCGCGCTCCTCCGAGAGGAAACGCTCGAACAGCAGATCCATGCCGACCGGATCGACCGCCGTGATGCCGAGGCTGTAGCACACGGCGCTGTTGGCCGCCGACCCGCGTCCCTGCACGAGGATGTCGTGCTGGCGGCAGAAATTGACGATGTCCCAGACGATCAGAAAGTAGCCGGCAAGGCTCAACTTTTCGATGAGATCGAGCTCGCGCGCGATCTGCGCGCGGGCGCGGTCGTGATACGGCCGGTACCGCTCGCGCGCGCCGAGGTCCGCGATCTTGCGGAGAAACGACATCTGCGTCTCGCCCGGCGGCGCCGGGTAATCGGGAAAGCGGTACCCAAGATCGGCCATCGTGAACTGCAGACGATCCGCGAGCTCACGGGTGCGCGCGAGGGCCTCAGGCACATCGCGGAAGAGCGCCGTCATCTCTGCCGGCGCTTTCAGATATCGTTCCGCGTTGGGCGCGAGCCGCGTCCCCGCCTGCGCGAGCGTGGTGTGGTGGTGAATGCACGTCAGGACGTCGAAGAGCGGCCGCTCGGCGGGCGTCGCGAACCGGACGCCGCCGGTGGCGACGACCGGCACGTGGAAGGCCGAGGCGAGGTCGACGAGCGTCTGGTTGTCGGCTTCTTCGTCGCGCCGGAAGTGGCGCTGCAGCTCCACGTACACGCGATCGCGGCCGAACAGACCGACCACGCGATCGAGCAGGCCGCCGACGCCGTAGCGGCGGCTCGCGAGCGCGGCGCGGCCGACCAGCGCGACCAGGCCGCCGGTGAGCCCTTCCAGCTCCTCGAGCGCCAGCGCGCCTGCGCCTTTTGGCGCGCGGAGCTTCATCGTGGTGATCAGGCGACAGAGGTTGCGGTATCCGTCTTGGCTTTCGCAGAGGACAGGTAAAGGGAAGTTAGAAGTTAAAAGCTCGAAGTTAGAAGTTGCTTGTACTTTTTCCTTTTGACTTTTTCCTTCTAACTTTCCTCCGATCGTCAGTTCGGCGCCAATGATCGGCTTGATCCCGGCGGCGAGCGCGGCCTTGTGAAAGCGCGGCGCGCCGTAGACGCCGTCGCGGTCGACGAGCGCGAGCGCGGGATAGCCGAGCTCGGCGGCGCGATCGACGAGCGCTTCGGGAAGCGACGCGCCCTGTAAAAAGCTGAAGGCGGACGCGGTATGCAGTTCGACGTACGAAGAAGACACAGTGGCGTACTCGCCACCACAGAGGACACAGAGGACACGGAGGTGAAAACCGTACGCGTACAGGTGTACCAGGTTTGTTCCTCTGTGTCCTCCGTGTCCTCCGTGGTTGATAGTTTCAATCAGCAATCGCGTCGATAAACCACCGATCGGTCTCGCGATCGCGGAAGATGCGATACACCGCGCCGTCGCCGAGCGCAACGTCCCATTCGTCGCGATCCCATTCTTTACTGCTCGTGGGGCCCCACATTTTTACGGGCGCCGGGGCCCCACCCCCGCCGCGAACTGATGCTGATGCCTCGCCGCAGCGTTCCATGGCTGCGGCTTCGGCACGCCACCCCAGCGCGGCTGCCGCGCTGGGGACCCCGGCATGGCCGCAGGCGCTCCACCACTCTCCTGACGTCCGCCATGGTCCGGCGCATGTGAGCACCTGTCCGCCGGCAAACCCGCGACGATCGGTCGTCACACGCACCGGGTGACCATCGGCAACGGCAACGCGGGCAGGAACGGGATGGCGACAGCGGCGGAGGGCCGACACGACAGTCAACGCAGAGGCCGCTGAGCTCGCAGAGTGATCAAAATGATCTCTGCGATCTCGGCGTGCTCTGCGGTTGCTTTCGTGGTCGGTCGCAAACGGCATCGTCGCGAATGCGCCGGGGCGGTACGAATCGACGAGCGCCGGCGCGCCGATGCGGTCCTGCCCCATCAGCGCCCCGAGACGGGCCAGGAGCGTGGAGAGCTGTTCCGGCGTCGGGTGCGCGCGCGTGAACAGCGTATGCTGCAGCACGCGGCCCGGCGTCGGATCGATGACGATCGTGACGCGATCGATGGCCGCGGGGGGCGGATGCGATTCGAGATCGACGAGCGCAAGCGTACGCAGCGTCCGGACGTCGCGGATCGGCGAGGGCAGCTGCAGGCTGCGCGTGCAGGTGTCGCGCGTGACGAGGCCGAGCATCACGTGCAACACCGCCGCGCCGCGATCGCGGCGCTCGAGGCGCGTGGACAGCGGCTCGAGCAGGCGCGTGAGCACGAACGACAGCGGCTCGAGACCGTCGATCGGCCACTCCAATTCGATCGATGACTCGAAGCGTTCCTCGGGCACATCTGGCACGAGCGGGCGCACATCTTCGCCGCGCGCGATGGCCTGCCAGACGAGGCCTTGGGGCCCGAGCCGCGCGGCGAGATCGGCCGGCGGGAGCGCGGCGAGCTCGCCCAGCGTTTTGAGGCCCCAGGATTTCAGCGTGCTAACGGGTGACGCCAGCAACCCGCCAACATTCTTTACTTGGCGCGGGGCCCCACCTTTATTTACTCGCGCCGGGGCCTCCGCCTCCGCTCGCTTTCCTTTCACGCGAGCTTCGGCGGACGCGCCGAAGCCTTGCGAAGGCGGGCCACCCCCGGCGCTGTCGCTCAGCGCGTTCGCGCTTCGACCTTCGGCGGAGCTCAGGTCGACCCTGAGCCTGTCGAAGGGTCGCAACGGCTCAAGGCTGTCGCGCGCTGAAGACCTCGGCCTCGAGCGTAGACTCTCGGCCTCGGGTGTCACAGTGGCAATCTTTTCGAGAATCCCGAGTGGCAGCGGGGCGAGGGCGGCGGCTTCTTCGCCCGGCTCGACGAGCGTGAGGCCGGGGCGCGCGTGGACGAGGACGATCGCCGCCGTACGCGTGCCGGCGAGCGCCACGCGCACATGCAGGCCGCGCGCGGCGGCCTCGCGTCGCAGCGCTTCGCCGATGGCGCGCGCAGGACCGAGCAGCCGGCCGAGGCCGCTCACGTCGATCGACACGAGATCGTCGCGGTGCCGTTCGTAACGCGGCGAGAAATCGGCGGCAAGCGCCACGAGCGCATTCACGACATTCAACGCAGAGGTCAGCGCCTGCGGCCCGAGCGAGCGCGAAGGCGCGAGCGAGAGCGAGTGGGGGTGGGGCCCCACGAGCAGTGAAACAGAGGTCGCAGAGTTTTGTACAAGCAACTCCCTGCGGTCTCCACGATCTCCCCGTTGATCGTACGTGTCATCACACGCAGGTGGTCGATAAAGACAGGCGTACATTTTCTAATGCTCGCGGGGCCCCACCCCCGCTCGCCGAGCCGCAGGCGCTTTCTAATGCTCGCGGGGCCCCACTTTTTTCTATTCGCGCCGGGGCCTCCGCCTCCGCTCGCTTTCCTTTCACGCGAGCTTCGGCGGACGCGCCGAAGCCTTGCGAAGGCGGGCCACCCCCGGCGCTGTTGCTCAGCGCATCCGCGCTTCGCAACGGCTCAAGGCTGCCACGCGCTGACGCCTCGCTTCGCTCAGCGTGGCCGCAGGCGCTGCGTTGATCGTCGTACGTGTTAAGCGTGGTGGCTCGGGCGCGAACGATGCGCGCCTCGATGTCGAGTCCCTCGAACAACCGACCGCGAAATCGAATCCCACGAATCCCCAATCCCGAATCCCGAATCCCTAGCTTGAGCGTCAGCCCCGCCGAACTGCGCGCCATCGGTTCCGCGCCGACGAGCACGCTCGCCGTTTGGCTGCCTTCGACGATCCGCTGCAGCCGGAGCCATGTCGTGAACGGCAGCCGCCGGATGGCGTCGGCCGGCGCCTCGCTCACGTCGAACGCGACGAGCCCGAAGGTGCCGGCCTGCAGCGCGAGCGTGAACGCTTTGACGGCCTGCTCGAGCGCGCGCTGATTCAGATCGCGGCACAGCCCCGGATTCGACACGACGTGGCCGCGGATCCAGAGCAGACGCTCGAGATCGACGCCCGCGGCCGCCGCCGACTCCACATCGAACATGTCGAGCGCGTCGACGAGCGCGACGAGCTCGCCGCGCGAGGTGGCCGCCGCGAGCAGACGCAGCAGCAGGCTCGTCCGCCCCGACGATCGCGGCCCGACGAGCTCGGACAGGTGGCCGCGCGGCAACCCGCCGCCGAGCCGTGCGTCTAAGGTGGTGATGCCGCTCGGCGCGAGGGTGGACACATCGTTCGGCGGACGCGCCGTGGTGAGCGTGCGATCGAGCTTTCGGGCACGGAGCAGCGATTCGAGATCGGCACGGGCAAGAAAGGACATGGCGTCAGTTTCGCTTTATCTTCGCCTTCTGAACGCACTATAACGCAGGCCTCTCCCCCGATCAAGAGGAGAGAAGAAGTAAAATAAAGTGGCAGGGCTAAAGTCCTGCGCTACGTCTGTTTAACGTCACGTCCAGGACCGCGATTGGCCGAATCCGTACAACAAATCTCACCTGCCGACCCCGCCGCCGCGTCGGCGACGTTGTTCGGCTCGCGCACCATCCGCCGGATGCTGGCGGCCTTCACCCATCGCGATTTCCGCGTCCAGTGGATTGGCGCCTGCACCTCGAGCATCGGCACCTGGACGCAGCTCACGGCCCAGAACTGGCTCATCCTCTCGTTGACCGGCTCCGCGTTTTTCCTCGGCCTCGACGGGTTCCTCCAGCAGTTGCCGATCATGCTCTTCACGCTCGTCGGCGGCGTGCTCGCCGATCGGCGCGACCGCCGGCAAACGCTGTTGATGTCGCAGTACCTCCAGATGACGACAGCCATCGTGCTCGCCCTGCTCGTCTATCTGGGCGTCGTCCGGATCTGGCACATTCTGGCGTTGTCGTTTACGGCCGGCCTCGCGCAGGCCTTTGGCGGTCCGGCGTATCAAGCCCTGATCCCGTCGCTTGTCGAGGACAAGAGAGATCTCCCCAATGCGGTCGCGTTCAACTCGATCCAGATCAACATCGCGCGCGTGCTGGGGCCCCTCGTGTTTGGCGCGACGATTACGGCGTTCGCCAAGCGGGGGTTCAGCGACGTCCAGGGCATGGCGGCGTGTTTCCTGGTGAACGCGTTGTCATTTTCCGTCGTGATCTACACGCTGATGTCGCTGCGCGTGAAGCACATTCCGCCGGTGAACGTCCAGAGCATGCGCGACGAGCTGCGCGGCGGCCTCACCTACGTCCGCCGCCACAGCAGCCTCGCCGCGCTCACGGTGTTGGCGTTCGCGACGACGTTTCTGGGGTTCGCGGTGCTGCAATTCCTGTCGATTTTTGCGCAGCGAGTCTTCCACGAGGGCGCGGGGACGTACAGTCAGCTGCTCGCCTTCTCGGGCACCGGCTCGGTCGCCGGCGCGCTGGTGATCGCGTGGCTCGGGAAATTCAAGCGGATGGGCACAACCGTGCTCGTCGTGCAGGCCCTGTACGGAGGGTTAATCATTGCCTTTGCCACGTCGCGCGTGATGTGGGTCAGCGAAATTCTGCTCTTCTTGTCCGGCGCGGCGCTGATGGTGGTCGTCTCCACCGTGATGTCGCTCGTTCAGATGATCGCGCCCAACGAGATGCGCGGCCGCGTGATGAGCATCTTCATGGTCGCCTTCCGTGGCGGGATGCCGCTCGGGAGTCTCACGAGCGGGTACCTCGCCGTCACGTTCGGCGCGCCGGCGGTGCTGGCGGTGAACGGCGGGCTGCTGACGCTGGTCGCCGCCTACTTCCTGGTGCGCAGTCACGGCGTGCGAGAAGTATGAGCGGCGTGCTCGAAATCGCGACCGGGTCCACGCTCGGCGTGCTGCTCGGCATGCGCCACGCGCTCGAACCCGATCATCTGGCCGCCGTGTCGACGTTGATCAGCGAGGAACGCGGCCCCTCGCGGACCGCATTCCTCGGGATCTGTTGGGGCCTCGGCCACACGCTCGCGCTCCTCGTCGTCGGGGTGATGCTGATTGGGCTGCGCGCCGAAATGCCGCCGAGGGTCGCCGATCTGTTCGAGTTGGGCGTGGCGTTGATGCTGATCGGGCTGGGGGTGCGCGCCGTCGTGCGGGCCGCACGCCAGGGCACGGACGGCCCGTCCGCGCTCCATCAGCATGGCGCGGTCGTGCATCGGCATCCCGGCCCGCGGCACGTCCACGTGGGAGGGATGACGCTGGCCCGGCGGCCGTTGCTCGTCGGGATCGTGCACGGACTCGCCGGCAGCGGCGCGTTGACGGCCCTGGTCCTGGCGACGCTGCCGTCCGCGGCGGCGCGCATCACCTACATGATGCTGTTCGGCCTGGGTTCGACCATCGGCATGGCCGCGCTCTCCGGCCTGCTCGGCTGGCCGCTCGCCCACATCGGGGGACAGACCCGCACGTTGCGCGCGGTTTCGTTAATCGTGGGGTGTCTGTCGGCCACGCTCGGCGTCGGGTGGGGCTTCCCGCTCATGAGTCGGTTGATCAGATAAGCGCCTCGGCGCTCTGCTATTCCGAAGTTCACTTGGGCGTAGCTATCAGCTGTCAGCTTTCAGCTTTCAGCCCGAATCAGCGCTGACAGCTGAAGGCTGAGAGCTGTGAGAGCTGAGAGCGACGTCAACACGGGTGAATATGGCGTGATCGTTAGCGAAATCCCCGGAGGCGCAGCAACGTAAACGTGCCCGCGCCAATCAGGAACGCCGCGGGAATGGTCAGCACCCACGCCCAGAGGATCTGCCCCGCGACGCCCCATCGAACCGCCGAGAACCGACGCGTCGCCCCGACGCCGACGATCGATCCCGTAATCGCGTGCGTCGTGCTGACCGGCACACCGAAGTGCGTGGCCGTGAGCAGCGCGAAGGCGGCGCCCGTCTCCGCCGCAAAGCCGCTGACCGGCTGCAGCTTCGTGATCTTCGATCCCATCGTGTGAATGATGCGCCAGCCCCCCGCCAACGTCCCGAGGCTGATGGCGGCGTGCGCCGCCAAGACGACCCAGAACGGGATGTAAAACGTCTGGATGTAACCGGCCGCAAACAGTATTCCCGCGACGATGCCCATGGTTTTCTGCGCGTCGTTGGCGCCGTGGTTCAAGCTGAAAAACGCCGCGGAGAGCAACTGGAGCCGGCGGAACCACCGATCGACGCGCGAGGGCGGCGTCCACCTGAAAATCCAGAGGATGGCCGTCATCAGCGCCAGGCCCGCGGCGAGTCCAATCAACGGAGACAAGACGATGAAGATGAGCGTCTTGGTCCATCCGCCGGGAACGATGGCCGCGAAACCGCCTTTCGCCACCGCCGCGCCCGCGTAGCCGCCGATGAGCGCGTGTGACGAGCTCGTCGGGAGGCCGAAGTACCACGTAATCAAATCCCACACGATCGCCCCGACCAGTCCGCCGAAGATGACGGCGAAGGTGACCATGTGGATGTCGATCATGCCGGAACCGACCGTGCTCGCCACGGCGGTGCCGAACGTGAACGCGGCGATGAAATTGAAAAAGGCGGCCCAGACGACCGCCTTGCCCGGCGACAGGACGCGCGTCGACACCACGGTTGCAATCGAGTTGGCGGCGTCGTGAAAGCCGTTAATGTAATCGAAGAACAGCGCGACGAGGATGAGGCCGGAGACGACAGGCAGCATCGGAGGCTATCCGTGCTTGACCATCACGCCTTCGATGACGTTGGCGACATCCTCGCAGCGGTCGGTGGCGTCCTCGAGGAAGTCGAGCGTCTCCTTCCACTTGATGACCACGAGCGGGTTTGGCTCCTCGTCGAACAGGCGGCTGACCGCCTCCTGGTGCGTGCGGTCGGCTTCATTCTCCAGCCGGTCGATTTCGACGCCGTGCGTGGTGACCCCTTTGTTCTGCTCGAGCGATTCAAGCGCCATCCGCACTTCGCTGGTGCAGGACGAGATGATGCGCGCCAGCTCGCGCGCGCCGAACCGCACGGTGTCGAGCCGATACAACCGGATCAACGTCGCCGACGCGTCAATCGCATCCATCACATCGTCGAGCGACCCAGCGAGCGCATGGATGTCTTCGCGGTCGATGGGGGTCACGAACGTCCGGTTCAGACGCTGCATGATTTCGTGGGTCAGGAAGTCGCACTTGTGCTCGACCTCCTTGATCTCGTCCGCTTTGTCCCAGATCGGATGCGCGGCCGCCAGCATCTCCTCGAGCAGCCGCGATCCCTTCAAGAGCTCGTCGGCCATCGCGAGAAAATCGCCGTAGAATTTCTGTTCCCTCGGAATCAAGCGGAAATTCGCCACTCACGCCTCTCTGGGCCCCGCCGGCACGGAGCCAAAACCCGAGGATTGTAGCAGAGATCCGATTTAGAAGCTGATCAACGCGTGCACCGCGATTTTCTTGTTCGCCGGCGTCGCGATGTGGTCGAACGTCTGACCGTCGTAGTCCAGCAGGAGCGCCGACGACACGTTGCCTTGATGCGGGAACCAGTAGGCCACGCCCAGAATCGTCCGGTTGCGCACTTGCGAGTCGAGAGCCGTGTTGGGCCTCAAGCGGTCGTACCGCAGTAAGGCTTCCCAGCCCGTCGGCGACTTCGGCGTCGCCCAAATCGAGTAACCCTTGCCTTCGATGTCCGCATTCGCGGGCGCTGGCTTGGTCGCGGACGCCTGATCCTTCGTGTCGAGGTATTCGAAGCCCGCGTTGACGTATCGGTGCTCGAATGTGAGGTTCCCGATGACACGCGTGCGCTCGGCGTTCATGACGTAGTGATCGGCGTCGTAGAACACCGAGGCGCGCAAACCGCGGAGGACCGGCGCCATCGTCGCAAACGGTCGCACCGTCCCGCGCACCATCAGCGCTTTCTGATCGTTGACCTCGGCCTTGTTGTAGTTCTCGCCGTTGAAGACGCCAACGTGGATGTCTCCGTAATTGGAGGGCAGGTTGTAGTGGAACGACGCGCCGGCGTCCGACGAGGCAAAGTACCCTTCGCGTTCCACGAACATGGTGCCCTGGAACCGGTAGCGGTAGATGCCTTCGGCGAAATCGAGCCACGGCGTCTGCTGGATGCCGATGCGGGCCCACGACCCATTTCTCATCCAGTCGTCGAGGTTGACCTGCGCGAACGCGTATTTGATTCGAAACGTGTAGCTGCCGTTCAAGGAGCTGCCGGTGCCCGTTTCGCGCGCCACGTCAGGCGTGATGCGGAACGCGACCATGTGCGAGACGTTCCCGGTGATGTTGATGTAGCTGCGGCTGACGTTGAACGAGCTTGGCTTGTAAAGGTTGCCGTCGGTGTCTGTCGCCTGCGGCGTCTGTTGGTACGTGTAATCGGCGTAGAGCGTGGCGCCGACCTTGATCGATGGCGTGTCGTCGGGCGGCGTGGCGCCGGCGGCGGGAGTGACCTGGGCGACCGCCGTGGCTGGAACCGCGAGAAGCGCCGCCGCCGCGGACGCGGTCAGCGCCACCATGGCGACGGCGCGAGTGATTCGCATCAATGAGAGGTCTTGTCGAGCGGCGCGAGCGTGATGAACCAGCTTTCGCACTCGGTGCGCGAGCCGCCGGCGAGCGTGACCGTGAACGCCAGATTGAGCGACGGCACTTCCCATTTCTGGCTGGCGAAGGCCCCCTCCATCGCGACGCGAAACGGCTTCAGCAAGTTGTCACGCGACTCGTGGCCGCGATGCTCGTCCTGCACGCCGCTGAAAATCGCGAACTCGCGGCCGGGTCCCATGTGCACCTCGAAGCGCCCCACGCCGTTGACGACGTGGTCGTACACACGCTCGCTGTAGCGACCATCCGCCTCGCGGCACGATTGCCAGTTGCCTTCGAGGATATTGCGAGGATCGTGCGAAAACGGCGTGAACTGGGGGGCTGCAGGCCGCGCGACCAGCAGCAGGGTCGCCGCGAGCAGGAGGCTAAAGAGCCAGGAACCCCTGGCGAACGATGGTCGCACGGTGCTCCTTTCGCTGGTTATCTGAAGAATACCACAACACTAACCGGGCGCTCACGCCGCAAGGTGCTTGGAACTTACGCCGAAAAGTGCTCGGAACTTACGCCGCAAGGTGCTCGGAACTCACGCCGCAAGGTGCTTGGAACTTACGCCGCAAGGTGCTTGGAACTTACGCCGCAAGGTGCTCGGAACTTACGCCGCAAGGTGCTCGGAACTATCTGCAGAGTGTTCCAAGACTGCGACCGCCAAGCACTCCAGAGCCAAGCTCACATTCGCAGGCTGCGAAGAATCTTTGGCGTCAAGAACCACCGCAAGGATCCGGGGCCGGCGGGCGGCAGCGTCTCGAGGTCGATCCGGCAGATCGCGCCCTTCTTGAACTCGACCGGATGGCGCGTCCCGATCAGTCGAGCCGCCAGCTCTCCGATGCCGGGCTCGTGGCCGACGAGCGCGATGCGGGTGCGCTTCGCGTGCTTCTCGAGTTCGGTGAGCACCGCCGGATATGCGCCGCCAGGCGCGAGCGCCTCCACGTTGGCGAGCTGGGGACGCGGATCGACGCCGGCGGCGACGATCTCTGCTGTCTGGCGCGCGCGAACGAGCGGGCTGGTCAGCACAACGTCCATCGTCACGCCGAGGCGCGCCAGTCCGCGCACCGCCTTGCGCATGCGCGAAATGCCTCGCTCGGTCAGCGGCCGCCTCGTGTCGTCGGGCCACGCTTCGCCGCGCTCCTCGGCGACGCCGTGTCGAATCAAGTACAACTCGTAGGGACCTGGCATGTTTAGATGCTCG
>JAHFUJ010000141.1:0-3052 GCA_023265105.1 Acidobacteriota bacterium
CTCGTCTTGGTCGTCGGCTTCGTGTGGGTGCTGTTTATCAAGCCAGAGCCTGGAGTGTAGGCGAACAGGTCCAGCCATGAATCTACGCGTCGCCTTGGCTCTGTGATGGGGCCGGCCGAAACCCTGACGGGCGGCCCAACACGGCATGCAGCCGACAGCGCGCGTGATCGTGGTCGCGCTGCGGCTGATGCCTGACGTTAGCCAGAACGAGATACGGAAAAATCACGAAACACGAAACGGCGACTCGGTGGGCCGCGCTGTGGGTGTGGGCAAGCGGGCGCTGCCAACTGTGAGCCCGCATGACGCGCGCAGAACGACGCGGCGCCAGGAACGAAAGACACCGACGCGCCGTTCGACGCTTGAGATGTTGAGGGGGCCAACAGCAACTGGCCGACGCGAAACGCGATTATGTGGGCCGCGGCTCAGTTGACAACGTTGGGCGGGCGCAAGGCGGCTGAATGTGGGCAGGACTAAAGTCCCGCGCCACGACCTGCAGGACTTGATTACCTTCACTGCGTCCGATTCCCGATGCAGTACAGGAACTTGCTCGTGCGGATGAAGATCTGTCCTTCCGAGATCGCCGGTGAGCTCAGCGCGTAGTCGTCCAAATCGTTCTCGGCGAGGACGGCGAACGTCGGCCCCGCCTTCGCCACGATGGTCAGCCCGTCTTCGTTCGTGATGTAGATCTTGCCGTCGGCGATCACGGGCGACCCGCTGTAGCTGCCGTACTTCAGGCGCTGCCGCCCATACACCTCGCGGCCGGTCTTCGCGTCGAGCACCCACAGGATGCCCCGGTCGTTCACAACGTACAAGTAGGACCCATCGGTGACCGGCGTCGGCACGTCCGGCCCGTTGCCAAACGACCACAGCACGTGCGACCTGGTCACGTCGCCGCGGCCGCCCGCCTTCAGCGCCAGCATCGGCCGCTCGCGCGTGGGCGCAAAGATCATCTCGCCATACACGACGGGCGACGCGACGATGCGGTAGTCGCCGTCGTTGGTGGGATTGAGGCCGCTCGCCCGCCACAACTCCTTCCCCGTCGCTGGATCGTGGCCGGTCACCACGTCGCCGCCGGTGAGGACGATCTCCGTGGTGTTGCCGTAGCGCAGCAGCGCCGGCGTCGTGTACGAATCGGGCGACTCGTACCGCGCCTGGGTCGGCCGCTCCACGCGCCAAACCGTTTTTCCCGTGGCGGCGTCGATGCGCAGCAGGTACGATGCATCTCTCGTCCTCGACCCGTGCAACACAGGTACGTAGAGCGCGTCCCCGTCCAGCAGCGGAGACGCTCCATAGCCGTGTTCCTGCCCGAACCGCCCGTAGTCCTTCTGGATGTCGCGCGCCCAGATCTCCTTGCCGTCGAAATCGAACGCCTTGAGGATGCCGGTGCCGGTCATCACCCACACGTGGCGGCCGTCGGTGGACGGCGAGGGCGACGACATGTTCTGCTTTTCCATCCGCACGTTGCCGCTGCCAAGGCGCTGCTTCCAGAGCTGAGTCCCGCGGGTGCGATCGATGCACCACAGATACAGATCGTTTCCGTCGGCGACGTTCAGAAAGATGCGGTCGCCCCAGACGATGGGCGTCGAGCCGGACCAGGACGGCAGGGCAAGCTTCCAGGTGACGTTCTCGGTCTTCGACCAGCGAACGGGGAGATTCTTCTCACCGCTCACGCCATTCAATGACGGACCACGCCACTGCGGCCAGTTCTCGGCGTGTGGGACCGCAACGGCTCCGACCACCACAGCGATCCAAATACAATCACGAAGACACGAAGACACGAAGACAAAAAATGTCTTCATCGTCTTTTCGTGTCTTCGTGATTGCATTTCGAGCAGTTTCTGAAACCGATCCTATTCGGCCCGCAGCGCTTCGAGCAGCGGCGTACGGAGCGCGGCTCTGGTCGCCACGACCGACGATAACAGTCCCGCTGCCAACACTGCAAATAGCAACAACCCGCCACCCGAACCGATCGGCAACCGGCCGCCGCGATCGGCGACGGCCGGCGCAATCGCCACGAGCGCGCACGCGGTGCCGACGACCAGGCCCCAGCCAAGCAGCAGCACGTTCTCGGCGACGACGATCGCGAAGAAATGCGCCCGGCCGTAGCCGACCGCGCCAAGCAGCGCCAGCTCGCGCCGCCGCTCCAGCACGTTCCGAAGCAGCACCGCCGCCAGCCCCACCGTGCCGACGAGCAATCCGAGCCCGCCGAGCGTCTGGAACGTCGCGAGATACGTGTTCTCGACCCGATGGAACTCGGCCAGGCGCTCGGCCGTCGGAACGGCATCGGCGCCGACGTCCGCCCCGGCCTCCTCGATCGACGCCGCCACCTGCGCCGCGCGTTCAGGCGGCGCCTCGACGAGCAGAAACTGGTATCCCTCCTGTTCGGGGAACAGCTTCAGGAAGTTCGTTTCCGACATCAGCAGCTCGCCCTGGAAGATGCTGTCGGCCAGCGCCGCCACCAAACGCAGCCGCACCGGTCGCCCGCCGCTGTTGATGACGATGTCGTCGCCGAGTTTGCGATGAAGCACGTAGGTCATCGAGTTCGCATCGGCGATGACCGGCACGACGGGCGCGGCGTTGTCGCCCGCGCCGCGGTTGAGGATCAGCCACGGATTGGCGCGCTCCACATCGTTCGATGCCAGCGAGCTCTGGAACGCGAAGCGACCCGACGCGATGAACTTCGCGCTCGCGCCCAGAATGCGCGGATTCTTCGGTTCGTACAAATTCAAACAGCTCGCATCGTCTCCCGGCAGCAGCCGGAACGGATCGACCGCCGCCTCCTGGAAGCCAGCGAGACCCAGCGTGTCGCGGCCTTCGCGGCTGTTGGGATCGTGCGCGATGGGCAGCAGCAGCTCGACGAGCAGCGGATAACCGCCGACACCTGAATGCCGATCCGTCGCCGTGGGACCCTCGCGACGGAAGGCATCGACCGAGATGAGGATGAACGTCGCCGACGCGATGACGGCGATCGAGAGCACGCTTCGACCGGGGCGATCGGCGGCGTTGCGCAAGCCGAGACGCGACACGGCCCACCAACCATGTCCTTGGAGCA
>JAHFUJ010000141.1:3152-11452 GCA_023265105.1 Acidobacteriota bacterium
CCAGCTTTCCTGCCAGCAGACTGCGCTCCGACAACTTCGCCAGCCCGCCGAGCGTCCACCAGATGCACGCCATCGCCGCAACGACTGCCCCGGCCGCACCCGCGGCAAGCGATACCGCCGACACATGAAGGCCGAGCGCCGGCGTCCCCACCGCACCGGCCCACCATGTGCGCAGGCCGATCATCATCACGTATCCGTAGCCAACGGCGCCCGCGACACCCAGCAGGCTGCCGATCGCGGCGAGCACCAACCCTTCGGCCGCGAACAGTCGGCGGACGCCGGCCGTCGTGAAGCCGACCGACCGCAGCAGGCCGACTTCGCGCGCGCGCTGCTCGACGCCGAGCCTGAAGAACAGCGCCGCAAGCAGCAGCGCGGACGCGACCAGGAAGACGCTGAAATAGATGAAGTACTCGCCGAAGTCGGTTGCGCCGCGCGACGCGGCGAGTCCGTCGGCGCGAACGTCGTGTACCGATAGCCCCATCGCCAGCGGATCGATCCTCGCCCGCAGGCGGTCGGCGTACAGATCGCGCGCCGCGGCAAGCGATTGGCCAGGTCCTGGCGCGATGCGAACCGACGAACGCTCGCCGTACCGCGAGCGCCACAACGCCTGCCCCACCTCCAGTGGAATGAAGGCCTTCGGGGTGGTGCGGTACTTCTCCCAGTAGTCCTCGTCGATCGGACGGACTCGCCGCAGGTCGATCGGAAACGGCGGGTCCCAGTCGCGAAGGCGATCCGAGTCGGTGATGCCGGGATAAACGGGCGCGAGATCGCGATCGGCCGCGGCGCCCTCGATGGGCACGACGGCCGCGATCCGAAAGTCGGCGGCGCGGGTCAGCAGGCGGCCGGGCTCTTCCCAGACGGCGTAGTCCAACGTCAGGGGATCGCCGGCTTTGACGCCGAGGTCGCGTGCCGCCCATTCGTTCAGCACGATTGGCGGAGGCCCCGCGTTCGCGGGCCTGACGTCCTGCGCCACGGGAGGTTGCGAAACCGGCTCGAGTGCCAACCCCGGCGCGATCGATCGCAGATCGGTTGCCGTGACCAACGAGTACGGCACCTGGCGGTCGCCGCTGCGGAGGCTGTTGACCAAGTAGGTCAGCACCGATTGCGGCTTCATGCTGGCACCGTCGGCCGCCTGGTCGGCGGCCGTCGCGCGCGCCTCATCGAGCAAGCCGGCGGCGCTTTCGAGCGCCAGCACGTGGCGTGATTCGAGCGCCCGCAACGTCAGGCCGACATCGTCGAGACTGGCGTGGCGTTTGACGATTGCTTCCAGAGTCCCTGGGTCCGAAGACCCCGCCCCACGTGCGGAGGCCGGGTCTTCGAGACTCGGCGAAGTCGCCGCGCTTCGCTGGGCGTCCGACCGGTCCGACACGAGCAGCGCGTTCACGCGGCCGTCAAGCTCGAGGTCCTGCTGAATGCGCCTCAGTGGCAGGAACACGGCGCGCACGTCGCCCTGCTGCGGCTGGAGCGAGAAGTCACCGAGGTCCGCCGGCCCGACGACCGCGCGAACCGTCAGCCGCAGTGTACGGCCCAAATCGTCCTTGCGTCCTTGCAGCAATTCGATCGGAATGGCCGAGGGGCGCTGAACGCGCACAAGGAGCGTGCCGCCCGGCGCTGCGCCGATCTCCGCAGCGAGCGCGCGACTGAGCAGCGCGTCGCGGTCTTCGGGTCCGCGCCTGCCGGCAACGCCGTGAAAGCGCCAGAACCGATCGTCGACGCCGTACACCATGACGCGCGACGCGCGATGGCCGCTGGCCTCGTCGGTGACAAGGCCCTGCACCGCGATCACCGGACAGACGGCGTCGAACGACCGAGCGAACGCTTGATCGGCCTGAAGGTCTTCGGCGAGCGCTTCGCGAAAGAACCCCGACGACACGACGACGCGATCGGTCCGGCCCAATCGCTGCAGCACGAGATCGCGCAGGCTGCCGCGCACGGAGTCGCCCACAAGGAGCGCCCCGGCCAGCACGGCGACCGCCGTCGCCACGCCCAGCACGACGGCGACGTTGGTGCGCCAGTAATACACGAGGCTTCGGAGCACGAGTCGCCTGGGTCGCATGTCCACGGTGGTTCTCAATCCATTTTCGTGTCTTCGTGTTTTCGTGGGTTGCATTTCTTTTCGAGGTTGCATCTCTCAAGACACTCGCGACGAGGATCGGCGGAGCTGCCGATCGATCAGCTCGAAGCGGATCGGGAACCTGGATGCAAGCTGGGCGCTGTGCGTCACGACAATGAGGATCGTCTGCTGCCGCCGGTGGAGATCCAGGAGCACGGCCGCCACGTTGTCGGCCGACGCATGGTCGAGGTTTCCGGTCGGCTCGTCGCACAGCAGGAGCCGCGGCTCGCGAACGAGCGCGCGCGCGATCGCCGCGCGCTGCCGCTCGCCGCCCGACAGTTCACCCGGCCGATGATCCATCCGATCGCCGAGCCCCACTTGCTCGAGGAGCCGGCGTGCGCGCCCCGTCGCATCGTCTCGACCGCCTTGTGCGCGCTCGTCCGCGGGCGCCACCAGCGTCGGGATCAGCACGTTTTCGAGCGCCGTGCACTGCGGCAGCAGGCAGTGGTCCTGGAACACGAACCCGATGGCCTTGTTGCGAAAGGCCGCCAGGTCTGCCGGCGCGAGCGAGGACGGATTGCGGCCGTCGAGCGTGACGGTTCCGGACGTCGGCGGCTCGAGCGCGCCCAGAATGTAGAGCAGCGAGCTCTTGCCGCTGCCCGAGGGTCCCATGATCGCGGCGGCGTCGCCCGGCGCGAGCGAGAACGACACGTCCGACAGAATCGGCAGCGGGCCGTGCGGCGTTGGATATTCTTTGGTGAGATCGGCGACCTGTAGCATTTCATATGCCGTCGTGCAGTACGTAGTGTCCGCCTTCAGGCGAACCGTCGTCAGGTCCGGCTCAAGCCGGACGCCACGTACCGATCACAACGGTCCGGCTCCAGCCGGACACTACGTACCGGCCACGACGGTCCGGCTAAAGCCGGACACTACGTACTGCGGCCTACTGCGGCGTACGGCGCATGTCCGATTGAGCCGCCGGCGACCAGCCCTTCATAAACGCTCAACAACCGATCTGCCGCGCGCGCAATGCCGTAGTGCGTGCGGACGCCGTGAAAGCCGCGCTGCCCGAGGCTCTCGGCCAACCCGCGGTCCTGCCAGAGCGCGTACAGACCTTCGGCCAGCGCTGAAGGTTCGTCGGGCGCCACGAGCACACCGCCGCCGGTCTTTTCCACGATCTCCGTGAACGCGCCGCGGTCCGGCTGCACGACCGGGACGCCGCTCGCCATTGCTTCGAGCAGGAACACACCTTTGGGCTCGTCGTAGGTGGCCGGCACCGAAAGGACGTCCAGCGAGCGCAGAAACGCCAGCTTGCCGTCGCGATCGACCGCGCCCCGATAGGTGAACTCGTCGGCGAGCCCCGCCACGGCGAGGCTGCGCTGCACCTGGTCCAGATACGGCGCGTGCTCGCGCGACAGATAGCCGGCCGCTTCGAGCCGCGCCGGCGCGCCGCCCGTGCGGCGGCGAAACTGCTGATACGCGTCGGCCAGCACGTGCAGCCCCTTTTCGGGCGCGATGCGCGCAAAATACCCCACGCGAAACGGTACGGGGGACGGGTCTCCGTGTCCTGTAAGGACACCCGTCCCCCTTTCCCTGTTCTGATAGCCCGCCATGTTGATCCCAAGGGGCACGACCGCCATCCGCTCGGGTGGGATGTGCAGCAGACGCGACATGACCGGCACGTAGTAATCGCTCACGGCGAGGAAACAATCGACCTCGGCCACCTGCCGCCGAATCAGATCGAGCGCCTGCTCGCGATACGGTTCAACGAGACCCTCGAGAAACAGATCCTCACCCTGCAGCGTGCAGCAAACCGGGCGATCGAGCGCCGCGCGCAGCGGCCGGGCGAGCCCGATGAGCAGCGAGTTGGGCAGATTGATGACATCGGGCGCCGGCTCGTCGGCCAGCCACTCGAGCAGCTTCTCGAATTCCTTGCGGAGCACGCCCCGCTCGCCTTGGAGCATCGAAATCGTCAGATCGCCGAGGAGGCCGGGATCGGTCGACAGCGACCGGCTCGCGAACGCTCTGATGACGCGCGGCGAGTCCAACAGGCGATCGACGAACCGCGGCGTCTTCCGGAAGAACGGCAGGTGTTGTTGGAGGTAGATGCTGATTCCGCCGAAGAGGACCCGGTCTCTACTGAGATTCGGCTCGTCGGTCGTCGTCGGCGTGTAGAGAGGAACCAGCGTCACGTCGTGGCCGCGCGCCAGGAGCTCCGCCGCCAGCGCGTTGTCGCGGGAGCAACTGCCGCAATACATGCCCGCGGCGCCCGCCGTGATGGAAAGGATCTTCATATGCCTGCGGTGATCGACCCTGCGGGGCTCATCACAGAGGACACCAAGGACACAAAGGTGAAGATCGGTTTGATCCTTGGTGTCCTTCGTGTCCTTTGTGGTGAATATGCGCTTCTCATAGCTCGGCCGTCTGAAACGCCCTTGCCCGGAACAGAAAATCGATGAGGTTCCCTTCGTGCGGCTGGAGCCAGTTCAACTGGGTCGTCGGCACGGGACCGAGATTCAGGCGATCGATGTGGATCGCATCGAGCAGGCTGCGCCGGAATTCAGGCTTGCACGTGACGGCGCTGCAGACGAGCGTCGGGCCGATCTCGTCCAGCATCTTCGCCTCTGGACACTCGACGATGGTGACGAACGGGAACATGTACTCTTTCTTCGCAATCGCGGCGTCCGGCGATGCGCAGTGCACGACGGTCGGCAGCAGGTAGTCGGCCCTTCCCTGCTTCACGACGCGGGCTCCATCGCGATACTTGGCGGTCACGTCGGTCACGCCTGGCGCCTGCACGTCGGCGTCGATCGCCTGCGAGATCGAATCGGCGACACCCGGCACGGTGAACGCCGCCAGGCTCGCGTCGGGATGATCGGGCGGCAACGGTCGCACTTCCGCCAGCCGGCGCGCCATGGCGTCCGCGATCTCACGAGTATGGCGGCTCGCCCAGATGCCGGAGCAATTGATGCAGCTCCGGCCGCTGTTGAGGAAGACGCTGTCGACCATCACGTCGAGATACTGTTCCCACCGATCGACCTGGTCGTCGCCGAGCAGGATTTTCGAGAATCCTGGCCCGTGCGCCTGGACTCTCGGATTGCCACGGTAGCGATCCACGGTCGCCGTGCCGCCGAAGATCAAGTTTCGGCCGCAACTATCGAGGACCGCCGCTCCGACGTCGCCCTCCCCCGGATAGATCGAAATCGCCTCGCGCGGGACGCCGGCCTGGCAGAACGCTTCCGTCATCCGATACGGCGTCCATGGCTCCTGCGGTCCTGGCTTGAGCACCAGGCCCACCTGCAACGGGATGACCGGGAGCCAAAGCGTGTGCACGCCGGGCGAGTTCGACGGCAGCACGAGCCCGACGACGGGGCTTTGCGCTTGGAAGCTGATCGGCACGCCGCGCTCCTCGCCGTGGCCGCTCGAGAGCACGTCGAACGCCAGGCCGCGCGTCAGCGACGCGAGGATGCGGCGCATCTCGGCCAGCACGAACGCGTTCTTCTTCATGTTCGCGCGGCACATGCGCTCGGGCAGGCCGGTGGTGGCCGACTGCGCGCGGACGAACTCGTCGGGCGTCTGCGTCCCGTCGCCCATCGGAAGCGTGGCGTTCATGTAGAGCTCGCCCGCCGCGCCGGCCCTCGCGATCAGCTCGTCGATTGGGATCTCGCGCAGCACGTCGCGCGCGCGCTGGGCCTTGCGGATGTCGCGCTGGATCAGGCCGCCGTTGGCACGGCTGACCTTGGCGATCGGCTCGCCGGTCGCGAAGTGCACGACCTGGTCGACGTCGATGCTCGTGTAGGGCTGACCCCAGCGAAGAACAGGCAGATGAAGCATGTTCAGAACACAGTCTCAAGGTTCTCAGGGTTCTCGGGGTTCTCGGGGTTCAGGCACCAGTAGACCCTTGAGAACCTCGCGACCCTTGAGAACCTCGCGAACCCTGAGAACCTCGAGAACCCTGAGAACCTCGAGAACCTCCTCAGTACACGCCGACCGTAGTCGTCGCCGCGAAGCCGCGGTACGGGCGCACGCCGCTGACGCCGTCCCACGGATACCGATCGCACGCCGGCTCGCGCTCTCCTTCGTCGCGTTCGAGAAACCCCGGCATGAAGAATTCCTTCGTGAGCGTCGTCAGCTTCACCCGGCCGGTCTGCCCATAATCGACCAGCTTCACGGGATGGTCGAAGTCGACGACCTCGATGACCGCGCGCGGCTGCGGCGCGTAGTACGTGATCTTGTAGTTGTTGTGCGGCCCGCTCGGCGCGCTCGCCGCCAGCCCCATCAGCGTGTTGCCGTAGGTCGGCGTCATGTAGGCGCCGTCGAGCAGCTCCTCGTGCGCGAAGCGGTTCCACTGCGGCGTGAACTCGGTGCCGCCAGAGAAAATGCCGGTGATGCCGGCCTGCCGAATCGTCGTGCCCATCGACTCGAGGCGCAGCGCCAGCGCTTCGAGCAGCTTCGGCGTGGTGAACATGCAGCGCACGTCGTGACCCGCCTGGAGGATCGTCACCGCCTGATCGATGACGTGATCCTTGTAGGCCTGGAGGTGATCGGCCCAGCCCTTCTTGATCAACTTGATGACCCAGCGCGGATCGAGATCGACGCAGAAGCAGATGCCGCCTCGATACTGCGCGAGGTGCTCGACCGACAGCCGCAGGCGTCGCGGGCCCGACGGTCCAAGCATCAGCCAGTTCGAGCCCTTGGGGAAATACTGGTCGGGCAGCGTGCCGCTGAACAGCTCGTAGTCGATGCGGAAATCCTCGACGGCCACGCGCGTCTTCGGAACGCCGGTGGTCCCGCCCGTTTCGAACACGAACACCGGCCTGCCGGCGAGCGCCTTCGGGATCCACCGCTGGACGGGACCGCCGCGCAGCCATTCGTCCTCGAACTGACCGAAGCGCTCGAGGTCGGCGAACCTCTTGATCTCGCGGCGCGGATCCCACCCCGCCGTCTTCGCGTACTCGAGCCAGAACGGGCAGCCGGACGCCGGGTCGAAGTGCCAGGCCACCACCTCGCGCACCCATGCGTCGAGCGCGTCTTGAGGGGCCCGAGCCGAGCCGCTGGCCGCCGCGCTCGATTGATCCAGCGGAGACGGATGCATGATGTCGTAGTATATCGCCGATGGCAGCAGCCCTCCTCGCGGCGGCGCTCTACGCGCTCCATCAGGATTTCTGGTTCTGGCGCGAGGCGCGCCCGCTCGTCTTTGGATTCCTGCCGGTCGGCCTTTTCTATCACGTCGCATACACGGCTGCGTCGTCGGTTCTCCTTTGGCTGCTCGTTCGATGGCACTGGCCGGCGCACCTCGAGGGCCAGCCGGAAGCGCCGCGCAAGCCGGCAGGCCGTCCGGCACTCAGATGATTCCTGCCGCCGTCGTCTTCGCATATCTGGCGGTCGTGCTCTACATCGGCGTCTTCGCGGGCCGTGGGGCGGGACGGCATCGCGACGCCGAGGACTACTTTCTCGCGGGGCGATCGCTCGGGCCGGCCGTGTTTCTCTTGTCGCTCTTCGGAGCCAACATGACGGCGTTTTCGATTCTGGGCGCGTCCGGCCACGCCTTCGCGAACGGCATCGTCACCTACGGGCTGATGGCGTCCTCCTCCGCGCTCATCATCCCGCTCAGTCTCTTCGTGATCGGGACGCGGCTCTGGGCGCTCGGCAAGCGACACGGTTTCATCACGCCGGTCCAGATGTTCCGCGACCGCTGGGAATGCGGCCACATCGGCACGGTCATCTTCGTGGTGCAGGCCGCCCTGCTCGTCCCCTACATCGTCATCGCCGTGATGGGCGGCGGCACGACGCTCCAGGTGGTGAGCGGCGGGCTCGTGCCGTTCTGGTTCGGCGGCGCGGTGGTGTCGCTGGTCGTGATGGGGTACGTCTTCTTCGGCGGGATGCGAGGCACGGCGTGGGTGAACACGTTCCAGACCACCCTCTTTCTGCTGTTCGGCGCGATTGCGGTGACGACGATTGCCGCCGGGATGGGCGGGTTCCGACACGCCATCGAGGCAATGCTGGCCTCGCCTTCAACGGCACCGCTGCTCTCCCGCGAGCGCGTGTCGCCGCTCTACTTTTTCAGCTACACGTTCATCCCACTTTCCTCGATCGCCTTTCCACACATCGGCATCTTTTGTCTCACGGCGCGCCGGCTGGGGCACTTTCGCAAGACGGTTGTTCTCTACCCGCTCTGCATGCTCGCCATCTGGCTGCCGTCGGTGTTTCTCGGGGTCGTCGCCAACAATGCGACCGATGTGCCCGC
>JAHFUJ010000142.1 GCA_023265105.1 Acidobacteriota bacterium
TCGCCTCGACGAGGTGACGGCCACGATGGGCGGCGGGCGCGTGCAGTTCGGCGGCCGCATCGGATTCGAGGGCTACACGCCCGGCGAACTGAACGTCACCGCGCGCGGTCAGGAGATGCGCCTGCGGTATCCCGAGGGCGTCGCGTCGACGGTCGATGCCGACCTCGCGGTGCGCGGGACCTTCGGGGCGCCGACGCTCGGCGGAACGGTCACGGTCAGAAACGCCCTCTGGACCAAACGCATCGACGCGCCGGGCAGCATCCTGGATCTCGTGACGCGCCGATCGGCGTCGAGCAGCGGCGGCCCCGAGGCGCCCGCCGCGGTGTTGCCGCTGAGATTCGACCTTCACATTCTGGTGCCGTCCACGTTCCGCGTCGACACGAATCTCCTGCGGATGGTGGCGAACGCCGACCTGACGCTGCGCGGCACCTACGATCGGCCGGTGCTGTTCGGACAGGCCACCATCGAGCGCGGGGAGGGAAACTTCGAGGGCCGGCGGTATCGGTTGACGCGCGGGACGATCGACTTCACGAACCCGGCGCGGGTCGAGCCGTTCTTCGACATCGAAGCCGAAACCAACGTCCGCGTGCCCGGCCAGACGTATCGCGTCATCGTGAGCTTCACGGGCACGACCGAGCAGCTCAAGCCGGCCCTGACCTCCGAGCCGCCGCTTCCGACCCCGGACGTGCTGGCGTTGCTGTTCAGCGACGTGCAGCGGACCGGGGACGTCGAGCTGCGCGCGCGTCAAGACCCGAATCAGACGCCGACCGACATCCTGAAAGCACGCGCCACGCAGGCGCTGACGAGTCCGATCTCGAGCGAAGTCGGCAAGGTGGTCGAGCAGACGTTCGGCCTCGACACGTTCCAGCTCAGGCCCTCGTTCATCGATCCGTACAGCCAGCAGACGTCGCGACTGAACCCGACGGCCCGGTTGACGATCGGGAAGCGCGTCTCGGAGCGCGTGTATTTCACCTTCTCACGCAGCCTGGGTACGACGATCAACGATCAAATCGTGCTCCTCGAGTACGAGCAGGGCGATCGGTTGTCGTGGATTCTGTCGCGCAACGAGGACCAGCAGACCTACGCCCTCGAGTTTCGCGTGAGGCACGCCTTTTGATGCGCGCGGCGCCCACGATCGCCGGCGGGCTCGCGCTGCTGATCGTCGGCGTCAGCGCGGCGGCGCGCGCGGCGGTCGGCGACTATCTCGGCAAGCCGGTGACCTCCGTGCGGCTGGTCGTCGAAGGGCGCGACACGACGGAGCCGGCGGTGACGCAAGTGGTCGAAACCCGGGTCGGCGGTCCGTTGTCGATGACGGAAGTGCGCGAGAGCATCGCGCACCTGTTCAGCCTTGGGCGGTTCGAAGACGTGCGGGTCGACGCGAGCCTCGCCGGCGGCGGCGTCGCGCTTCGCTACGAGCTGAGTCCCGCGCACCTTGTCTCGAAGATTCAATTCACCGGAGCGCTTCGTGCGCCCGGCGTCGACCAAGGGCAGTTGCGACGCGCGGTCGTCGAACGATACGGCGTCTCGCCGCCGCTCGGACGAGCCGCCGAGCTGGCGGGGCTCGTGGCCGACACGCTGCGCGAGCGGGGCTACCTTCATGCCGACGTGACGCCGCGCGCCGAGATCACGCACGCACCCGAACGCGCCACGCTGGTGTTCACGATCGACCCGCGCGCGCGCACGCGCGTGGGCACGATCGACGTCAACGGCCCGCCCGGCGTGTCGCGCGCCCAGGTGCTGGGGCAATTGGGGCTCGCCACCGGCAGTCCGTACGAGCGCGACGCACTGGGCGCCCGCATCGACAAGTACCTCGAGGGACGCCGGGCTCAGGGCTACTACGAGGCGAAGCTGGTGCCCGCCGTGCGCCTTGCCGACGAGGACCGCGTGGCGAACCTCACGCTGGCCGTCGATCCCGGGCCGCGCGTCCGCGTCGCCTTTGCCGGCGATCCGCTCCCTTCCAATCGACGTGCCGAACTGGTCCCCGTGGAGCGCGAAGGATCGGCCGACGAGGACCTGCTCGAGGACTCGAGCAATCGCATCGAGGAGTTCCTACGGGCCGAGGGCTACCGGGACGCGGCGGCGCCGCACACGCGCGAAGAATCGAGCGGCGAGCTGCGCATCACGTTCACGGTGAAGAAGGGTCCGCTGTACCGCGTCTCACGCGTCGACATCTCCGGCAATCCCTCGCTGCCGTTGTCCGAGTTCGAACCCAGCCTCCGCCTGCGTGGCGCGCAGCCCTTTTCGGCGGCCCGGCTCGGCGCCGACATTGTCACGATCGAGGATCGGTACCACCGCCGTGGCTTCGCCAATGCGAAGGTGCAGGCCGGGCTCGAACTGGTGCCTGTCGGGAGCGGCGCGCCTGAAGTGCCGGCGGTCGTGCGCATCGTGATCGGCGAAGGCGTGCGCACCAGCGTCGGATCGGTGCGGTTCGCCGGCAACCGGTCGATCGACGAAGCGACGCTCGGCGAACGGCTGGCCTTGCGGGAGGGGCGTCCGTTCGTGCCGGCGCAACTGGCGGTCGATCGCGACGAGGTGCAGCTCGAGTACGCGAACCGCGGCTATCAGAACGCGACGGTCGAGGCGAAACCGGAATTCAGTCAGGACGGCACGCGCGCGGACCTCGTCTTCACGGTGCGCGAAGGCCCGCAGATTTTCGTCGACCACGTCCTGGTCGCCGGCAATACGCGGACGAGCGCCGAGACGATCGAGCGCGAGTTCCGGGTCACACCGGGCGATCCGCTCGGCCGCGAGGCCGTGAATGAAAGCCAGCGCCGGCTGCTGGCGCTTGGCCTGTTCCGGCGCGTGCAGATCACCGAGCTCCGCCACGGCGACGAGGCCAGGCGCGACCTCCTGGTCACCGTCGAGGAGGCGCCGGTCACGACGATTGGCTACGGCGGCGGCGGCGAGGGGCGGCTCCGCGTGGTGCGCCGCGCCGAGAGCGGCAGCGTGGCGGCCGAGCGGTTGGAATTCGCGCCGCGCGCGTTCTTCGAGATTGGCCGCCGCAATCTGTTCGGCAAGAACCGGTCGATCAATCTGTTCACCAGCATCAGCTTGCACCCGAAGGACTCGCCGACCACGTCCGACGGCGGCTACGGACTGACCGAGTACCGGATGCTCGGGACGTTCCGCGAGCCGCGGATTTTCAACACTGCGGCTGACGCCGTCGTGACCGGCACCGTCGAGCAGCAGATCCGGTCGAGCTTCAATTTTTCCCGGCGCAGCGCGAGCGCCGAACTCGCGCGCCATCTGACCCGCGCGGTCAGCCTCAGCGGCAGCTATCAGATCCAGCGCACCACGGTGTTCGAAAACAGCGTCAGCCTGGCCGACCAGCTCCTCATCGACCGCGCGTTCCCGAAGTATTTATTGTCGTCGTTCTCCTCCTCGCTGATTCGCGACACGCGCAACGACGCGGTCGATCCGGGCGCAGGCGAGTATTTCAGTGCCAACGGTCAGGTCGCGGCGCGACGCATCGGCTCCGAAGTGGGATTCATGAAGTCGTTCTTGACAGCGCAAACCTTCCGCACGCTGCCGCGCACGAATCGAATCGTCTTCGCCGGCGACGCGCGGCTCGGGCTCGCGACCGGCTTCTCCCGCGACGTCGTGCGGACCGACGCGCAGGGCCAGCCGAAACTCGACGAGCGCCAACAGCCGATCGTCGAACACGACGTGAAGGAACTGCCGGCGAGCGAGCGCTTCTTCGCCGGCGGCGACACCACGGTTCGCGGGTTCGCCCTGGATCGGCTCGGCGTCCGCCATTCCCCGTCGCAACCGGGCGACACGATCGATCAAGATGGGTTTCCGCTCGGCGGCAACGCGCTCGTCATCTTCAACGCGGAGTTGCGCATGCCCGTGTGGCGAGGGCTGGGGGTCGTCGGGTTCCTCGACACCGGCAACGTCTTCGCGCGCGCGACCGACATCGATCTGGGTGAGCTCCGCAGCGCGGCCGGCGTCGGCGTGCGCTACAAGTCGCCGGTGGGACCCATTCGCATCGACCTGGGCTTCAAGGTGCACCGGCAACCGACCGAGGGGCTGACGGCGTGGTTCATCACCTTCGGCCAAGCGTTCTGATGCGAGATCGACGGCCCGTTCATCACGAACCAGAGAACAGGTCGGTGGCGTTCGTTGAAAGAGAATCGCTGTGAAAGCGGAAAGTCGATGGAATCAATGCCGAGCGGCGTGAGCCGCGAAGGCACAGGTCGTGGGGGTGGGGCCCCACGACAAAGTAATAAAAGATGCGCGGCTTGTTGATAACCAGCTTGTTGTGCGTGAGTGCTGTTAGCCTTCGCGCCGGAGAAACGATCGATCGCGTGCTCGCCCTCGTGGCGGGGCAGCCGATCACGTTGACGGACGTGACGGCCGCCCGCGATCTCGGTCTGGTGCCGGCGCGTGCCACCGCCGATCCGATCCGCGCGGTGTTATCGACGTTGATCGATCGCGCGCTGATTCTGGCGGAGGTCGATCGCTACGCCCCCCCCGAGCCGAGCGCCGACATGGTCGACCGCGAACTGGAGCAGGTGCGCGCGCGGTTCGCCTCGCCGCAGGCCTTCGACGTCACGCTGGCTCGCTCGGGGATCGACGCGGGGCACTTGCGCCAGACGCTGCGCGAAGACTTGCGGATTCGCGCGTATCTCGATCAGCGGTTCGCCGCGCCCGGCGCCGAACAGCCGCGGCAGGCGCTGGTCGACGAATGGATCGCCGGCCTGCGCCGGCGCGCGGACGTCATCGACCTCTATCTGCCCGGGCGCTGACGCCACGTTCGGTCTGGTCCGCCTGAAGGCGGACGCCCCGAGGGGGTTTAGAACCGGCGCTGACGCTTTCGCGGCCGGCCTGGCGCACCAGCTCGATCGAGAAGACCGCCGGCGGCAGCACGGCGACAACCGTCAGCGCCGCGATGAGCGCGGTGCGCGCGGCGCGCGGAATGTCGAAACGGCGCAGCAGGCTCACGCCGGAGACGACGGCGATCGCCGCGATCACAGTCGTGGCCGGCAGCAGCGGGAGCAGAATCGCCTCGGACGCGGCCCCATGCCACGCCACGAGCGCGAAATAGACGACCGGGAAGCTGACGAGCAGCGTCCAGCGTGTATGGCCCGGACCTGTGACGGCGCGAACGATGCCGAGACTGAGGCCGGCAAACGCCAGCACGACCCCCGGCCACTGCAGCGCCCAGAGAAGCTGTCGCAGCAGCTCGACATCGCCCGCCACGCCAGCCCCCGAAGGTGAGGCCGCGATCGCGAAGCCGTTCAGAAATGCCGGAAGGTCCCGCACGCTGAGCGGCGTCGCCGCGATGAACGCCGCGATCGCGGCGAGCGACACCGCGACGGCACGCGACACCCGCGAACTCTCATCGTTCGTCGTCATCCACGCCGCGACGAGCGGCACGACCACGACGATGGCGCCCGCGTAGTGGCTCGCGGCGGCACAGCCGGCGGCGAGGCCCGCAACGATGAATCGGCGCCGCCCTCCGCGCTCGATGGCGATGAGCGACAGCAGCAGGCTCAGCGCGGAAAAGAAGGTGAGCGGCGATCCCTCGCCGATCTGGCGGGAGACCGCCACGTGCGCCGGCGTCACCGCCATCAGACCCGCCGCAAGCAGCGCATGGCGCGCGCCCCAGCGCATGCCGATCTGATAGACGATGAACACGACCGCCGTGCCGACGAGTGCCGAGAAGCCGCGTCCCCAGGCGATGATCGGTCCCGGCCCAAACTCGGCCAACGATCGCCACGCGCCCGTGATGGCGCCCGCGATGAAATGGACGATGGCGACGAGCGCGTGCAGGTAGATCGGCAAGGTCGGCCGCACGAGCGCCTGCGGCCGGTACGATCCGGTGCGAATCAATTGCAGGACGGGGTCGACGATCTCGGTCTCAATCGGCCCGACGCTGCCGTGCCGCAGGTTCCAGTACCGCAGCAGCGCGCCGGACACCACGACCAGCCCGACGCCCACGAGCGACGATCGCATGTCGATCGCTTCCCGCCACTCTCGGTCGGTCACGGGGCGATTCTACCCTCCGACGAGCAGATATTGCGCGATTTGCATCAAATTGAACCCTGAGTGGCTCACGATGGGTGCGACCGCCGACCGCCGCCGCAAATACACGATCCCCCAGAACACCCCGAGGAGGCCGGTCGCAATCGCCGCGTCGGCGCCCTGCAGCAAGTGTCCCGCCCCGAATGCCGCGCTGCCGATGACGATGCCCACCGTGCCGCCGCCAAGCCACACCTCGAAGCGATGCAGCAGGAACGCGCGCTGGACTTCTTCGCGCACTCCGCCAGCGACGACGACGACGAGCACAAACAACCACGCGTCGCGTGGCCGGATCATCAGGTCCTGCAGCGGGTTGTGCTCGACATTGTGAAGGGAGGGCGCAAACGTCCTGATGGTGGCCAGCACCGCAATACCGATGGCAAAGGTGGCGAGGGTCAGCGGCACGCCGAACCGCACTTCCCCCGACACCGGCCGGGATCCCAGAAACACATCACGCGCGCGCTCGCCGTGCGCGTGGAGGAACAGCACCATGAGCCCGAGAAGGAGCGCCGTGTCGACGAGCGAGAGCGTGACGACGTAGGCGACCGACAAGCGGCCTGAGGTGTACGGGGTGAACCCGAACGCCGCGAAGGTCGCTGCGAGCGCGAGTTGCGTCGGGTAGTCGGAGCATAGGAGGACTTCGAGCAGCGCGACCGTCCGCGCGAGCATCCGCGCAGGGGAGCGCTCGGTCGGGGCTCTGGGCTCGAGGCTTGGGTCTCGGGGCTCGAAGCCGGACCACTCGGTCATGGGCTACAGCCTACCGCAAGACGTCCCGACTTCCGGTTCAACTTGCAGCCCGGCCCGACCGGCCTCACAATGTAAAAATGACATACCACGTGGCGTCCGGCTTCCGCCTTCGCGGAACGCTTCCGCCTCCGCAAAAGCTTCCGCCTCCGCTGAAGCTTCGGCGGACAGGTCGGCGGACAAATCGGCGGACCACCATAGCCTTGGCGAAGGTGGTTCGCCGGGCCTCCAGGGGAGGCACCCCATGACGAGCCTCGCCGGCGACACCGCCGCGATGACCGCCACGACGCAGCCAAGAGCGGTTTCCGAGCGCGTGCTCATCGTCGAAGACGACGCAGCGGCGCGCGTCGGGCTCGAACAACTCGTCAAGAGCTGGGGCTTCGTCGCGGAATCGGCGAGCGATGGCGAGGAAGCGCTCGACAAGGTGACGACGTTCCGTCCCGCGATCGTGATCAGCGATCTCGTGATGCCGCGTCTGGACGGGCTTGGGCTGCTGCGCGCGCTTCAGCAACAGGGCGCCGACACCACGACGCTGCTCCTCACCGCGCAAGGCACCGTGGAGACCGCGGTCGAGGCGATGAAAGCCGGCGCGTACGACTACCTCACGAAGCCGATCGACATTCAGCGGCTGAAAGTGCTGCTCGACAAGATCGTCCAACGGCTCGAGACGCTGCGGGAAGTGAAAGCGCTGAGGCGCCAACTGCGCGAGCACGGCACGTTCGGCTTGCTCGTCGGTCACAGCGCCGAGATGCGGAAGATCTATCAGGTGGTCGAACAGGCGGCGCCGACGAGCGCCTCGGTGCTCATCAGCGGCGAGTCGGGGACGGGCAAGGAGCTGGTCGCGCGCACGCTCCATCAGCTGAGCCCGCGCGCGTCGTTTCCGTTCGTGGCGATCAACTGCGCCGCCATTCCCGAGACGCTGCTCGAGAGCGAGATCTTCGGGCACGAGAAGGGGGCGTTCACCGGGGCGGCCGGCCGCCGTCAAGGCTGTTTCGAGCTGGCCGATCGCGGGACGCTCTTTCTCGACGAGATCGGCGAGATGACGCCGGCCACGCAAGTCAAGCTCCTGCGCGTGCTGCAGGAGCGCACGTTCCGGCGGCTGGGCGGAGGGACCGAGCAGTCGGTCGACGTGCGGGTGATCGCCGCGACCAACCTCGATCCGATCGAGGCGGTGCAGAAGGGGAAGCTGCGCGACGATCTCTTCTATCGGCTGAACGTCTTCTCGTTCCGCCTGCCGCCGCTCCGAGCGCGCAAAGAGGACTTGGCGCTGCTCATCCAGGCCTTCCTCAACGAGTTCAACACGAGGAACCAGAAATCGATCGCCGGCGTCGATCAGCCCGCCATGCGGATGCTCGAGCAGTACGACTGGCCCGGCAACGTCCGCGAGCTGAGAAACGTCATCGAGCGCGCGACGATTCTCTCGCCGGGGCCGTTCGTCGAGCCCAAGCACCTGCCGGCGTCGCTGGCCGGCGAGCCGCCCGCGCGGTCGCAGCCGCTGGTCGCGCTGGCGCCCGGCATGACCGTCGAGGAAGCGGAGCGGCGGTTGATCGTGCTGACGCTCGAGCACACCCGCGGCAACAGGACGCGCGCGGCCGAGAGCCTCGGGATCAGTCTGAAAACGCTGCACAACAAGTTGAACAAACTGAGGCTGAGAAACCAGTGAGGGTCCAGGTTCTGGGTTCCAGGTTCCGGGTTCAAGGTTCTGGTTCGGCGTTCTCGGTTCGGCGTTCTGGAACTCTGAACCTCGAACCAAGAACCGAACCCTGAACCCTGAACCCTGAACCCTGAACCCGAATGTTATGCATTTAGGCATCAAAGGCAAACAGGTCCTCGGCGTCACGTCGATCGTCGGCGCGGTCGTCGTCGTGCTGAGCCTGCTGCATCTGGCTCGGCTGGCGCGCGTGAGCCTCGAAGAGAGCCGCGCCCGGGCGGAGCTTGTCGCCAACGCCATCTTTCACCGCGCGCGAGCGGTGGTCGTCGAGGGCACGGACCCGTACACGGCGCTGCGCGGCGATCCCGGCCTCCGGTCGATTCTCGAGTCGAGCCTCTATTCGAAGAACGTGACGGTTGCGGCGATCGTCGACGTCGACGGCCGTGTGGTCGCCGACGCCGATCCGGCGCTCGAAGGCCAGCCGCTGGCGGCCGGCGGCGACCTGAGCGCGCTCCTTGCGCGTCCGGCGCTGTCGCAGCTGCTGGCCATCTACTCGGGCCAGGGGCGTAATCTCGAGCTGCGGCAGCCGTTGCTGCTGGGCACGACCGAGTTCGGATCGATCCACATCGGAGTCTCAACGCTGTTGATTCGGCAGGACCTCGACGGGTCGCTTCGGCCGGCCATCGCCACCGCCCTTGGGGCGCTGGCGGTGTCGGTCGTCGTGGCGATCCTGCTGGCGCAGCGATTACTTAGGCCGATTCACGTCATTCGAAGCGGCCTGACGCGCCTCGGTCGAGGCGAGTTCGGCGTCCGCCTCGATCTCGATCAGCATGACGAGTTCGGCGAGTTGGGGAACTTCTTCAACGAGGTCAGCGCGCAGTTGTCGGCCGATCGGGCGCCGACGGCGGGACCGATGGCCCATCTCGCATCGACCGCCGAGCATCTGGAAGACGCGGTCGCGAGCGTCGACCCGGGCGGCGAGCGGCTGAACCGCCAGTATCTGAGTCGGGTCCAGTCGACGCTTCGGTACTCGCGCAAGCTGGCCGCGCTCGGCCGTCTCTCGGCCGGCGTGGCGCACGAAGTGAAGAACCCGCTGAACGCCATGATGATCCATCTCGAGTTGCTGCGGCAGCAGTTCGCGGCGCCGGCTCCTGCCGCGCGCAGCGTCTCGCTCGGCAGTCGCGTCGCGGCCGCGGCGACCGTCACGACCGACACCCCACCGATCGACGCGCGCGAAGCGATCGGACACGTCGAGGTGATTGCCGGCGAGATCCGGCGGCTCGACGAGGTCGTGCAGGGCTTCCTCAAGTTCAGCCGGCCGGAAGATCTGAAGCTGCAGCCGGTACGGCTGAGCGCGCTCGTCGGCGAGGTCGTGCCGATCATCCAGCCGGAGGCGGAGCGCAGCGGCGTACGGTTGTCGGTGGAGTGCGACGGCGCCCCCGACGTCAACGGCGATCCGGCGATGCTGCGTCAGGCGTTTCTCAACCTCGCGCTCAACGCATGTCAGGCGATGCCCCACGGCGGCACACTGCGCATCCAGGGCGAGGCGACGCGTGACCACCGCGTGGCGATCTCATTTACCGATACCGGTGTCGGCATCAAGCCGGAGGATCTGCAGCGGATTTTCGATCTGTACTTCACGACCAAGCCAAAGGGGAGCGGGATCGGTCTCTCGATGGTGTATCGCACGGTGCAGATGCACGACGGAGAGATTGAGGTGCAGTCGACTCCGGGGGCGGGGACCACGTTCCGCGTGCTGCTGCCGCAGGCTTGACGATATGTTTAAAGCTCTACCACGGAGGACACGGAAGCAAACGGAGGGCACGGAAGACATGAAGCGTCGGTGTGCTCAGTTTGTCTCCGTGCTCTCCGTGGTAGTGCTTTTGCTGCCGCTGGTGTCCGGGTGTGCGCGGGCCCACGCGAAGACCGCGCCCGACGCGCCGCCGCTCGAGATGCCGGAGCCGCCGCCGCGCAACGTGGAACCGAAAGCGACCGACGTGCTGGCGCCGGCCCCACCGGTCGAAGCGCCGGAACCCGCACCGATCGCGCCCCTTCGTCCGCGCCCGGCGTTGCCGCGGCCCGAACCGGCTCCCTCGGGGCCGCCCAGGCCGGTCGAGGAACCGGCCAGGCCGCCTGCCACCACGCTGCAGACGACGCCGACGGGAGCCGAAGGTGAAGTCGAGCGAACGATTCGCACTGTGCTGGCGCGCGCGACGGCCGATCTCAACCGGATCGATTACCGCGCGCTCAACGCCGACGCACGCACGCAGTACGACACCGCCAAGCGGTTCGTGAGCCAGGCGCAGGATGCGCTGCGCGAGAAGAATCTGGTGTTTGCCCGAAACCTAGCGGACAAGGCGGCGTCGCTCGCCGCTCAACTGGCGGGCAGGTAAGCGAGCGCGCGGCTCTTTGTCAATATCTTGCGAGTGCCCTAAAAGGGGAGCACAATATATGGTGTTTGCACGCTTGACAAACGAGCCGCCTGGGCTCATATTGATTCGCCTGGCGCCGAGCAGGTGCGACTAGCGAGAGACCTCCCAGCTTCTCGCCCGCGTCAAGGATCATCGGGTTCCAAACGGCCACGCGATTTCCAATAAAGCGCCGACGGTCGCTTTCTGGGGCAGGAGCGCGATCGTCAACCGGTGGAGGAGACATGAAAGAAGGCGCTGCCTATCAGGCCGCGACGGCCGGCCAACAAACGGTGGAGAGTCGTGTGGACGCTCCGGTCGGCGCGCACGCCGAGGTGGAGAAAGCGCGCGCGAAGAAGGCGCTCGCCTCCGCGCCCGGGACGGCGTTCCCGCGCTTTTTCAGCGAGGCCGGCGTCGATCCGTTCGACGAATTCGAATGGGAGATCCGCGCCGCCGTCATCGGCAACGAACGCGGCGAGGTGGTCTTCGAGCAGCGCGACGTCGAGATCCCGAAGTTCTGGTCGCAGCAGGCGACCAACATCGTCGTCTCGAAGTATTTTCGCGGCCAGATCGGCACACCCGAGCGCGAGCGCAGCGTCAAGCAGCTC
>JAHFUJ010000143.1 GCA_023265105.1 Acidobacteriota bacterium
GCCCGCGTCCCTCACAGGCCCGCTTTGGTCGCCGCGCGACCCAGGAGCGACAGCTTCTGCGCCTCGCCGAACATCCCGAGCGCCGCTTGCGCTTGCGGATCGACGAGGATCAGGTGCCGGCGCGCATCGGCCAGGCCGAACACGGCCCGGTCGATTTCGAAGCGAATCATGGCGCGGATGAAATCGAGATCCTTGTTGAACCCATCCTGGTCGATCTTGATCCTGTCGCGCTGGAGCCGCTCGCGGAAATCCGCCAGCATCGCGTCGTCCACGACGAAGTTGGGGGCCACCACGCGGCGGCCGCTCGACCTCTGCGCGAAGCGCGCGTCGCCCTGGGCCGAAAAGTTCTGCGCGAAGCTGGCGAACGCCTGACGCGCAGCGAGCATGCGTCCGACGCGCCCCGGGTCGAAGCCTTCGGTCGGACCGGCGATGCGCTTGTCGGGTTCGATGCCGCCGCCGCTGTAGACCGGACGGCCCGCGTCGGTGTGTTTCAGGTCGCTCGGGCTGTGCGCGCGATCCGCGTTCTGGTCCCGCAGGTTGTAGGTGAGGTACTCGTCGAAGGTCGTGTCCCACGGGCGCTGAATGAGCCGGCCGCTCGGCGTAAAGTAGTGAGCCGTCGTGAGCGCCAGCCCCGCACCGCCGCTGATGCGATAGACCGACTGGACGAGGGCCTTGCCGAACGTCGTTTCGCCCACGACGTAGGCACGGTCGTGGTCCTGCAGCGCACCGGTGACAATCTCCGACGCGCTCGCGCTGTTCCTGTTCACAACCAGAACGATCGGGATGTCGGTGAACTCGCTGTCTTCGGTCGCGCGGTAATCCTGGTCGGAATTGGCGATGCGCCCGCGCGTGTACACGATCATCTTGCCGCGCGAGAGGAATTCGTTGGCGACCTTAATCGCCTGATCGAGCGGTCCTCCCGGGTTGTTGCGGATGTCGAAGAGCAGGCGGCGCATCCCCTTCGAAGCCAGCTCGTGAAGGGCGTGTTTCACGTCGCGGTCCGTACTCTCGCCAAAATCCTGCATCCGAATATATCCGGTCGTGGCGTCGATCATGAAGTACGCCGGAACGGTGGGGATGTACACCTCGTCGCGCGTCACCTCGATGGGGATCAGCTCTTCGTAGCCGCGGCGACGGACGGTGATCTCGATGTTGGTGCCTTTGGGCCCGCGCAGTTTGCGCATCGCTTGTTCGGTGGTCCAGCCTTTGGCGTCGTCGCCGGCGATCTTGGCGATGATGTCGCCCTGCCGCACGCCCTTCTTGTAGGCCGGGGATCCCTCGAACACGCCCTGCGCCGTGATGTCGCCGTCGATTGACGCGATCGTGATGCCAAGGCCGTAGTAGTGGCCTTCTTGCCGCTCGCGCATTTGCGCGTACTCGCGTGGATCGAAGAAGCTTGAATGCGGGTCGAGCGTTCCCAGCATGCCGCGGACGGCGCCGTAGACCAGGCGATCGGATTCGACCTTGTCGACGTAGCTCGTCTCGATCGCGTCGAGCGCTGCCGTGAACGTCTTGTAGTGTTCGGGAACCTTGTCGTCGATCGCCAGAGCGCTCTTGCCGAAAAACCCGCCGACCAGAGCGGACACGACAATCGCGAAGACAACGGCGGAGAGAAAACGATAGCGTCGCATATCACCGGATCGTAGCAGATAACTTCCTTACGAGCAATGACTTCTGGGCGCGGCTGGGACTCGAAGCCCTTGACCCCCCGGAGGGGCGTTCTATAATGACTCTAGCGGTTTCGCCCCGATTTTCCGGAAGGTAGGAGCACCATGTTTGGTTCTATTGGCATGCCGGAGCTGATCATCATTTTTGTGATCGCGCTGATCGTCTTTGGTCCCCGGAAGTTGCCCGAACTGGGCCGCTCCCTTGGTAAGAGCCTGGCCGAATTCAAGAGGGCCTCGAACGAGCTCCGCAGCACGCTCGAAGACGAGATTCGCCTGGAGGAGCAGCGCTCCACGGTGGAGGCGTCGAAGACCGCCGCAGCGCAGGCAGTGACGACCCCGCCGCCGCCTCGGGTGGACGACCCCGTGCCGGTGGGCAAGGCCGATCAGGGTGCGTAATTAAATGGCAGGATTGCAGAATGGCAGAATGGCAGAATTGCCATTGACCGATTCACCTCCTGCCATCCTGCAATTCTGCCATCCTGCCGTCCTGCCATCCTGCAATTCTGATTGACCGATAATGGCCCTGGTCCCCTTCCCGGGCCCCCACTCAGGGGCCTACGACTCCGATCTCGACGATACCGATCTCGCATCCGATTCGAAGATGTCGTTTCTGGACCATCTGGATGAGCTCCGGACACGCATCGTCCGTTCGTGCATCGCGATCGCCGTCGGCGTCGTCGTCGGGTTCGCGTTCATCGAGCGCGTCGTCAATTTCATTCTGGCACCGACGCGGAGACTCCTGCCCCAGGGCAGCAAGCTGATTTATACGCAGCCGGGCGAGGCCTTCTCGCTGTACGTCCAGGTCGCGCTCATCGCGGGCGTGATGCTGGCGGCGCCCTTCATCATGTATCAGGTGTGGCTGTTCATCGCGCCGGGCCTCTACTCGAACGAAAAGAGGCTTGCCATCCCGTTCGTGCTGATGTCGACGCTGGGGTTCGTCGGCGGCGCGCTGTTCAACCACTACATCGTCTTCCCGTTCATGATGGCGTTCTTCGCGAGCTTCAACACGCCCGACCTGGGGTTCATGCCAAGGCTCGACGACGTGTTCGGGCTCTACGCGAAAATGCTGATTGGGATGGGGTTGGTCTTTCAGATGCCGACGCTCGTGTTCTTCCTCGCGAAGATGAAGCTCGTAACCGCGAGGTTCCTCGCCAAAAACATCAAATATGCCGTGCTCATCATCTTCGTCGTGGCCGCCGTCATCACGCCGGGCGGTGACATGGCCACGCAGACGATCTTCGCCGCGCCGATGCTCGGTCTCTACGTGCTGAGCATCGTCATCGCGTGGCTGGTCGGACCAACGCGCGAGCGCGAGACCTGAATCGATGTTTGACTTGGAGCGCAGTGCCGTACTATATTGCTGATCTGTAATGTTGCGCTGCTGTTACCGCGGGAGGTACAGCCTGATGACGATTCCGCTTCGCTTGATCGGCCTCACAGCCTGTGTCCTGTGGGCCTCGGCGGCAAGCGCCCAGACAACTTCGGCCTCGACGACGCCCGCCACACAAGCCTCCGCGTCCCAGTCCTCCGACGCTTCCACTCGCGCAGCCACGACCACGTTCTACGGCGACACGGGGTTGTGGTATGTGCCCACCGCTGAAGTACTCGCGCGCGGGAAGTGGTCGGTCAGCGGTTATCGGCGCGGCACCAACTTCATTCAGGGTTACAGCAACGTCGCCGACTTTGCCGGCACATTTGGCGTGGGCGTCGGGGATCGCGCCGAGGTGTTTGGATCGTTTCTCGTCGACACGCGGATCGATCGCGACACGCGATCGCTTTTTATCAACGATCCGAGCTTCGGCGGCATCATCGCCCAGCATCCGCGCGTCAACCAGGGGTGGACGGGCGACAACCTCGGCGACTTCTACGTGGGCGCAAAGGTCAATCTCTGGTCGGAGTATCGCCAGAACCCGGCGGCGCTCGCGGTGCGCGGCGTCGTCAAGCTGCCGACGGCCAAAAAAGACGTCGGCAACGGCACAGGCAAGGCCGATGTGTTCTTCGACCTTATCGCGAGCAAGGACGCAGCGAAAGCGGTGGACGTGTCCGGATATGGCGGATACGAGTTCCGCGCGAATCCCGACGGCTTCGACATTCCGACGAGTGCGTTCCGCTGGGGCGCGGGCGCGGCGTTTCCCTCGCGCAGCCCGGTGCGCGTGTTCACCGAGCTCAACGGCCACGTGACCTCGGCCGATCCGGCGACGATCACCAGCGCGGCGCTCGTCGGGACGGACGGCAGCCGGCCGCCGATCACGTCGAACTCCGAAAACCTGACGCGCGCGACCGTGGGCGTCACCTTCCAGGCACCGAAAGGGTTCTTTGTCGGCGGCGGGCTCAGCTGGAACGTGCCGACCAAGATCCGCGATCTCACACGCGCCGCCGACGACGCCACCGGCGACTACTGGGATTGGCAGGTGCGGATTGGCTATCACCCCGGGGTTCCTCTCTACGTGCCGCCGGCGCCGCCCCCACCGCCTGCCCCGCCGCCGCCCCCGCCGTCGGTGGCGCCGAACCGGCCGCCGACCGTACGCGCACGGTGCGAACCGTGTACCGTGGAAGTCGGGAGGAGTTCCACCGTCACGGCTGACGCGCAGGATCCCGACGGCGACGTGCTGACCTATCGCTGGAGCGCGCCGGCCGGCACCTTCCAGAATCCGGCGGATCGGCAAACGCTCTGGACCGCGTCGCAGCAGGTAGGTCCCGTGCCGGTCACCGTCACGGTCGACGATCGCAAGGGCGGCACGGCGTCGGATTCGGTGACGATTCAGGTGGTCAGGCCGCCGCCGGTCGTCGAGCTCACGTTCGAAGACGTGTATTTCGATTTCGATCGTTCCACGCTCAGGCCCGAGGCCCTTCGGCTGCTCGACGACGCGGTGACGCGCCTGCAGGCGAGCCCCGGACGGAACATCATCATCGAAGGGCACACCTGCAACATCGGCACGGCGGAATACAACCTCGCGCTCGGCGACCGGCGCGCGACAAGCGTTCGCGAGTACTTGGTCTCGCGGGGCGTTCCGGGGAACCGTCTCGAGACGCGGAGCTACGGCGAGGAACAACCCAAGTACGACAACGCCAGGGAAGAGACACGTCGCCTGAACCGCAGGGCGGCGCTCACGGTTAGGGTTCAGTAGTCAGGAGTCATCAAAGCGTCCTCGGGCAAGCAGATCGATGCGCTCGTCGCCGGCCTCTCCACAGGGGACGCGGTCACACGCGAAGCGTCCGTCGCGCGGCTGACGGTGGTCGGCGCGCGCGCCGTCGATCGTCTCGTGGCGCTCGTCGAGTCCGACGCGGCTCCCGCCGCGAGGACGGCGGCGCTTCGCACGCTCGAAGCGATCGCCGATCTCCGGGCCCTTGACGCGGCGTTGCGGGCGATTCGCGATGCCGACGAGCGGGTGGCCACAGCGGCGATCGCCCTGGCGCGCGCGTTTCTCCGCGGTCCGCGTGGCGCGTTCGCGCTCGACCGGCTGGCCGAGGTTGCGTTCGACCAGGCGCGTGGCCTGCGGCTCCGTCTCGCGGCCATGGAGTCTCTGACCGATCTGCCCGCATCAACGCTCAAGCCGCTGTGGAAGGCCCTCGGAAAGGATCCGAACCCTGAAATCCGAGCGCAGGTGGCAGCCCGTGCGCGCGGCGGGCCGTCGCCGTCACGCGATCCGCTCGAGGAGTTGGCCGCCGCAGCCGAGCACGGGCTGGCCGACGATCCGGAGGCGCTGCGGCAAGCGATCGTCGATGGCGGCGCCGCCATCGCCTTGCCGCTCGCCCACCACCTCATCGAGCGCCTTCGCGAGCGTGAAGCGTCGGAGCCGCCAGGCCGCCGCGCGGATTGGACGAGAACGCGCGCGGCCGCGCACGTCGCGCTGGCGAATCGGGGGAGCCGTCTGGGGGTGTACGATTTGCGCGAGTCGCTGGAGGCCGCGACGGCCCCGTTGCCGGTGGAATTTCTGGCGGCGGTGTCGCGCGTCGGCGACGCGTCGTGTCTCGAGGCGATCGCGACGGCCCACCAGCGATCGAGCGACGACTGGTGGCGCCGGCATCTCGCCGACGCGTTTCACGCCATCGTCACACGCGAGCGGATGACGCGCCGGCACCCGGTGATGAAGAAGATTCAGAGGCGCTGGGGCATCCCACCTGCCCGTCCTGCCCTTTAGCGATTCCTCGCCTGCTTTTCACGAAGACACGAAGCCCACGAAGGTCTTTAGGTTGAGGCTCTTCGTGTCCTTCGTGGCTTCGTGATAAACAGTTGCCGCGAACCAGAGCGATGCACTGTGGCGACGAGCGTCGGTTAGTACGCCTTCGCGAACCAGGCTTCCGCCTGCGCCGCCTTGTCGCACCGGACGCAGCGGCCTGTCGGCGCCGATGCGCTCATCGGCATGTTGCGGATCGTCGCCTGCGTGTCAGTTTTGATCTCGGTTTCGCACTCGGCCGATCCGCACCAGGGCGCCACCACGAACCCCGGCCGCCCCTGCATCGCCTGCTTGAAGGCGTCATAGGTGTCGGCGCGCTGCGTGTGCTCCTCGCGGAACTTCACCGCACGCTCGAACAGATTTCGCTGAATCTCGTCCAGCAGCTCGCGAACGCGGCCGGCAAGGCCGTCCATCGGCACGCCGAGCTTTTCTCGTGTGTCGCGGCGAGCCACCAGCACTTGCGACTTCTCGAGGTCCTTGGGGCCAATCTCGAGCCGCAGCGGCACGCCGCGCAGCTCCCATTCGGCGAACTTCCAGCCCGGCGTGTAGGCGTCGCGGTCGTCGAGCGTGACGCGCACGCCGGCGGCGACGAGCTGCTGCTGAATGTCGCGCGCCTTCGGCAGCACCGTCTCCTGCCAGTTGCCGCGCGGAATCGGCACGATGACGACCTGATAGGGCGCCACGCGGGGCGGCAGCACGAGGCCGCTGTCGTCGCCGTGCGTCATGATGACGCCGCCAATCAGGCGCGTGGACACGCCCCACGACGTCCCCCACACATGCTGTACCGATTTGTCGCGCGCCTGAAACGTGATGTCAAAGGCCTTGGCGAAGTTCTGGCCGAGGTTGTGTGAGGTCCCCGCCTGCAGCGCGCGGCCGTCGCCCATCAGCGCCTCGATCGAATATGTACGCAGCGCACCGGCGAATTTCTCGCTCTCGCTCTTCCTGCCGGTGATGACCGGCATCGCCATTTCGGTCTCAACCGTTTCCTTGTACAGGTCCAGGATCTTCCGCGTCTCCTCTTCCGCCTCCGCCTCGGTCTCGTGCGCCGTGTGGCCTTCCTGCCACAGAAATTCCGTCGTCCGCAGAAACGGGCGCGTGACCTTCTCCCATCGGACGACGTTCGCCCACTGGTTGATCAGAATCGGCAAGTCGCGCCACGACTGAATCCACTTCGCGTACATCGTCCCGAAGATCGCTTCGGAGGTCGGCCGCACCACGAGCTTCTCTTCGAGCTCCTCGCCGCCGCCGTGCGTGACGTAGGCGACCTGCGGGGCGAACCCTTCGACGTGCTCGGCCTCTTTGTTCAAGAGGCTTTCGGGGATGAAGAGCGGAAAGTACGCGTTGACGTGGCCCGTCGCCTTGAACCGCCGATCGAACGCCTGCTGGAGGAGCTCCCAGATCGCGTAGCCGTACGGGCGAATGACCATGCAGCCCTTGACCGGCGAGTAGTCGGCCAGCTCGGCACGCCGGACCACATCGAGGTACCAGCGCGAAAAGTCCTGCGATTGGGGCGTGATTTCGGTGACGAAGGCGTCCGTGCCAGCCCCGTCGGTTTTCTTGGCCATTCAACGACAACCTTTTGTCGAACGCTGATTCACCACAAAGGACACAAAGGACACAAGGCTGTCATTCTAGCCGGTCTTTTCCTTTGTGTCCTTCGTGTCCTCTGTGGTGGCTCAACGCAGCGAATCAGCAGGCACATCGACGAGATGCATCTTCCAGTGGCGATCATCACGTTCGGGGAAATCTTCCCGGAAATGTCCGCCGCGGCTTTCTTCGCGCCTCAGGGCCGCGCGGGCGATGAGCGGCGCGACCGTGCGCAGATTGAATCGTCGCCACGCCTCCGCGTCAGGCGTCGACATGGCCGCCACTCGGCAGCGCTCCGCTTCGTACGCCTCATCGAGCGCGGCCACCGCATCCAGCAGTCCGTCGCGCGTTCGAAACAGCCCCACCGACCGCCACATCAAGTCGCGAACGGCGGCGGAATCTAGTGGCTGGTGGCTCAACGGTCCAGCCGCAAGCTGCGTTCTCCACGGCTCGCGGGGCCCCACCCCCGCTCGCGCGCGCTCGGCCGCTTCGGGCCTCGCGCTGGCCGCAGGCGCTCCACCAGCCACCTTTCTGTCCGGCTTCAGCGCCGCGGCTGCCGGCGGCTGCTGCATCGCGCTCGCCGCCCGCGCGCCGAACACCAGCCCTTCGAGCAGCGAGTTGCTCGCGAGCCGGTTCGCACCGTGCACGCCGGTGCAGGCGACCTCGCCGGCGGCGAACAGACCTTGCAACGACGTGCGCCCCCATTCGTCCGAGTCGACGCCGCCCATGATGTAGTGCGCGGCGGGCCCGACCGGAATCGGATCGCGTGCCAGGTCGAGGTCGATCCGCCGGCACATCGCCGCAATCGTCGGAAAGCGCCGGACGACGTAGGCGGCGTCCAGATGCGCGAGGCTGAGAAACACCGGACCGCCGGTCCGCTCGACCTCGCGCACGATGCTCCTGGCGACGACATCACGCGGCGCCAAATCGCCGTCCGGATGATATCGCGTCATGAACGCGTCCTGACGATCGTTCACGAGCCGCGCGCCTTCCCCGCGCAAGGCTTCCGAGATCAGGAACCGCGGCGCGTCGGTCCGGTTGAGCGCGGTCGGATGGAACTGCACGAATTCGAGATCGGCAAGCCGCGCGCCGGCGTGAAACGCCAGTGCGATGCCGTCGCCGGTCGCCACCGGCGGATTCGTGGTCTCGCGGAACACCTGACCGGCGCCGCCGGTCGCGAGAAGCGTGGCTCGCGCGCGGACGTCGTGTCGCGCGCCGGCCGGATCGAAATACCGCACACCGCCGACGCCTCCCTCGTCGACGATCAGTTCGGTGACGAGCGCGTGATTGATCGTGTCCACCGAGGGCAGCGCGGCGACGCGCTCCCAGAGGACGCGGCCGATCTCCCGGCCGGTCGCATCGCCGGAGTGGAGGACGCGACGGACCGTGTGCGCCGCTTCCCTCCCGAGCGCGATCGTCCCGTCTGCCTCGCGATCGAACCGCGTGCCCCACTCGACCAATTCTCTGACGTATCGGGGCCCGTCTTCGACCAGCACCCGAACGGCCGCTTCGTCGCACAAGCCGTCGCCCGCACGGATCGTGTCGGCGGCGTGGAGGTGAGGGCTGTCGTCGGCGCCGATGGCAGCGGCAATGCCGCCCTGCGCGTAGCCCGTATTGCTCTCGGCGGGATCGGCCTTGGTCAGGATGAGCACGCGGCCGGCAGGCGCGAGCGCAATGGCCGCCCGCAGCCCCGCAATGCCGCCGCCCACGATCAGAAAGTCTTTATTCACTGCTCGCGGGGCCCCACCCCCGCTCGCTCGCGCTGCGGCGCTCGAAGACTCGCTATCCTCGCGCGGGCCGCAGGCGCTTCACAGTGAGTGCTATCCTACCATCCGCCCTAAATGGATCCGGTCCGCATCGACGTCACCACTCCCTCGCGCGGCTACGCCGTCACGCTTGACGCCGGCGCCCTCGACCGCGTCGGCACGCTCCTCGACGGCCTTCGCGTCCCCGCGCGGCGCTTCGTCGCGTCGAGCCCGCTGGTGTGGCGCCTGCACGGGCAGCGGCTCGCGCGCGCGATCGCGTCGGTCGAGCCCATCCTCGTGCCCGACGGGGAGCGATACAAACAACTGCCGACCGTCATGCGGATCTACGACGCGCTCGTGCGCGCCAACGCGGACCGCGCGTCGACGCTCGTCACCTTCGGCGGCGGCGTCATCGGCGACATGGCCGGGTTCGCGGCGGCCACCTACCTGCGCGGCATCGCGCTCGTGCACGTGCCCACGACGCTCCTCGCGCAGGTCGACAGCGCGATCGGCGGCAAGGTCGGCGTCAATCATCCGCTGGGAAAAAACCTGATCGGATCCTTCTACCAGCCGCACGCGGTGGTGATCGATCCGTCAGTGCTCGGCACGCTGCCTCGGCGCGAGTTCCGCGCCGGTTTGTACGAAGTGATCAAGTACGGCATGACGTCGAGCCCTGGACTCTTCGACCGCGTCGCGCGCGATCGCACCGCCCTCTTCGCGCGCGAGCCGCAGGCGCTGGTGCCGATCATCGCCGAGTCGTGCCGGATCAAAGCGGGCGTCGTCTCCGCGGACGAAAAAGAGGCGGGGCCGCGCCGTATCCTCAATTTCGGCCACACGGCGGGGCACGCGATGGAGGCGGTCACCAAGTACCGGCGGTATCGACACGGTGAGGCGGTCGCGTACGGCATGCTGGTCGCGGCGCAGTTGGCGACCGGCCGCGGCGCGCTCGCCGAGGGCGACCGGAAAGCGCTCGCCGATCTCATCGCGAGCCTCGGGCCGCTGCCGCCGGTGGCCGACCTCTCCTCCGCGCAGATCCTCGAGGCGATGCGGCACGACAAGAAGATCGTCGCCGGCCGCTTGCACTTCGTCCTGCCGACCTCGGTTGGCGCGACGACCATCGTCGACGATGTGGCGGACAAAGAGGTGAGAGACGCCCTCAAACGCGTCGGCTTCCGAAAGTAGCGGCTGGCAGGCCGTGGCAAAAGACCGGCGGCCTGCGAGACGCAGAGCGCAATGGCCACAGAGACGCGGAGCCACGGAGAGCGATCAGCCACAGAGCCACGAAGGCGCAGAGAACAATTTTCTCTCCGTGACTTTGTGACTCTGTGGCCTCTTTCGCTGTGCCTCGGTGCCTCCGTGGCGGATTGTCTGTGTCTCGCAGCTCGTGCGGACTTGCCGAACGGGCGGCTACCGGCTCGCGTCCTCGTCGGTCGCCCCGGCCACGAGTTCCGTGTGACGGAACGAAAGGCTCAGGTGCCGCGCGTGGATGGTGTCGCCTTCCGTGAGGATCACGGCGCGTTCGATGCAGTTCTGCAGCTCGCGGACGTTCCCCGGCCACGCGTAAGCGAGCAGCTCCTCGACGGCCGAGGGCGCCAAGGTCAGCGGCTTCTTGTTCAAGTCGCGGCAGAAGCGGTCCAGAAAATGCTTGGCGAGCATCGGGATATCGGCGGGACGCTCGCGCAGCGGTGGAATCGTGATGGGGAAGACCGACAGGCGGAAGTAGAGGTCTTCGCGGAACTGCCGCGCCGCGACCGCCGCGCGCAGGTTGCGGTTGGTCGCGGCGACGACGCGGACGTCCACTTGAATCGAGCTCGTGCCGCCGACCCGCTCGAACCGTTTCTCCTCGAGTGCGCGCAGGATCTTGGGTTGGAGCGAGAGCGGCAGGTCGCCAATCTCGTCGAGAAACAGCGTGCCGCGGTGCGCCAGCTCGAACTTCCCCGGCTTCCTCATCGCGGCCCCGGTAAACGCGCCTTTCTCGTGGCCGAACAGCTCGGTCTCGAGCAGCGTCTCGGGAATGGCCGCGCAGTTGATCGCGACAAACGGGCCGTCGGCGCGCGGGCTGAGCGCGTGCAGGGCACGCGCGAACAGCTCCTTGCCGGTGCCACTCTCGCCCTCGAGCAGCACGGTCGTGTCGGTCGCCGCCGCGCGGTGGAGCGCCACCGACACCTGCTTCAGTCCCGGGTCCTCGCCGACGATCTGCGGCGCGCCGCGGCGCTGCGCGAGCTCCTCCTTGAGCA
>JAHFUJ010000441.1 GCA_023265105.1 Acidobacteriota bacterium
GGCGGTAGATTGCCAGCACTCCCAGCAGGATCGCCGGAAGGGACAAAACAGGTACATCGAATCGCTAGCTCTTCAAAATGAGGCCATTTTTACTGGCTAAAAGATTGGCGGAGAGGGTGGGATTCGAACTCCGTCGGGCCGTTTAGATTCTGCAAGTTACAGATTCCACAATGCCACCGTTGCCGCGAATGCCACCGTTGCCGCGGCGCCTTGCACCTGATTGCACCAACGGAATACTTCGAACTTGGCGACTCGTACTGCTCGCCGCACTCGACGATTTTCGACACTGGCTCATCTGCGAAGCCGCGCAAGCAGCCCGCGTCACATCGACCGTCGGCCCATCGTCCGGGCATGAATCGTCAATGCAGAGTGACGCAGTTCGCCGCGCTTCATTCCTGCGTGTGAGAAGCGACCTGGCGTGTTGCGGCGTTCCCAAGCCGTTCACTCGTTCACCCGCCGCAGCACTTCTTGAACTTCTTGCCGCTGCCACAGGGACAGGGCTCGTTCCGTCCGACCTTCGGGGGCGCTCGATGCGGCTCCATCAGCCGCGCAGGTTCGAACTCGCTCGCTACGGCCAGTTCCTTAACGCGTCGATTCGAGGGACGCCGCCCGAACCGTGCCCACCACGATGTGGCGTCGGCGACATCGTCGATCGGCGGATAGCGATCCTTCATGCGCTCGAGGAGGTCTCCCCGCGGTGACGCCTCGACCTCGTCGAGCTCCGAGCGTCCGATGGTCTGAGGGTCGATGAGCCCCTCGTCATAGGCCCGACGAAGTTCGGGAAACACCGCGAGGGCTTCGATATCCGCGCTCTCGGTTGCCAGCGCGCTCCAAACGTAACTCGGTTCGCGCTCCAGCCCTTCGCGCGCCAGCCAGGCGAAGTAGTCGAGAACGGTGTCGCGCGGTGCCTCGCCCCAGACCGAGAGCAACGCGAGCGCTGCGACGCCAACACCGCGTGAGAATTCGTCGGCGTCGCGATCGAGGACAAGTCGCTTGATCGGCGCGAGGTCCCGATCGAAGACAGCTGCCAGAATCCGGGCGCCGTCCTGCGTCAAGACATCTCCCGACAGGCGCGTGGACTCGGCGTCAGGCAGCGACAGCCATCGAACGACCAGTGAGTACGCCCTCGTCTCCCTCCACTTGGCCACCAGGTACAGCGCATAGCAGAAGAGCTGTGCGTTCTCATCGGAGGCCGTCTCGGGATCCATGACGCAACGTTCCAAGACCTGCAAGAACGGCTCGACGAGCACTCCACGATGTGCGTCGGCTGACTCGAGCGCGTCCACGGGAGGCGTGTTCCGATCCCGGCCCAGTTCGATCAACACCTCTCCCGCCGACATTTTTGCGACGGGCGCCGCCATCGGCTCGTGGGTGAATCGGTCGATGCCGGCCCAGAAGGGACACGCGGCGCAAGCGCGGCCCATCGGATAGTCGATCCCCTCCTCGTGTGGGCAACCGATGATACGGTCGTAGCTGAGCGTGTCCCTGATTCCTTGACTGCGCAGCCAGTCCGCCACTTCGGCTGCAATCATCGGATCGTGGCGGACGTCGCCAATGTCAGTGCTCCATGAACGCATCTCTGTCGGATACTTCTGCTCGGCACGGCGCAGGATCCCGACCACCAGTTTCGTCGCGCGTGTATCGTCAGGCCCGTAGGCCGAGATCGTTGCCAGCGGGTACTTGGTGCGCGAGGCCTTGGAAAAGGGCATGCCGGTGAATCTTGCGAGGTGCGTCAGTGCCACCCGTCAGGAGCGCCGGGGCTTGCGCGCTCTCCGAAGCCGTGTTGCAGGCAGCACGTCGAACCCGACCTGGTGAAAGTGGTGATCGGTCGTGATCACGGTCGTCAGCTTCAACTCCCGCATCACCGCAATGCTCGTGCAGTCTGTGAACGACAAGTCCTTGTCGCGGTATTGGAAGAAGAGAGTTCGCGCCCGTTCGAAGCGATCGCTTTCGATGCGCTCCCATCGCAGCCGAGTGCTTCCGTCGATCTGCTGCCACCATGCATGCGCGGCGGCGAGACCCATCCGAAATCGAATCAGGGTCAGCGTCTCATCGACCACGAAATCCGTCGTGACCAAGGTTCGACCAGCCTCGAGCGTCGCATCACGAGCGGCGGTGCAGGCAGCATGCGCCGGATCCGCCTGGTCGGCACAGGCCATCCAGCCGCCGGTGTCGACGAACACGGCCTTCATCGTGGATACAGGATCCGGTCGTGATCCACGGACGTCCGACCGTCGTCCGACGATCCCACCGGCTGGGCTCGATAGAGCGGGTCGTCTGCCAGCGACATCGACGCGCCGCCCGCGTCGTCGACCGGCACAATCTGAAAGGCCGGCCGGCTGCGGTAAATGACCGTAAAACGCGTGCCCTTGCGCACACGCTCGACGACAGCGGGAAGCGTCGCACGCAGGCGTTTCGCGTTAATCGGCACATTCATGCAGCCATCCTCAATGGTTAACTCAAGTTAACCATTGCGCGTGGGAGGTGTCAACTGGCCGACGCCCTCTCAAGCCGACATCGTCTTCCAAGCCGAAAAGAGCGCGCTCCACGACTACGAGCGCTATAGCGAACCCGTAGGCGCCGAGCCTGTTCTCTGAAGGCTCGCTCGCCGCCGTCAAGGATGTCGCAAACGATTCTCCTGACTCGGTCGTCTTCGAGTCCACCGGATTCGTACGTTATCGCTTGGAAGCCCTGAACCTGGTTGTGGGCCGGACGACCTCTTTGGCGGTCATCGAAAAGATGCTTCACCGCCTCGCCGAGGATCTCAAGCTTTCGGATGACGGCATCCTCTCGCATCCGGTCGGCCACGAACACGTCGTGACCAGCGGAGAGGCACCTTTCGATGTCGTTGATGGCGTCGCGAATGTCCCCGAGGTA
>JAHFUJ010000442.1 GCA_023265105.1 Acidobacteriota bacterium
CATGGCTCGCGCCGCCACGACCTCGGACGTCTTCAACGCCATCGCCGAATCTCGGCGGCGCGACATTCTTCTCTTCCTTGTGGACTCCGAACAATCGGTTAGCGCTGTCGTCGCGATGTTTCGCCTCAGTCAGCCCTCGGTTTCGAAGCACCTGAAGGTGCTCCGCGACGTGGGCCTGGTGCACGCGCGGCGAGAGGGCCGCCAGATGCTCTATCGCACGAATGTGAAGGCAATGCGACCGCTCCATGAGTGGACGCGGACATTCGAGCTCCTCTGGCACCATCAGTTGACGCGTGCGAAAGAAAGCGCCGAGGGAAGGACCCGATCCGCAATGACAATCCGGACGGACTGACTCAGGTCAAGGAGGACCCCGTGACTCTGACAACACCGACGATCGAAAACCTTACGTTGAACGTCACGCAGGACCTCCAGGTGCGTGCATCGCTGGATGCCACGTTCGATGCGCTCCTGGAGCAGATGGGGCCGGCAAATGAGACGCCGGACGGAAAGCCCCTGACGATGATCATTGAGCCATGGCCCGGGGGCCGTTGGTTCCGGGACCTGGGAGAGGGCAACGGTCATTTCTGGGGACAGGTGCAGGCCATCAAGCGACCGACGCTCCTGGAGATCACCGGGCCCTTGTTCATGTCCTCTCCGGTCATATCAAATGTGCAATACCGCTTAAAAGAGGTCGATGGCCGGACGCTGATCTCCTTCCGGCACTCGGCGTTTGGGATGGTGCCGGACGACTACAGAGAAGGTCTCGTACGTGGCTGGACGCCGCTGCTCGAGCGCGTCCGCAGGGCGGCCGAAGCCACTCGGAACAAGCACTGAAAAGGAAGAGGAGAACGATCATGTCGACCATCGAAGCATTGCTGCAGGAACTCGAGCAGGAGGCGCAGACCACACGACGCGTCCTCGAGCGCGTGCCTGAGGATCGCCTGGGCTGGAAACCCCACAATAAGTCAATGTCGCTCGGTCAGCTGGCGTTGCATGTGGCGACAGTGCCTGGCGCCGTCGCCGAAATGTGCCGGCAGTCACCGTTTCCGATTCCCGAGTTCATTCAGCCAAGCGCGACCACCGTGGCGGAGTTGATCCCGGCCCTCGAACAGAGCGTCGCGAAGGCTCGGCAGATTCTCAAGACGATGGACGATGCGACGTTGGCGACCGTGTGGCGGGCAGTGAACGGCGAGCGGGAGGTCATGGCGCTTCCCGTTGGCGCGCTGCTGCGGTCGATCATGTTGAACCACTGGTATCACCACCGCGGGCAACTCTCGGTGTATCTCAGACAAGTGGGCGCGCTGGTGCCGTCAATCTACGGTCCAAGCGCCGATGAGAATCCGTTCGTCGCGCCACAGCGGGCGGCCGCCGCTGTCTAAGAGCGCACGACCATCGGGTGAGGGAGAGGCATATGGATAAGGTTGTTCATTTTGAGATCCCCTTTGATAACAAGCAGCGTGCAATGAAGTTCTATTCCCAGAGTTTCGGCTGGCAGCTCACGGAGATGCCCGAGATGAAGTATGTCATCGCGCGAACCGTCGATGTAGACGAACGGCAGATGCCCAAGGAGAGCGGGGCGATTAATGGCGGACTCTTCGAGCGGCCCCGGGATGCTCCGCATCCTGCCATCTATGTCGGCGTGACCTCGGTCGACGCGACGATCAAGAACGTGGAAGCGGCGGGCGGGAAGGTCGTGACGGCCAAGACGCCAATCCCGGGGATGGGTGCGTACGCGCGGATCGCGGACACCGAAGGCAATATCGTCGGTTTGTTCGAAAGCCAGCGCTGAACAGATGGAACTCGTGAGCCTAATCGGGTCAGGCGCAGGGCACGCGATGCGGAAGATCGGCGCCGCTGTTGCGGCGCTGACCGTGATCCTGCGTCGCGCCAACATTGGCTTCCCGATACACGTCTCCTCGTCACCCCTCGGATTGTTCGGCGTCCGGTTCGTCCTGATCGGCCTGGTTCTCCTGGGGTTTCGTCACGCGGTCCGCGTTCCCGCGGAATTGCGGGCGAACTGGACATTCCACGTCTCGTGGTCAGGCGACGAACGCCCGTACCTCGCGGGCGTGAAACGCGCCGCCCTCGTGGGATTGGGCCTTCCGACGCTCATCGCGCTGTTTCCTCTTTACGGTTGGGTGTTCGGAGTACGGCTGGCACTCGTGCATTTCGCGGCCGGCACGATGATCGTGCTGCTCCTGCTCGAAATGTTCTTGCTTGGCTTTCGGAAGCTGCCATTCGCCTGCAGCTACGTCCCGGACGACCGGTTGAAAACGATGGCCCCGATGTATGCGGTGGCATTTGTGCTCACAGCGTATAGGCTCGCGTGGCTCGAGCGGCTGGCATTCAGTAGCAGGCGTGGTACAGCCGCGTACGTGGCCGGACTGGCTGCGCTGTTTGTCGCAGCGCGAAGTGTTGACGTTCTGCAGCGTCGGCGACGTCAGGTGATCGAGCTCGACGAGCTCCCAGAACCAGCGACGCAACGCTTGAGTCTGAGTGAATAACTCGAGCCACACCTTGTCGGATCCCGAGGGCCCCGCCCCCGACGACACTGGCTCGTTGGCTCCGAGATCAGCGCCGGACGCCCTTCCTCGTCTTCGCCAGCTTCGTGGTCTTCGCACGCGTCGCGGCCTTCGCAGGCTTCGCCGTTTTCGCGGTCTTTGCGACCGCCACCGCGCGCGCCGCCCACTGGCCGAGCATGACCGCGTCTTCGAGCACGCCGATCGGCACGTTGTAGTACGGCATCGTCATCGCCCGGTCCGCATATGGCTTGAAGGGCGAGGAGCCCGCCGTCTCATACTCGCGCCGGTTGGTGTCGTCGACCTTGAAGAACAGCGCGTCCGCGGCCAGAATGCCGAAGAAGACGTCCTCGGCGT
>JAHFUJ010000144.1 GCA_023265105.1 Acidobacteriota bacterium
AGAAGTGGGGCCCCGCGAGCATTTGACTAACGATGACAACCGCCCTGTATTACATCGGCCGATTCGGTCAGATCATCGGGATGTGGATGCTGCTGGTCGACATCTTCACCGCCGGCCCGCTGGGCCCTAACCCCCGGCTCTTCGCAGCGGGCGTCGTCGTGTTCCTCGGCGGCTGGGGTCTTGCCCGCGCCGTACGTCGCACGTAGGTGTGCGTGGCGTCGGGCTCTATTCAGAAGTTCACTTGAGCTGTCGTAGCTATCAGCTGTCAGCTGTCAGCTGTCAGCTGTCAGCCAAACGCGTGCTGCTGACGCTGAAGGCTGAGAGCTGAAAGCTACGTCAACATGGGTGAACATCTGTTTAGCCGGACATCGAGCGTGGTCATATACTCTGGCATGACGAGTCGATTGATTCTCGGTATTGTCTGCGCCGCGGCGCTTGCCTGCGGCCGGCCGGTCGAGCGGCCCCAAGCGCCCCCGGCGTCGGACAGTCGCGTGCGCGCGCTCGCCGACACATATCTTGCCGCCCATTTCGACCGGTATCCCGAGCAGGTGACCGTCTACGGTGTTCCCGGCCGCCATCACGACAGGCTGCTCGACAACTCGCTCGAGGCGTTCAAGGCGTGGCAGGCGAAAGAAGATGCCTGGCTGGCCGAGGCGGATGCGATCGATCCGTCGACGATTGCTGCCGCGCCCCTCCGCGCCACCTACGCCATCGTGCGCGAGGCGCTCGAAGCGTCGATTGCCGCGCGCGTGTGTCGCAACGAGCTGTGGAACGTGAGCCAGATGACCGGCTGGCAGATTCAGGACGGCTATCTCGTGACGATTCAGCCGGTCGGCACCGACCAGGCGCGCGCTGAAGCGCTCGCACGGTGGAGCGCGCTGCCCGCGTATCTCGACACAGAGATTGCGAACCTCGGCGAAGGCCTCAAGCTGGGATACTCGGCGCCGAAAGGCAACGTGCGCATCGTGCTCGATCAGATGCAGAGTCTCATCGCGACGCCGATCGCGGATTCGCCCTTCGACTCGCCGTCGGTGCGGGACAACACGCCGGCGTTCCGCAAACAGTTCGATGCGCTCGTCAAGGATCGGATCAACCGGGCCATCACCCGCTACCGGGACTTCCTGAAGACGAAGTATCTCCCGGTCGCGCGCGAGGCGACGGCCGTGTCCGCCAACCCCGATGGCGCGGCATGTTACGACGCCTCGGTCCGCGCCCACAGCTCGCTCTCGGTTCCGGCGAAAGAGATTCACGCCCTCGGCCTGCAGCAGATTGACGGCTTGACGAAGGAAATGCAGACGATCGCCGAGCGGTCGTTTCACATCAGCGAGGTTCCCGGTCTGCTGCAGAAGCTTCGGACCGACCGGCAATTTCTGTTCAAGAGTCGCGCGGATCTCATCGCGTACTCGACGAACGCGTTGACCCGCGCGAAAGCCGCGGCGCCCCAATGGTTCGGGCTGTTGCCGAAGGCCGACGTCGTCATTCAACCGTATCCGGCGTTCCGCGAAAAGAACGCGCCGAACGAGTACAACCCGCCGGCCGAGGATGGCAGCCGGCCGGGTCTCTTCTACATCAGCGCGTACGAGGCGGAGAAGAGGAGCCGCGCGGAAGCCGAATCGACGGCGTTTCACGAGACCATTCCAGGACATCACTTCCAGATAGCGCTCGCGCTCGAGCGGAAGGACATCCATCCGATGGGCCGCTACCTGTTCAACAGCGGTTACGTGGAAGGGTGGGGCTTATATGCCGAACGGCTCGCCGACGAGATGAACTTGTATTCGACGGATCTCGATCGGCTGGGCATGTTGTCGTCCCAGGCGCTGCGGGCGTCACGGCTCGTGGTCGACTCTGGTCTGCACACGCTCGGCTGGACCCGGCAGCAGGCGATCGACTACATGCTGAGGCATACGGCGGAATCGGAAGGCGAGGTGGCGTCAGAGGTCGACCGCTACATTATTTGGCCCGGCCAGGCGACCGCTTACATGCTCGGGATGCTCGAGATTCGCAAGGCGCGCGACGAAGCGCAAAAGACGATGGGATCGAGATTCGACATCAAAGCGTTCCACGATCGCATCCTCGAGGACGGAGGCGTGCCGGTGACGTTCCTGCGCGCGAAGCTTCGCGCCTGGACGGAAGCCGCGCGTCAATCGCCGCCCGCGCCTTTGAACTGATCCTCCTCGTCGGCAAAGAGCACGTTGAAGCTTGTCAGTGAGCCGTAACAGCCGCTGATGTAGCCTTGCAGCTTCACCTTCACGGCGTCTGGCAGCTCGGCGCCGTTCACCTGTTGTTCGAGCGTCCGCAGCCGATTCCGCAGCATGACGACCTTGTGGAAGAAGGTTTCGATCGGCCAGCTCTTTTCCTGCAGGCCGGGCGTGCCCGGCCGGAGCACCAGCGTGCCGCCGCGCCATTTCTCCGCGGGAGCGACTGGCGTCATCCCGCTCTCTTCCCGAATCACTCGCCTCAGCAGCAGCTCGATGTCGATGGCATTGGTGTCGAGAGTCATACGCGGCATCGTCCTTTCGCGGTTGCTCACAATCGGGAACGGTTCATGGTGTGGCTGCGCGTGGCCGCTGTCGCCCGCCGGAGCGCTGCGCCCAGGCACGGCGGCCGACGATCCCACCCTCGGCCCGCCGCGGTAGTTGTGCTCGCTGCGGCAGAAGCCGCACGCGACCCGGATTGGCGCGCCTTGAGGATCGGCGGCGACGACCGTGTGCATGCGGTCGGTCTTGCACGCGCGGCAGAAGTCTTCGATCGACTCGCCGGCCCTATAGCGACGAACTGAAGCATTCATGGCGTCTGGCTAGTCTAGCTGCCCTTGCGCTTCTTCTTGATCTCTTCCCAGCCGTCGAGCCGGCGTTTGATTTCCTTCTCGAATCCGCGTTCCTTCGGTTCGTAATACTTGCGCCCTTCGAGCGCCGGCGGCAGGCACGTCATGTCGGCGACCGCGTCGGTCTCGTTGTGTGCGTAACGGTAGCCTTTGCCGTAGTCGAGCTCCTTCATCAGCTTCGTCGGAGCGTTACGAAGATGAAGCGGCACCGGCTGCGCCACGTCGTGGTGCGCATCGTCGGCGGCGCGGCTGTACGCCTCGTAGACGGCGTTGCTCTTGGGGGCCGTCGCCAGGTAAATCGCCGCCTGTGCAAGCGCGGTGTTCCCTTCCGGCATGCCGATGAAGTGGACGGCGTCTTTCGCGGCCACCGCGACCGTGAGCGCCTGCGGATCGGCGTTGCCGACGTCTTCCGACGCGAACCGGACGAGCCGGCGGGCGATGTAAAGCGGATCTTCGCCGGCCTCGACCATACGCGCAAGCCAGTAGACGGCGGCGTCGGGATCGCTGTTGCGCATCGATTTGTGCAGCGCCGAAATCAGGTTGTAATGCTCTTCGCCCGACTTGTCGTAGAGCAGGGCTCGCCGCTGGATCGCCTGCTCGACGCGCGACGTATCGACGCGCCGGCTGCCCTCGACGAGCGGCGCGGCGGCGACGCTCAACTCGAGCAGATTGAGCGCCACGCGCGCATCGCCGTTCGCGTAGAGCGCGATCGCACGAAGCGCGTCCTCGGCGACGTCGACGTCGGCGGCCGCCAGTCCGCGGTCCTCGTCGTGGAGCGCGCGCCCGAGGATGGCCTCGACCTCGTCGAGGGTGAGGCCCCGGAGGACGAAGACCTTCGATCGGGACAACAGCGCCGCGTTGACCTCGAACGACGGGTTTTCGGTAGTCGCGCCAATCAAGACGATGTCGCCGGCTTCGACGCGTGGCAGAAACGCGTCCTGCTGTGCCTTGTTGAAGCGGTGGATCTCGTCGACGAAGACAATCGTGCGGCGCCCGGCCGTGCGGCGGAGGCGCTGGGCGTCGGTCATCACGTCGCGAATTTCCTTGATCCCCGAGAGCACCGCGCTGAACGACACGAATCGCGCCTTCGTCGTCTCGGCGATGATTCGGGCGAGCGTCGTCTTTCCGGTGCCCGGCGGGCCCCACAGGATAATGGACTGCAGCAAATCCCGCTCAATCGCCTCGCGCAACGGCTTCCCCGGCGACAGCAGTTCTTCCTGACCCACGAATTCATCGAAGGTGCGAGGCCGCATGCGCTCGGCGAGCGGAGCCGGCGCGTGGCCGGCAGGCGGGGCATCGTCGGGAAACAAGGAGCTCATGTGGTTCAGGGTTCAGGGTTCAGGGTTCAGGGTTCAAGGTTCTGGGTTCAAGGTTCAAGGTTCAGGGTTCAGGGTTCGAGGTTCGGGGTTCTCTAGGTTCGGAGCGAGGTCCCAGGTTCTGGGTTCGTTGTCGGCGCGCTTCATACACGATGAGGGCAGCGGTGACCGCGGTGTTCAGCGACTCGACCGGCGGCTCCATCGGGACTGTCACGCGGAGATCCGCGGCGTCGACGAGCGAAGGCGGCAGGCCCGCGCCCTCCCCGCCGATGAGGACGGCAACCGCGCTCGTGAGATCGACATCGAACAACGACCGGCCGCCGCGTGGCACGGTCGCAACAATCCGGCAGCCGCGGTGCCGAGCCTGAGCGACCGCCTGATCGGCGTGTTCGCGGATCGCCAGTGGCAGTCGGAGCGCGCTGCCCATCGAACCGCGAAGCGCTTTCCAGCCGAATGGGTCCGCGCAAGTACCCACGGCGACGACGCCCGTTGCGCCGCCGGCTTCGGCCACGCGAACGATCGCGCCGACGTTGCCAGGATCCTGAACGTCGCTGACGATGAGCAGCAATGGAGCGGCGCCTGCATACAGCCGCGCTTCGTCGGACGCCGGCCGATCGGCGATGGCCACGATGGCGCTCGCGGACCGCACCGGACTCAACGCCGCCATGACCGGTTGCGTGGCCGTCACCGTTTCGATCCGATCCTGGGTCAGCCGCGCGACGAGCGCTCGAAGGTCGGGTCGTCCGAGCGCCTCGGCCGTCACGGCAACCTGATGGAGGCGGATTCCGGCGGCCAGCGCCTCGGCGACCAGATGTGGACCGTCGAGCAGCAGCAGGTCGGCCACCTCGCCGCGCGCGATCGACCGATACCGCGCGACGAGCGGGTTCTGGCGGCTGGTAATTCGCTTCATCATTCTTATGCTCGCGGGGCCCCACTTTTTTCACGGCGCCGGGGCCCCACCCCCGGCGCTTTTGGCTCACGGCTGTCACTCGCTCGCGTTCCGGCGCTCAGCGCCTGCGGCCGCCGTCGAGCGCGAATGCGCGAGACGGCAGCGGTTGGGGGTGGGGCCCCGACCGCAGTTGAAAACAGTTTCGCTATCCTCGCGCGGGCCGCAGGCGCTTGGCTTGTGAAGCATAACACTGTGGTACCATGCGGCTTTCCGCCCGCGCGAGCCGCCAGAGAGCGATGCCGAACGATGAAAGATCGATTGATCAAGAAGTTCGAGGACGAGATCCACGCGCTCGATCGCGAGCTGAAGCTCGAATTACCGAAAGAAATCAAGCGCGCGCGCGAGCTGGGCGACCTCCGGGAAAACGCCGAATACTCGGCCGCCAAAGAGCGGCAACGGCTGGTCGAGTCGCGCATCAGCATCCTGAAGAAGCGCGTCGCCGAGATCGCGCTCATCAACCTCGATCGCATCCCGAGCGACCGGGCCGGGTTTGGCTCCACCGTGCACGTGGTCGAGAGCAACGGCGAGAAGCTCGTGTTCCAGCTCGTCATGCCGGAAGACGCCGACGCCGCCAAAGGGCTCATTTCCACGACGTCGCCGATCGGCCGCGCGTTCCTGAACAAAGAGCCGGGCGACACCGTGAAGGTCACGACCCCTGGCGGGTCCCGGCAGTTCGACATCGTGAAGCTGATCACGATTCACGACGACGCTCAGGAATGATTGGCAGGAATGCCCGACCGCTTCGACTCGAGCCCGCCCGCGCCCGCTGAACCCTACTCGCCCCAACGTCGAACCGCGCTCGTATTGACCGGCATTGGCACGGCCGGCGCCTATCACGCCGGCGTCCTGCGCGCGTTGCACGAAGCCGGCGTCAAGCTCGACATCGTCGCCGGCCGCGGCATCGGGGTCGTGGGGGCGCTGTTTGCCGCCATCGACGGCGCCCAGCGGCTCTGGGACGAGAAAGGTTTTTGGTGCGCGCCAGCCGTTCGGTCGCTCTATCGGTGGCGCCCAGTGTTGCGGCTGGCGGCTTGGGCCGTTGCGGTGTCGGTCGCCCTCGTGGCCGTGCCGATTGCGGTGGTCGCGCTTGGCGGGATCGTGTTTCCCATCGATTTCGTGGCACGGATGATCGGCGCGGGCGGCGCGGCGGGGCTGGTCGGCGTCTACCTTCGGCTGGCGCAGGCGGCGTTCGCACCCCAGACGTTTCCCACGTGGCTGCCGCGACTCGTGGTCCTCCTGCTGGGGAGCGCCGCGCTCCTCATGGTCCTCAGCGGAGCCATCACCGGGGGTCGACGGAAGGAGCGCGGCCGATTCTGGTGGCGGGCCGTGCGATCGCCACTCGAGTCGAGCCAGGCGGCGGCGCACTGCTGGCGCATGATGTGGGATCTGGTTCGTGGCGCGGCACGACTCAAGCAGCCAACCCTGACCGATCTCGGACGCCGCTACACGGACGTGCTCGTCGACAACCTCGGGCAGCCCGGGTTTCGCGAGCTGTTGATCGTCGTGCACGATCTCGACGCGCATCGCGATCTCGTGTTCGCGCTCGTCGCCGAACCGCGGCGTCGCGATCTGATTCGGCGTCCAACGACTGAAGCGGCCGACGCCAGGCGCGCGGAGGTGTTCGACCTCTCGGGCGTCGGCCGGGAGTATCTCGCCGATGCCGTTGCCGCCGCGCTCGCCGTGCCGATCGCCACCGGCGTCCACCTGCTCGCGTTCGCGCCCGAATCGTACTGGCGAGGCGAGACGCATCGGCTGTGCGATCGGCCCGGCAGCCTCGTGCGGCTGCTCGACGAGCTGGTGGAGCTGGGCGTCGAGCAGATGTTGATCGTCTCGGCGGCTCCGGAATCGCCCGGCCCCCACGCGCTGACGGCCGGCCGGCTCGACCTTCGAGGTCGCGTCGGCGAGTACCTGCAGTCGGCGGAAGCCGCGTCGGTCGGCGACGCGACGAGGGTGGCGGCGGACCGCGTGCGTCGTGTCTTCACGATTCGTCCCGCGCACAACCCGATCGGCCCGTTCGATTTCGCGGGTGGCTACGACGATCGATCGGATCGGCGGCAACCGCTTGCCGAGCTGATGAACCGCGGCTACGAGGACGCCTATCGCCAGTTCATCGAGCCGGTCGTCGGGGCGAGCGGCGACCGAGTGGGACAAGGAGTGTCATGAAAGGCCCGGCGACTGAACTGATCCATGCGGGCGCGCTCGGTTAATGCACGAATGCAGAATGCACGAATGCACGCGGGCGTGTGCATTTGGCATTGGTGCATTCTTGCATTTAAGAGCGCACCGTCTCCGGCTTTCTCTCGACGGCCGGGACGTCGTGTAGGAACTGCGCCACCAGATCGTGCAGGCGCGTCGTCATGTCGTCGGCGTTCAGATCGCCGAACTTCTCGCGGAAGGCGTGCAGCGGCACGACCGCCTTGGCCATCGCGCGGTGGCCGCCCGCGTTGCCGATGTCGGAGAAAAACCGCCGCACGAACTCGCCCGCGTTCTTCGAATACCCGAGGTTCCGCACCGAGATCACCAGCGAGTCGCTCACGATGCCGGCGATGACCGTCCACTTGACGTTTTCGATCTGGAGAAAGAAATCCGCGACGTACGGAATGAAGTCTTCGCGTGGCAACAACCCGAGGAACGCGCAGAAGACCTGCTCGATGAGGGTTCCGCCGCGGCGCGCCTCGATGACGTAGTCGAGCCGCTCGAGCGTGATTTCGGCGCCCTCCATCTTGCGAATGAGCGCGGCGTCGGCCAACGGATACAGGTACGAGAACGCCTCGATATCCACGCGGTTGGTCTGCCGGTTGAAAAAGAGCGTGTCGGACTTGATCGCGTAGAGCATCGCCGTCGCCGTGCGCTCGGAGATGTTCACATCGACCGCGCGCAGATGCTCGGTGAGAATCGTGGAGGTCGAGCCGTAGTCGCCGCGGATGTCCTTGAAGATGGCCGTATAACCCGGTTGTTCGGGATGATGATCGATGACGAGATCCACGCGATCGATGAGCCCGCCGAAGTAATGCGGCTGCACGTCGACCATCGCGACGCGGTCGTACTCCTTCAGCGACGCTTCCGTCACGGTTTCCACGTGAATGTCGAGGAGGTTGACCATCCGCAGGTTCTCCGGCCGCGTGACCCCCTGGAGCGCGCCGATGATGGCCGTCGCCTTCGTCCGCCGCAGCACGTTGCGGAGCGCCAGGCCGCTCGCCATGGCGTCGGGATCCGGGTCGTTGTGCAGCATGATGAGCACGCGATCGGCGTCGCTGAAGTAGCGCTGATACTGTTGGACGCGCGCGCGGGTGAGCGATCGGCTGAACTCGGTGAGGAGCGGTCCCCCGAACAGCTCGGACATCGCCAGGTACGTGACGTCGTGAAAGTCCGCGTGGAGTTCCTCGGCGCGCCGGGCGGTGGCGGCCGCCCCGACCCCCAGCACGTACACGAGCGTGCCGCCGGCGTCGCGCACCGCTTCGAGAATCTTCTTCAAGCTGCGGCGGCCGTTGTCTTCGACGATGATGCAGGTGCCGGGGCTGAGGTCGGCTTTGAGATAGGTGTCGGTCCGCCGAGGATCGCCGGCGACGACCTGGATGCCGGCGTCGTGGAGACGGCGGGCCACCGGCCCGCGTTCGACGATGAACTCCACCTCGAAACCGGGCAGCAGGATTTCGCCGAGCATCCTGATGAGCAGCTCGTCCTGGCAGACGGCTAGACACCGCATCGGAGTACCAACCTCTGATTATACGCCCCTGCACGGAAGGTGAGGTCCGGCTGAAGCCGGACGCCACGTACCGCCGGACGCCACGTACCACCGGACCACGTGCGCTGGACGCCACGTACCGCCGGACCACGTACGCGGGACGCCACGTACGCTCACGCGGAGTGTTTCAGAAAAGGCCCCGTGGGTGTAGAGTGCAGATGAGTGGAAGGCGCACGTTTGCTTCTCGCCTCGGCGCTTGTCGCGATACCGCTTGCCGTGTCGCACCCCTCCGCGCAGCAGGTCCCGGTCTTCCGCGCCGGCGTCGACCTTGTCACGCTCGGCGTGACGGTGACTGACAGGAAAGGAACGCTCGCCACCACGCTCACCGCCGACGATTTCGAGATCTACGAAGACGGCAAGAAGCAGGCGATCCGCTATTTCTCAGCGGGCGACCCCGTTGGCGCCGATCGGCCCGGCCCCGAGATGCATTTGGGCCTGCTCCTCGACGTGAGCGAGAGCATGGGCGACGACCTGAACTTCACAAAGACCGCCTCGATCAAATTCCTGAACACGCTTCTCGACGCGACGGACATCACGATGGTCGACTTCGATACCGAAGTGCGCGTGGCGAGATACGGCCAGAACGAATTCGCGAGGCTCATCGAGCGGATCCGGCAGAAGAAGGCGAGCGGATCCACAGCGCTGTACGATGCGGTCGGCGTGTATCTTGATGGCGCCGGCGGACAAGAAGGGCGCAAGATCATGCTGCTGTACACCGACGGCGGCGACACGCGCAGCTCGATCCGCTTCAACGAGCTGCTCGACTTGCTCAAAGCGTCGGATGTCACCGTGTACGCGATCGGCGAGCTCGAACACCAGTCGGCGTCGGGCAGGTTCGCGCAGCGGAGCATCCTCCAGCAGATCGCGGATGCCACGGGTGGCAAGGCATTTTTTCCGCTGACGGTCAAGGATCTCGATCAGATGTACGAGAAGGTGCTGGCCGAGATCCGCGCCCAATATACGGTCGGCTATCTGTCGACCAACGACAAAACCGACGGCGCGTGGCGGAAGGTCGAGATCAAGGTGCGGCGCGCCGGAAAGAAAGACGACGGCGACTATCGCACCCGCTCGCGCAGCGGCTACTTCGCGCCCTACAAGGCTCCAAAGTAGCCGAGAGATCTACGATCTACGATTTACGATCTACGATTGTCGATCTGCGATGGACGCTTGTTTCCGATCTCCGATTTCCGATGCGCGATTCCCGATCGTTGATCGGCAATCGTCGATTGTAGATCGTAGATATCGCCTGTGGTACGCTCGTAGGTTCCCATGCCCTCGCTGTACGACCGCTTCACCCTGGTGTCCGAGTTCGATCTGGCGGGCGATCAGGCGCGCGCCATCGGCGAGCTCGTGGAGGGATTGGAGCGCGGCGATCCGCACCAGGTGCTGCTCGGCGTGACCGGCTCGGGCAAGACGTTTACGATGGCGCAGACCATCGCCCGCGTCAACCGCCCGACGCTGGTGATGGTGCACAACAAGACGCTGGCGGCTCAGCTCTTTCAGGAATTCCGCCGGTTCTTTCCAGAGAACGCCGTCGAGTACTTCGTCAGCTACTACGACTACTACCAGCCCGAAGCCTACGTGCCGGCGACCGACTCGTACATCGAGAAGGAAGCGACGATCAACGACGAAATCGACCGCATGCGGCTGTCCGCGACGCGGTCGCTGTTCGAGCGCCGCGATGTCATCATCGTCGCCAGCGTGTCGTGCATCTACGGCCTCGGCTCGCCCGAAGCCTATTACGGCATGCTGCTGCCGCTCGAGCGCGGGCAGCGGATCGGCCGCGAGCAGGTGCTCCGCAAGCTGGTGGAGATTCAGTACGAGCGCAACGACACCGAGTTCGGTCGCGGCACGTTTCGCGTGCGCGGAGACATCGTCGAGGTGTATCTGTCGTACGAGGAGCAGGGGCTGCGGATCGGGCTCTTCGGGGACGAGGTGGACGAGCTCGCGTCGTTCGATCCGTTGACGGGCAAGACACTGCGCCGCCACGACAAGATCGCCGTCTATCCGAAGTCGCACTTCGTCGCGCCGCGCGATCGGACGAAGAAAGCTGTCGAGTCGATAAAAGGGGAACTGGCGTCGTACCGATCGCAGCTGGAATCGGAGGGCAAGCTTCTCGAGGCGCAACGGCTGCACCAGCGGACGATGTTCGACCTCGAGATGATTCGGGAGATTGGCTACTGCCACGGGATCGAGAATTATGCGCGGCACCTGACCGGCCGCGCCCCGGGCGAGCCGCCGCCGACGCTGCTCGATTACCTGCCGAAGGACGCGCTCTTCATCGTCGACGAGAGCCATCAGACGGTGCCGCAGATCCGCGGCATGTACCACGGCGATCGATCGCGCAAGGAAGTGCTGGTGGCCTACGGGTTCCGGCTGCCGTCGGCGCTCGACAACCGGCCGCTCAACTTCGAAGAATGGCAGGCCCGCGTCGGCCAGGTGATCTTCGTGTCCGCCACGCCGGGGCCGTACGAGCTGTCGAAAGCCCAAGGCGTCGTCGTCGAGCAGATCATCCGGCCGACGGGTCTGACCGATCCGCCGATTGAGGTCCGGGCCGTCAA
>JAHFUJ010000443.1 GCA_023265105.1 Acidobacteriota bacterium
AGTGGCCACAATCGGGGACTACGAGTCCGACGTCGTTCCACCACTACGATACGGTGTTGTCGGTCGACGCGAATTCATGGACGCTCGTGTCGACGGTCGATCTAAGTAAGGGTCCGTTCGGCAACGGTTCGTTCCTCGGTTCGTCGTCATTCATCGCGAACGATAGGAAGCATTAGCAGGGTCGCGAGGAAACAGAAGCCCCGTTGGACTAAACCGCTTCGCGGTAGGTCGTACGCCGGTCGCCCTCGATCGTCCCGCCATCTGAGTTCCTTGAGCCGCTGATCGGCGGCTCCTTCGATACGCTCCCGTACACGCGCCGGAATGGGCCGCGCGCGTTCGCCAAGGAGCCGTCGATGACCCCACTTCGGCAACGCATGCTCGAGGACATGCAGGTTCGGAATCTGTCGCCGTTGACGCAACGCGCCTATCTCGACCACGTCGCCCGTTTCGCCCGGTACTTTCACCGCTCGCCCGATCAACTCGGCCCCGAGGAGATCCGCGCCTACCTCGTGTACCTGACCAACGAGCGCCAGTTGGCCCCGAGCAGCATCATCATCACCGTCGCCGCCCTCCGGTTCGTCTACACCGTCACGCTCCGGAAACGCTGGACGGTCCAGACCGTGATCCCCGCGCCGAAAGAGCCGCAGCGTGTGCCTGTCGTGCTCAGTCCCGCGGAGGTCGTCCAGTTTCTCGACAGCGTCCAGTCCCTCCACCATCGCACGATCCTGACGACGTGCTACGCCGCCGGACTCCGCATCTCGGAAGCCGTGCATCTGACCCTGTCGGCGATCGACAGCGCGCGCATGGTCCTCCGCGTCGAGCAGGGCAAAGGCCAGAAGGACCGGTACGTCATGCTGTCGCCCAAGCTGCTCGAGATCCTCCGGGCATGGTGGCGCGTGCGCCGCCCGCGGCTTTGGCTCTTTCCCGGCGACGATCCCGACGGGCGGATCACCGCCCACGCGGTGAATCGGGCGTGTCAACAGGCACACCGGCGCTCGGGCCTCCAGAAGCCCGTCACGCCGCACAGCCTCCGTCACGCGTTCGCCGTACACCTGCTCGAAGCCGGCACCGATGTCCGCACGATTCAGTTGTTGCTCGGCCATCGCAGCCTCAAGACGACGGCGCAGTATCTGTGTCTCGCCCGCAACACGGTCTGCGCCACGCCGAGTCCCTTGGATCTCCTCCCGCGACCGGCCCCGTCCGCGCCCGGTCTGATCACGGCCGTCTGAAACGCGCTGGCGCCGGTGAGCCATGCCGACCGTGGCGGACATCGTCCGTCGCTACGGGGACGCGTACGCGGCCGAGGGGCGCACCGTCTCCGCCGCGCAGCGACGCGTGCTGCGGGCGATCGGGCGCTGCCGGACTGCGGCGCTCGGCGGCCACGCCGAGCGGTGCGACCAGTGCGGTCACACGCGCGTCTGGTACAACAGTTGTCGAAATCGGCATTGCCCCACCTGTCAGGCGCTCGCCCGCGCCGCCTGGATCGACGCCCGCACGGCGGACCTCCTCGACATCGAGTACTTCCACGTCGTCTTCACCGTCCCGCAACAGGTCGCCGTCATCGCCTTGCAGAACAAGACGGTCGTCTACGGCATTCTCTTCCGGGCGGCCGCTGAGACGTTGCGCACCATCGCGGCCGATGCCCGGCACTTGGGCGCCGAGATCGGCTTCTTCGCGATCCTCCACACGTGGGGCCAAACCCTCGTGCACCATCCTCACCTGCATTGCGTCGTGCCCGGCGGCGGACCGTCGCTCGACGGCACGCGGTGGATCGCCTGTCGCTCGGGCTTCTTTCTGCCGGTCCGCGTACTGTCCCGGCTCTTTCGACGCCTCTTCATGACGCAACTCGAAGCCGCGTTCGACGCGGGCGATCTCCAGTTCGTCGCGTCGCTCGCCGCCCTGCGTGATCGCCGCGCGTTTCTCCAGTACCTCGCGCCGACGCGACAGCTCGACTGGGTGGTCTATGCGAAGCGACCCTTCGCCGGGCCCCCGCAGGTCCTCGATTACGTCGGTCGGTACACGCACCGCGTCGCGATCAGTAACACCCGACTGCTCGACAGCGCGCAGGGGCAGGTGCGGTTCCGGTACAAGAATTATCGCGATGACTCGCCGCATCCGAAGACCATGACGCTTGCGGCGGATGAGTTCCTGCGCCGGTTTCTGCTGCACGTGCTCCCGGCCGGCTTCCACCGCATCCGGTACTACGGCTGGCTCGGGAACCGGCACCGGACCGACAAGCTCGCCCGCTGTCGCCAGCTCCTCGGCACGTCAGCGCTCGAGACGCCGGCCGCGACGGCACCGGCCGACTATCGCGATCGCTATCAGGCCCTCACCGGCCGCTCGTTGCGCGACTGTCCCATCTGTGCCGACGGCCACATGCGCGTCATCGAGCCCATGGCCCGCGCCGACGGCCACGGGCCGCCCCCAGATTCCTCATGAGTCGCCGCCCACCGATCCGCCCGCGGCCTCGCCCACGCCGACCGGCGCCACGCGACTCGTCTGTCTTCCACGTCATTCGGACGTCTCTCCGCAAGCCCACACCCCGGCGCCGTCCCGGTCTCGGTCCTTCACACCCGACCGTGGCCGACCGAATCGGGCGCCCGCCCATCACCGCGCCGACCTTCGCGGGGATTCAATCCCCATAGCCCAGCATCGAGCTGCGGTTTCGCCCAACACGTCCTTTGCGCACCGCCGCGGCGGCCCGCCGCAGCGCTCACGCCTGCCCTGAGCCGCCGCCGGCGCTACGCAAAAAACGCTCTGCATTATGTTCTAATCCTTCCTATCCTCGTGATGGTCGGAGCCTCCTTAAGGAACGCTCCCAGTGGCCGCGCTGCGGAACGTGATTGATGATCCGCGCGACGCCACGAAGTAGA
>JAHFUJ010000008.1:0-11465 GCA_023265105.1 Acidobacteriota bacterium
TGGGGTACACGGCGAGCGACAGGAGACCGCTGTCGCGAACGACCGATGGATTCAATTTACTCGCCGGGCCCGCTTGCCGGGGCACAGTGGCCCCGTGCCGTTCGGCACACCGTTCTACGGACCGTCCAGTTCTGAGAAATCGGGAACCATCGAGTCGATAGATCCTATACACTGAACCATCGAATCACTCATCGGAAAGCAGCTCGGCGTGGAAGGCGCACCCTTGACATGAATCGATGGTTGCCGGTCGTCGGCGGCGTGCTCATGAACCTGGCGCTCGGGTCGCTCTACGCGTGGAGCGTCTTCGTGCTGCCGCTCGAGAAAGAGTTCGGCTGGTCGCGCGCGCAGACCTCGTGGGTGTTCACGATCGCAATCGTCTGCTTCGCCCTCTCCTTCGTCGCGGCCGGGCGGATTCAGGATCTGAAGGGGCCGCGCATCTGCGCCGCAATCGGCGGCGTGCTCGTCAGCGCCGGCTTCGTGCTGGCCAGCCTGACCTCGTCGCTCGTCGCCCTCTACGTCTCGTTCGGCGTCATCGTCGGGCTGGGGAACGGCTTCGGCTATGCGACACCGATGCCGGTCGGCTCGAAATGGTTCCCTGACAAGCGTGGCCTCGTGGTCGGCCTGATGGTTGGCGGCTACGGCGCCAGCTCGGCCATCGTCGGGCCGGTCGCCACCTCGCTCATCGCGCAGATCGGCTGGCGCCCGACGTTCCAGATTCTGGGCGGCGTCTTCTTTGTGATGACGATGGCCGGAACCGCGCTTCTGAAAAATCCGCCGCCCGGATACCGGCCGCCGAATTGGACGCCGGTGCAAGGAACCGTCGCGACGGGCCGAGAGATCGCGACGCGCGAGATGCTGTCGACGCCGACGTTCTACGCCCTCTGGATCGCGTACTGTCTCGGTGCGACCGCCGGCCTGATGACCATCAGCCAGCTCGTGCCGTTCGCACGATCGGCCGGCATCGGCGCCACGGCCGCGGCGTTGGCGGTCACGGTCGGCGCCGTCGGCAACGCCGGCGGCCGCATTCTGTCGGGCTGGATGTCGGACACGCTGGGCCGGCTGCCCACGCTGCGCGTCATGGTTCTGCTGTCGGCATTCGCCATGCCGGCGCTGTTCATCTGGCGCGAGCAGCTGGCGCTGTTTTATGTGCTGGTAGCGGTGGTCTATTGGTGTTACGGCACGCAGTTGTCCGTCTTCGCGTCGACGACGGCGGATTTCTTCGGCACAAAGTATCTCGGCATGAACTACGGCATGCTGTTCACGGCGTGGGGCGCGGCCGGGATTCTCGGTCCCGCCATCGCCGCGCGGGTATACGACAGGTTCGGCGCCTATCGCTACGCGTTTTTTGCCGCCGCCGCCCTCGCGCTGGTCGCGCTCGCGTCGTTGTCGATCGCGCGCGCGCCCCAGCGCGAACGGTCTTAGTCTCCCTGGCCTCCCTCAGAAGTCCAATTGGGCGCTGAATTTGAACACGCGCCCGCCCAGAATCTGCACCGGTCGCAGCCACTGCGAACCGTACCCAAGATTTTCCGACAGGATCGCGCTCCCGTTGAGCAGATTGTAGATGTCGAAGTTGCCCCGCACCTTGGCCCTCCCCATATCGAAGCGCCGGGTGAATCGGAGGTCTAGCTGTTGGAGCCGATCCTCGAACAGCGAGTTCGGTGGAATGAGGTCGACCGTGGCCTGCGCCGTGGCACCCGCCGCCAGGGGCCGGCCAAGCGACGGCGCAATCTGCGCGCTGCTGACCGGGTTGGTCGCCGTGATCGGAATCCCGGCCGTATTCTGATACGTCGCGCTCGTTTGCAAATCCCAGGGCAGCGGGTAGACCACCAGGAATTTGACCTGCGTGCCGGAAGACCAGGATGGACTGACGTGGCAGTACGCCGGCGATCGCGGCGCTTGGACCCCGCCAGTACTCCCGGCGAAGACCAATTGCGCATTGCCCATCGTGTAGCAGTTATCGGTCACCGTGCGCCCGACGCTCAAGCCGCCCGAGAACTGGCCGCCCTGTCCGAACCGCGTGTTGAGCGTGATATCGACCCCGTTGAAGACCTCGGTCTGCTCGCCGTAGTTCGACGCCTGCGTGACGAGGTTGTTGACCTGTCCGAACAAAGTCGGCGTGACGTCATAGAACCCGCAGATCTGGTTGCCCCCGCCGCCGGGCAGCCGACTATCGGTCGGCGCCGTGATGCAGTACGAATTGAAGCTCGCCGCCGTCACCGCGCGATTGTCGGTCGCCAGAAAGCCGGCGTACCACGTGCGGAAATAACCGACATTCAGCGCCATCCCCGGCCGCAACTGCTGTTGGACGGACACCGAGCCCTGCCAGTTGTGGAACTGACGATTGAAGCCGGCCAGCGCATCGCTCGCATAGCTCGTATTGCTGGCTTTCACCAGACCGAAGGTCTGATCCGACAGCCGACCGCACTCGCCGTTGGCACCCGGCACGCTCGCGTCGAGCACACAGTCGGGGACGTAGTTCCCGTTGGCGTCGGTCCACGTCCGCGTCGCGCTCTGCGACTGCGTGCTCACGGGATTGAACGTGGCACCCGTGGTAACGGGCTGGTAGCGGCCCAGCGAGATCTTGAGCGCGGTCTTGCCGTCGCCAAACACGTCGTACGCCGCGCCCAAGCGTGGGTTCAGATTCTTGAAGCTCGGCGTGTCCGACACCGCCGGGAAATCGCGCGCCGGGACGAAGGGACCGGCCGGCAGATGCTGGACGGGCACCGACCCATTGAACGAATCGTAGCGCAGGGCCAGGTTGAGGGTCAGTTTTCTCATCGTCCACTGATCCTGCGCGAAGATCCCGACGGCTCGCGTGTTGTCAATATTTCCCGTCGGCACCGACCAGATCCTCACCGAGACCGGCACCATGTTGCGGAACGTGTAGTCGCGCGCGCCGATAATCTTGTTGGGATCGGTGAACCGGTTGTCTCCGCCCGAGTGGACCCACTCCTGCAGGTCGATCCCGGTCTTGAAGGCGTGCGTCCCGGTGACGTAGGACACCGCGAACCGCTGTTTGTATTGCTTGTTGAACGACAACACGTACGGGGCCGCGCGGGAGCCCCACTGGAGGTTCGTCGCGAGATCGGTGATGGGAAGGTCGGTCAATCCCGTTTCCGGCAAGTGGTGCGTATTGATCGTCATGATCTGCGCCGACGCGCCCGCTTCAAGCAGGAGCCGGTTGGTGGCCGGGTTGCTCCAGCTCATCAGCGGCAAGTAGTTCGGGTTGTACACGTGATCGTCCAACGCTTCGGGCGCCGGTTTCGGAGCGGAGGGCGCGGGCGACCCCACGCCAATCAGGCCGTACGTACAACTGCAGTTGGGTTGAAAGGAGTAGGACCCCACAATCTTGTGCTTTGCCGCGGCCTGCCACGTCAGGCGGAGACTGGTGTCCCGGTGGTAGGTGTTGGCATAGGCCGGTTGGCTCACATCGGCCGTGTAGGGGACGACGCGCCATACGGGGTCTGTGCTGATGTTGACCCCTTGCGTCTTGTTGTAGTACGTGCCCGGGGCGTACTGTTGGGCGCCCCATGACCGCAGGCCCAGCAAGAACCACACCTTGTTTCTCTTGATGGGCCCCCCCAGTGCTCCCCCGGTGTCAAAGGTCCGCTTGAGGCCCGGCGTGGCGAGCAGGCCGCGCGCGAGCAACTCGGGCGTCAGATTGTCACTCTGCAGCGTCGGACCGGAGTACGACCCATTGAAATTTCCCGAGAACGTGTTGCCGCCGTCCTTCTGGATAATGTTCACCTGGACACCGCCGCTCACGCTTTCGGCGGAGCCGCCGCCGGTCTGGAGCACGACTTCCTGAAACATGTTGGCGTTCCAGCTGTAAACACCAAGCGCCAACAGGTCCTGATTCATCCCCTCCACGTTGATGACAAGGTCGTTAGCCCGCCCGCCATGGATCGCGAACTGACCGCCCTCGCCCGCCGCGCCACCAACATCCTGGAAGGTGGGGCTGGAGTACGTGGCCCCGGGGATGACCGACGCGTATTGGCCGATCCGCTTGGTCGTCGGGATGGCGTCCAGTGTCGTGCGCGCGATCGTGGTCTGCTGCATGACGTTCTGCGTGTCCACGACCGGGGCCTGCCCCGAGACCGTCACGGTCTCCTCGAGGGCCCCCACTCTCAGCTCGGCGTTCACCGTCGCCGTGAACGACGTCGTCAGTTCGAGGCCGTCCCGCTTGAACGTGCTGAAGCCCGGCAAGGTGAAGGTGACGGTGTACGTGCCCGGGACCAGATTCACGATCTTGTACTGCCCCTGGTCGTCGCTGACGACGCTACGAACCTTTTCGATCAGGGCGGGGCTGGCAGCCTCCACCGTGACGCCAGGCATCACCGCGCCCGACGTATCTCTCACCACTCCCGCGATGGTACCGCTCCCGGCCTGCGCCCACGCGGCGACGGGCAGGAGCACGAGGCACGACACCAGGACGAAACGCGCGATTGGTCGGAACTTCATCGCTTTTTCCTCCTTCAAGAGCGCATTGGAACGGCTGGTCTCACGTGTGTCCGAACGCCGCGCAACATCTGGGCCGTATGACTTTGACTGCTCCGAATACTCACAAGCGGCTACTAGCGACAAACAAAATCAAACCATTGAATTGCCCGATCCACAATCTTAGATATATCACGAGGCGCGATTGCGGGGCGAGGCCTGCGTGCGCAGGCCCCGCCCAGCGGTCGTCCTCAGAAGTCGAGTTGGCCGCTGAACTTGAACACGCGCCCGCCCAGAATCTGCACCGGCTGCCGCCACTGCGAACCGTACCCGAGGTTCTGCGACAGGATCGCGCTCCCGTTGAGCAGATTGTAGATGTCGAAGTTGCCCCGCACCCTGGTCTTCCCGATTGCGAAGCGCCGGGTGAATCGGAGATCCACCTGCTGGAGCCGATCCTCGAACAGGAAGCTGGGCGGAATGAGGTCCACGGTGGTAGTCGCGGTGGCACCCGCCGCCAGCGGGCGGCCAAGCGACGGCGCAATCTGTGCGCTGCTGACCGGGTTGGTCGCCGTGATCGGAATCCCGGCCGTATTCTGATACGTCGCGCTCGTTTGCAAATCCCAGGGCAGCGGGTAGACCACTAGGAATTTGACCTGCGTGCCGGATGCCCACGACGGACTGACGTGGCAGTACGCAGGCGTTCTCGGGGCCTGGACCCCGGCGGTACTGCCGGCATAGACCAACTGCGCATTGCCCATCGTGTAGCAGTTATCGGTCACCGTGCGCCCGACGCTCAAGCCGCCCGAGAACTGGCCGCCTTGCCCGAACCGCGTGTTGAGCGTGATATCGACCCCGTTGAAGACCTCGGTCTGCTCGCCGTAGTTCGACGCCTGCGTGACGAGGTTGCTGACTTGACCGAACAAAGTCGGCGTGACGTCATAGAACCCGCAGATCTGGTTGCCCCCGCCCCCGGGCAGCCGACTATCGGTCGGTGCCGTGACGCAGTAGGAATCGAAACTCGCCGCCGTCACCGCTCGATTGTCGGTCGCCACAAAGCCGGCGTACCACGTGCGGAAATAGCCCACATTGAGCGCCATCCCCTGCCGTAGCTGCTGCTGGACGGACACCGAGCCCTGCCAGTTGTGAAACTGACGGTCGAAGCCGGTCAGCGCATCGCTCGCGTAGCTGGTATTGCCGGCTCTCACCTGACCGAAGGTGGCATCCGACAGCCGGCCGCACTCGCCGTTGGCGCCCGGCACGCTCACGTCGAGCACACAGTCGGGCACGTAGTTCCCGTTGGCGTCGTTCCACGTGCGCGTCGCGCTTTGGGCCTGCGCACTCGCGGGGTTAAACGTGGCGCCCGTGGCGACAGGCATATACCGGCCCAGCAAGACCTTGAGCGCGGTCTTGCCGTTGCCAAACAGGTCGTACGCCGCGCCGAGCCGTGGGTTGAGGTTCTTGAAATTCGGCGTGTCCGACACCGCCGGCAAATCGCGGGCGGGCACAAATGGACCCTGCGGGAGATGCTGCACCGGAACCGTCCCGTTGAACGAATCGTACCGCAGACCCAGGTTGAGCGTCAGCTTCTTCACGGTCCACTGATCCTGCGCGAAGACCCCGATGGTCCGCGTGTTGTCCTGCGTCCCGAACGGTACCGCCCAAATCCTGACCGAGACCGGCACCATGTTCCGGAACGTGTAGTCTCGGCCGCCGATGACTTGATTGGGGTCGGCGTATCGGTTGGGACCGCCCGAGTGAACAATTTCCTGCAGGTCGAGCCCCGTCTTGAAGGCATGCGACCCGGTGATGTAGGACACCGCGAACCGCTGGTGATACTGCTTGTTGAACGAGATCGAGGCGCTTCCGGCGACGCCCAAATTTATCGCCTTGGAGCCCCACGTCCGGTTCGTCGCAAGATCGATGATCGAGATGTCGTACGGCCCCGTTTCCGGGAGCCGCTTGTCATTGATCGTCATGATGTTCGCCGATGCACCGGCTTCGAACAGCAGCCGGTTGGTGGCCGGGTAGCTCCAGCTCGCGAGCGGCAGGTAGTTCAGGTTGTATACATGATCGTCGAGCGCTTCGGGCGCGGGTTTGGGGGCGGAGGGCGCAGGCGACCCCACCCCAATCAGACCGAACGTGCAGCTGCAGTTGGGTTGAACCGAGTAGGAACCCACAATCTTGTGCTTCTTCGCAGCCTGCCACGTCAGGCGGAGATCGGCGTCGCGGAAGTACGTGTTGGCGAAGGCCGGCCGGCTCAAATCGGGCGTGTAGGGCACGACTCGCCACACCGGATCGGTGCCGAGTTTCACGCCCTGGGTCGCGTTATAGTACGTGCCCGGCGCATACTGCTGGGCACCCCACGCCCGGACGGCAAAGAAAAACCAGAGCTTGTCGGTCTTGATCGGACCGCCCGTGGCCCCCCCAAAGTCGTAGGTCTTCTTGAGCCCCGGCGTCGAGAGCAAGCCACGTGCGCGCAACTCGGGCGTCAGATTGTCACTCTGCAGGCTCGGACCGGCGTAGGCCGCATTGGCATTCCCCGAGAACAGGTTGCCGCCGTCCTTGGGCACGATGTTCACTTGGACGCCGCCGCTCACCGTTTCGGCGGAGCCACCGCTGGTCTGCAGCACGACTTCCTGGAACGTATACGCGTTGAAGCTGTACACGCCGAGCGCTACCAAGTCTTGATTCATCCCCTCCACATTGATCACGAGATCGCCCGGGCGCCCGCCGTGGATCGAGAACTGACCACCTTCGCCCCCAGCCCCACCGACATCCTGAAAGGTCGGGCTCGAGTACGTGGCCCCAGGAATGACCGTCGCATATTGGCCGATCCGTTTGGTCGTCGGAAGCGCGTCCAGCGTGGTGCGCGCGATGGTGGTCTGCTGCATCACGTTCTGCGTGTCCACGACCGGGGCCTGCCCCGAGACCGTCACGGTCTCTTCGAGGGCCCCCACTCTCAGCTCGGCATTCACCGTGGCCGTGAACGAGGTCGTCAGCTCGAGGCCGTCCCGCCTGAATGTGCTGAAGCCCGGCAAGGTGAAGCTGACGGTATACGTGCCCGGGACAAGATTGACGATCTTGTATTGCCCCTGGTCGTCGCTGACGACGCTGCGGACCTTTTCGATCAGGGCGGGGCTGGCGGCCTCCACGGTCACCCCGGGCATCACCGCGCCCGACGTGTCTCTCACCACGCCGGCGATGGTGCCGCTCGCCACCTGCGCCCACGCGGCGACGGGCAGGACCAGGAAGCACCATGCCGCGACGACACCCAAGGTTCTCTGGGCATTCATGACCTTATCTCTCCCTCCTTCAGAAGAGACCTGCAACCGCTCATCCCCGGTGCAAGCGTGAACGAAAGACGTTGCTGTACGTGAGCACAGTTATACACCCGCCCGCGCCAGGCGCGGCCAGATTCTTTTCGCGACCCGTCGTTCGTGCCCTTAAAGCAGTGTGGTCAGGTATTTGCTCCTGCACGACCCCCGCGTGCTACATTGCGCCTATGACAGGGCACGCCGTGTTGATAACCGTCTCGGACCAGCCCGGGATGCTGTTTGGCGCCACGAAAGTGTTGGCCGGCCACCAAGCCAACATTACTTATGTGGACATCATCCAGCACCCCGATCGAGACGCCGAGATCTATCTGGAGTTCTCAGTAGAAGGCGGAGTCGAGCCGATCATCGACCAATTGCGGCAGGTACCGGGCGTCAGGGGTCTGGAGCTGACGCCGTCATTTACCAAGATCTACGGGAAGCGGATCATCATCATGGGAGGCGGCGCGCAGGTCGGCCAGGTCGCGATCGGGGCGATCTCGGAAGCCGACCGTCACAACATCCGGGGCGAGCGCATCTCGGTCGACACGATCCCACTGGTCGGCGAACAGGAGCTCGCCGCAGCGGTCCGAGCGGTCGTCAGACTGCCCCGCGTCCGGCTGCTGGTCCTCGCCGGCTCGATCATGGGAGGAGAAATCACGAAAGCCGTGGAAGAAGTGCGGGAGAAAGGGCTGATCGTGATCTCGCTCAACATGGCCGGCAGCCTTCCCGACGCGGCCGACCTGGTGGTGTCCGACCCGGTTCAAGCCGGCGTGATGGCCGTCATGGCGATCGCCGACACCGCCAAGTTCAACATCGTGCGCCAGCAGAAGCGCCGGTATTGACGGTCATACGACGTCGCCCAGGTGCCTCGTCGTCTCGCCCTGGTCCACCGCCCCAGCGGTCATTCCGGCCGGCTGCGGCCGACGTCGCGCGCCGGGAAGTCGGGCGCCGCTCGCAACCTGCCGCTCGCGCGGACGACTAACAGCTATTTCGAACGCCAGCGACTCACGGCAAGCGCCGACAAGGCTGGTCCGAACGCCACGGATCGTGCAGGCCGAAGTCGCCGCGAATGATTCGCTCCGCCCAACTTCCGGGACGGACGTGCGTCGGCGCGCGCCGACGGCCACTGCCACCCGGAACGCCCGCTGGCGCGTCGGGAGACGGCGGCGGAACGGCATCGGGTCGCAGCGGACTTCACTCGGCGTCCGCGATCCTGAGCATCGGTTTAGGAAACGATAGAAGTCGGCATGATCTGCGGAAGCCGGCAAAAGCCGCTGGAGCAGTCACACGGCAGGAAAATCCTCGAGCACGTCGGCGATCTGATCCAGGGCCCACGCGACTTCGTCGTCCGTGATGACGTAGGGCGGCATGAAGTACACGACGTTGCCGAGCGGCCGAAGCAAGAGACCCCGCTTCAGAAACGCGTCGGCCAGGCGTGGTCCGATGCCATCCAGATAGCCGGCGGCTTTGCGCGTGTGCTTATCGCTGACCAGCTCGACAATGCCGACCCCGCCGATCACGCGCACGTCTCCAACCATCGGCAGTTCCCGCAGTGGCAACAAGCCTGCGCGGAGCTGCGCTTCGAGCCGCCGGATGCGCCCGAGGACGTCGTGCTCCTGAAACAGATCGAGGCTCGCAACCGCCACTGCGCACGCCAACGGGTTCGCCGTAAACGAGTGGCCGTGGAAGAACGTCTTCGTGCGGTCGTGGCTGAGAAACGCCTCGTAGACCTCGTCGGTGGCAATCGTGGCGCCGAGCGGCAAATAGCCGGCCGTGAGCGCCTTCGACAGGCAGATGATGTCCGGCGTCACCGACGCGTGCTCGCACGCAAACATCCGGCCGGTGCGGCCGAATCCGGTCAACACTTCGTCGGCGATGAACAAGGTGCCGAAGCGATCGCACAAGCGACCCACGCCAGCGAGAAATTCGGCAGGCCAGACAATCATCCCGCCCGCCCCTTGGAGCATCGGCTCGACGAGCACGCCGGCCACTTCGTCACCGCGTGTGTGCAACGCCTGCTCGAGATCGGCGAGACACTCGATCTGGCAGGTCGCACGCTCCAACCCCAACGGACAGCGGTAACAATACGGGGCGTGCACGCGCGTCACCGGAAACAGCAGCGGCGTGAACGCCTGCGTGAAGATCGAATCCTCGCCGACCGACATCGCACCAACGGTGTCGCCATGATATGCGTGATGGAGCGTGATGAACGTGCGGCGCTGCGACTGACCGATGTTGCGCCAGTACTGAACGGCCAGCTTGAGCGCCACTTCGACGGCGGTCGAGCCGTTATCTGAATAGAACACGTGCGCCAACCCCGCCGGCAGCGCCCGAATCAGGCGCTCCGCGAGGTCGACGGCGGGACCGTGCGTGCAGCCAGCAAACACGACGTGCTCGAGCTGTCGCGCCTGCTCGATCAACGCCTGATTCAGCCGCGGATGCGCATGCCCGTGGATGTTCACCCACCACGACGAGGTCCCGTCCAGGAGCCGGCGCCCATCTTCGGTGTAAAGGTAGACGCCCTCGCCTTTGACAATCGGCAACGGCGCGGGCGCCGTCAGCATCTGCGTGTAGGGGTGCCACACCGACGCGCGATCCCGATCGATGAGGCTGCGCTTGCTCACAGTCCCGCCTGCAGGCTGTAATCGGGATCGAGCTCCGTCAGTGCCCACCGTTTCACCTGGTCAGGTGTCAGCGGGTCGAAAAAAGGCATTTCTCCAAGCACTGTGACACGGCCGTAGCGTTCGATCGCTTCCCGGTTGTCAGGATTCTTGTCGCCGACCATGACGACGCCGAGCACCCAGAGCGATCGGTGCCGCACCGCCTCGAGCGTCAGCAGCGTGTGGTTGATTGTGCCAAGTGAGCTGCGGGCGACAACGACGATTGGCCATCCAAGGCTGCCCATCATGTCGGCCATCATTTCACACTCGTTGATGGGCACCAGCACGCCGCCGGCGCCCTCGACAATCCACAACGCTTTCCTGCGATCGCTTCTGAGGGGGTCGAGGACCGCCTCCACCGAGAGACTCGTTCCACACAACTTCGCGGCGAGATGCGGAGAGAGTGGACGTGGCAGCCGGACGGCGTGCTCCAATACTTCATGCGGTTGACATTCGCCGAGCCGCACGGCCTCTGCAGTGTCGTCGTCTTGCTCGATTCCCGTTTGAATTGGTTTCCAGTAGCAAACCCGCAGCCCACCGCGGTAGCGATGCAAAAGCGCCGAAGCCACAACCGTCTTTCCGACACCAGTGTCGGTGCCGGTTACGAAGAGACCGCGGAGCACCGTGCGGACCCCTTAACGGCGGCGGCGAGCGCGTCGACAAACCGGCGAATCGTCGCCTCGGCCAAGCCGACGTTCACGGTGATCCGAAGGCGGGCCGTCCCAGGAGCCACGCTCGGCGGGCGAATTGCGCGGACGTCGAAGCCTTGCGACTGCAGCGCCTGCGCCACCGCGACGGCTCGATCGTTGTCGCCGAGCACCACGGGAACGATCTGTGAGGACCCCGGCAGTACGGCGACGCCCGCGTCGGAAAGCTGCGCGCGAAGGTCGCGTGTCAGACGCATCAGTCGCTCGCGACGCTCTGGCTCGCTCGCGACGATGGCAAGGCTGGCTTCGAGTGCGGCGGCCAGCGGCGGCGGCGGCGCCGTGGAAAAGACGAAAGGGCGTCCACGCTGGACAAGGTACTCGATGGCCCACGACGGCCCGGCGACGAA
>JAHFUJ010000008.1:11565-18039 GCA_023265105.1 Acidobacteriota bacterium
CGATCCGCGTCGACCTGAGGGTTCGGCGTCGTCAGCAGCTTCTCCCCGAGGAAGACGGAGTTGGCGCCCGCGAGGAAACAGAGGGCCTGCGCCTCGTCCGACAGCGACAGCCGGCCGGCGCTGAGGCGAACGAACGAGGCCGGCATCAGCACGCGCGCGGTCGCGACGACGCGGACGAGCTCCAGCGGATCGACGGGCGGCTGGTCGGCGAGCGGCGTCCCCGCGACACGGACCAGCAAGTTCACCGGCACGCTTTCGGGATGCGGATCGAACGTCGCCAGTTGCTGGAGCAGCCGCCAGCGGGCAGCTCGATCTTCGCCCAGGCCAATGATGCCGCCACAACACACCGTGATGCCGGCGCGTCGCACGCGCGCGATCGTCTGTAGACGATCGTCGTAGGTGCGCGTGGTGATGATCTGGCCGTAGAACTCCGGCGACGTGTCGAGATTGTGATTGTAGGCGGTCAGACCAGCCGCCGCGAGAGCGCCGGCTTGATCGTCGGTGAGCATCCCCAACGTGCAGCACGCCTCCAGGCCGAGCGCTCGCACGCCGCGCACCATGTCGAGGACGCGGGCGAACGGCGGTCCGTGTGGCACGTCCCGCCACGCCGCGCCCATGCAGAATCGCGTCGCTCCTTGATCGCGCGCCTGCCGCGCGGCTGCCAGCGTCTCGCCGACGTCCAGGAGCTCGCCGCGTGCGACGCCGGTGGTGTAGCGGGCCGACTGGGGACAGTAGGCACAGTCTTCGGGACATCCCCCAGCCTTGACGTTGAGAAGGACGCATCCCTGCACTTCGTTCGGGCGATGATGGGCCCGGTGCACGAGCTGCGCCCGCACGATCAAATCCAGCAAGGGCGCCGCGTAGATCGCTTCTATCTCTCCGATCGTCCAATCGTGCCGCACGTCGGCGGCATCGGCTGTGGTCATGGCGCCCACAATGTTACTCGCTTTGCTCGTTAACCCTCGGCCGTCAAACGGCCGACACTCAGAATAAGAGGGGGGACTCGGTGTTTTGGTGGTTCGAGCGGAACGGCCAGTTCATGCGTTACGAAGCTCGCGACGTGCCGGGCCACGGCTACGAGCTGGTGGTCACCAATTGCGATGGCGTCGATCGAGTCGAGCGGTTCGCCGATTCCTCGGACCTGGAGAAACGCCAGCGGGAGCTCGAGCGCGATCTCATCGCCGACGGCTGGACAGGGCCGCACGGCTGGAACCTGTAATCCCGTCTCGCCAATCCCGAACGTCACTTGACTTGAACGTAGCTGTCAGCTATCAGCTATCAGCTGTCAGCTATCAGCTATCAGCCGTCAGCTGTCAGCTTTCAGCCAATTTGTGCTGCTGAGAGCTGACAGCCGAGAGCTGAAAGCTGAAAGCTGAGAGCTGAAAGCTAACCCTACGCGCGCAGCCAGTCCGCCTGCCAGTTCTTCACCTGCAGCTTGATGTCCTTCTGCGTGCCGCACTTGCCCGCCAGCACATCGCGGATGAGCGCCGGCAGTTCCCCGTCGCCGGCGAACCGTAGGGCCACGAGCTGTTGGGGCGTCAACTCCGGGATCCGCGCCTGAAGGTCCGCCGGCAGCAGCCGGGCGAGACGCAGGCGCATCTCGAGACGGATCACGCGATCCTGCACGGTGATTGCCATCACCCGCGCCAGCACGACCCCCATGAGGATCGCCGCCGCAACGAGCGCGGCAAACGCAGTCGAGAGCGACGGCGCCTGCCACACGTGGCGCAGCGCGTTCAAGACGTTCACGAGCAGCACTGGGACCACGAAGAAGTGAATCGGTGGAAACCAGCGCACGTGGTTTGCGTAGCTCTGCTGCCGCTCGGCCATCGGTTGCCTCCTTATAATCGCGTCAACTATACACCCGCGCCACACGAGCGGCGAGATTTGCTCGCGGGTCATGCGTGGCATGACACGATTCAGGCGCCGCGGCGCAAGCGTGCCAGCAATTCGGCGAGATCGGCAGGCAGCGGGGCTTCGAATTGCAACGCCCGACCGTCCACCGGGTGGCGAAAGGCGAGGCGATAGGCGTGGAGCGCCTGGCGCCCGAACGCTACTGGGTGAGGCGGCTCCAGTCCTGCCACGTATCGCCGCTCGCCCACCAGCGGGTGGCCGCGCAGCCGGGCTTGAATCCGGATCTGATTGCGTTTCCCCGTCACCAACCGCACCTCGAGGAGTGATGCGTCGCGGAACATCTCCAGGACCCGATATTCGCTGATCGCTTCCATGCCTCGCGGATCGCTCGCCCGCGCCGGTTTTTGGACGAGCGCCCGCCGATCCCACACGATCCGATCGCGCCAGGCGCCAGAGGGCGGATGGGGATGTCCGTACACGATCGCGCGGTACACCCGCGCGGCCTCGTGTCGCTTGAACTGTTCCTTCAATCGTTGCTGCGCCGCCGCGATTTTGGCGAACACGACGAGCCCGGACGTATCGCGATCGATCCGGTGCACGACGAACGGCCGCCGCTTCCCGCGTGGGCGCAGATACTGTTCGATCTGGTCGTACAGCGACGGCGCACCGCGGCGCCGCTCGAGCGGAACGGCAAGCAACCCCGCCGGCTTGTTCAACACGAGCAGCGCCTCGTCTTCATAGACGATGTCCAGATCGCCGGTTCGGGTCGGGCGACGGTGTCGGGTGGCCGTCGATGGCAAGTCGGACATGCTCTTCTGCTAGAATTCGCGCGGGTGACCATTCTAAGACGGGTGCTGCTCGTCCTGGCGATCGCCGTCGCGCTCCCGTATTTGTGGGTGCCTGTTTACCGATTTCCCGCACCGCGCGCCTTCTCGGGGTCCGCGTTGTGGAATCCGTACGCGCAGCTGCACGGGACGTGGCAACTGGCGAATCTGCACGCGCACGGCCGTTCGTGGCGCGGGCTGACCAACGGGCGGCAATCGGGCGCCGACGTCGTGCGCGCCTACCGGGACCGCGGGTACGCGGTGGCCGGCCTCTCAGATTACCAGCGGCTCGCAGGGCACGGCGGGATCGCCGCGCTCCCGATCTACGAGCATGGCTACAACGTCAGTAAGTACCACCAACTGGCCATTGGCGCCCGTCGGATCGAATGGCTCGATTTTCCGTTCTGGCAGGGTCCCAATCAGCAACAGTACATCCTCGATCGAGTGAAGCAGTCGGCCGAGCTCGTGGCGATTGCGCATCCCATGAGCGCGTACACCGCGGCCGATCTGAGCGCGCTGACCGGCTATCAGTTGCTGGAGGTGGTCAACGGCCACTTCATCGCGGAGGATCTCTGGGATGCGGCATTATCGAGCGGCCACGCGGTCTGGATCGTGGCCAACGACGATACGCACGATGTCACCGATCCGCAGCGTATGGCCGTCGCCTGGAACATGATCGATGCGCCGTCTGGCGACACACGCGACGTGATCGCCGCGCTCGCCACCGGACGTGCCTACGCCGTATCCGGAAACGGCGAACACAAGGACGGCGTCGACGCGGTGCTGACGAGCGTGGATGTGCATGACGGGACGCTCGTCGTGTCGTTGGCGGGCACGCCCGCGACGATCTTGTTCATCGGTCAAAACGGCAGCGTGCGAAAGACGGCCGAGCTGGCCACGACCGCCAGCTACACGATGATGCCGCAGGATTCGTACATTCGCATCGTGATTCGCACGCCGAACACGGTCATGTATCTCAATCCGGTGATCCGGTACGACGGCGTGCGCCTTCCCTCACCCGTCGCGACCCGCGATGGGAATGCCACGTGGCTGCAGCGAACCCTGATCGCCTTCGGCTGCATCGCCCTCGTGCCGGTGCTGTGGAGGCGCCCGACGACTGCGACTACAATGTGATCGGCGGGCGGTTCATCGTGTAGCGACACGCTATGAGCGATCTCCTGATTCGGCACTACTATGCGTGCTTCAACAACCGCCGATTCAACGAAGCGGCCGACCTCTTCTCCGCGGACGCCGTGCTCGAGCATCCGCCGTTCGGGGAAGCCCGGCGTGGCGGCAGCGGCTACGTTCAATACGCCCAGATGTGGGTCGGCGCATTCCCGGACGGCCAGCTGACGATCGATCACGTCGAGCAGCGCGGTGACACGATTTGCGAAGTGGATCTCACCGGGACCGGCACTCATGCCGGCGACTTCGATATGGGGCCTCACGGTCTCTTCAAGCCCACGGGCGTGAGCGCGACCATCCGCTTCCGCGAGCTGCTGGAAATCCGGATCGGTAAGATCACGTACTCCAGCGTGACCTTCGACGTTCACGAGCTGATACGTCAGCTCACGAAATAGGGCGGGCGTGACGAGGCGTGTTGCGATTGGGGCGGGGTCTGTGCGGGCCCGGTCAGTGGAGCTTGCCACCTCCCCAAATGACTTTGGCCTGCCAGTAATCGTCGAGGATCGTCCAGAGGAGCCGGTCGAGGTATCCGCGGTTGGGGAGATAGGACTTGCGGAACATGTCTTCCGGCACGACGCCGAGGGTGATGACCGCGTCGGCGCGACGCCCGTTCTTGCTCGCCGCTCGCTCCTCGAGCCGGTGAGCGCCCATGGTCTCGAATGCGAACGTGATCACGACGTGCGCTCCTTCCTTGAATATCCCGGATCGCCCGCGCGGCGAGACGAGGGCGAGTTTCTGTTTCGCGGTGCCGCAGTCTCCAGGCGGAGTGCGGAAGTACGTTTTGCGCCCCAGACGGCTTTTCGTCTGGTCCGCAGGCGATGCGACGGGTTCACAGTCACGCGTAAGGAGCAAATGACCGGCCATGTCGAGCGCAGGCCACGTTAGGATGGCATCTCCAGATTCAGCAGTCACTTAGGACGAGGCGACAAAATCTTTGGCCACTGATGTTAATGTTTTATAATGAGACAGTTTAACCATACATACTTGATATCTGTACAAGTAAGTGACTGTTATAATTGACTTTACTTACGTATGTAACACTACGTTACATATAGTATCATCTATGGACATTAATGTCTCTATATGTCGTATATATACTCATTATGTCCATCCAAAGACAGCTCGTCAACGCGGTGGCTCGGATAGGGGATAATGCGCTCAGACGAGGGAGCCTCCCCGATGCAAATCTTACATACCGCTCTGGTGCTTTTCGCCATCGTCGCGCCGCTTGCCTCCCAACTCGCGGTGCCAGCTCAGGAGCGCGATTTCTTGACCCGGATTCGCCGTCTGACCGTCGAGGGGCGGCGCGCCGGCGAGGGGTATTGGGCGCCCGACGGCAAGCGCATCGTGTTTCAGAGCGAGCGCGAGCCGGGCAATCCCTTCTATCAAATCTACGTGCTCGACCTCTCCTCGGGAGAGACCAAACGCATCTCGCCGGGCTTCGGCAAGACCACGTGCGCCTTCTTTCGTCCCGGCAGCACTGACCTCTTGTTCGCGTCGACGCACGCCGATCCAAAATCGAAGCAGCTGCAGGACGAGGAGAACGCGTTCCGCGCGTCCGGCAAGGAGCGCCGCTACTCGTGGGACTACGACCCCGAGATGGATGTCTGGACCGTCAACGAGAAGACCGGCGCGATGAAGCGCCTCACCACCGCGCGTGGCTACGACGCCGAAGGCAGTTACTCCCCCGACGGCCAGTGGATTGTCTTCACGTCCATGCGCGACGCGTACAACCGTCAACTGAGCGAGGCTGAAAACAAGCAGCTCGAAACCGATCCCAGCGACTTCGGCGAAATTTACATCATGCGCGCCGACGGCTCGGGGCAGAAGCGGCTGACCAACGTCCCCGGGTACGACGGCGGTCCGTTCTTCACCCATGACGGCTCCCGCATCGTGTGGCGGCGTTTCGACCAAACAGGCCTTCTCGCCGATGTCTGGACGATGAAGCCGGATGGGACCGATCAGAAGCAAATCACCGACTTCGGTGCCATGAGCTGGGCGCCTTACGAGCATCCCTCCGGCAACTACATCATCTTCGCGTCGAACAAGCTGGGCTTCGAGAACTTCGAGCTGTTCGTCGTCGACACGCAGGGGACCAAAGAGCCGGTGCGAGTCACCTACTCCGACGGCTTCGACGGTCTGCCGGTGCCGTCGCCCGACGGGAAGATGCTCGCGTGGACGTCGAGCCGCTCGGGCGGATCGGCCGGTCAGCTTTTCCTCGCGCAGTGGAACCACGAGAAGGCGCTCGAAGCGCTCAGCCGCGCGCCGCTCAGAAAGCCGAGCAAGAAATCATGAGGTTTCGATCGACCGCGACCCTCGTCCTCATCGCTGCAGCGCTTTGGGCGCGACCCGATGCCGGCGCGCTGGATTTCAAGACCAAGGCGCATGTCGAAGCGCTCGCCTCCGAGCCCCTCGCTGGACGGCTGACGGGATCGGCTGGCGAACGGCTGGCGGGCGACTACATCGTGTCGCAGCTGCGGAAGATTGGCGCTCGCCCGCTGCCCGGCCGCTCCGATTATCGGCTGCCGTTCGAGTTCACCGCCGGAACGCGCGATGGCGGGTCGTCGATCTCTGTGGCGTCCAGCTCCACGGGTGCCGGTTCCGTGGCGTC
>JAHFUJ010000008.1:18139-31206 GCA_023265105.1 Acidobacteriota bacterium
CTCTCCTTCTCGGATAACGCCGAGGTGAGCGTCCCGATCGTGTTTGCCGGTTACGGCCTCGTCGTCCCCGACAGCCAGGATTTCGCGTACGACAGCTACGCCGGCCTGGACGTGAAGGACAAAGCCGTCCTGGTGCTGCGGTACTTTCCCGAGGATGCCGATCAGAAGACGCGCGGCATTCTCGCGAGGTACTCCGACTTGCGCTACAAGGCGATGGCCGCGCGCCAGCACGGCGCCAGAGCGATGCTCGTCGTCACGGGCCCACGTTCACCGAACGCCGGTGAAACGATTCCGATGGACTTCGACACGGCGCTCGCCGGGTCGGGCATCGTCGCGGCGAGCATCAGCGCCGGCGTCGGCGCGGCGATTTTCTCCGTGGTACCCGACACCACGCTTGCGGCCACGCAACAGTCGCTCGACTCTGGAAACCCGCACGTGGCCGGCTTCGCGATCCCGAATCTGTCGGTGACGATTCGCACGTCGGTTGAACGCGAGAAGCGGACCGGGTACAACATCGCGGCGTATCTTCCCGCGACGACGCCAGCGGCGAGAGTGATGAAGCCGTGGATCGCGCTCGGCGCGCACTACGACCATCTTGGACGCGGTGGCAACGGACGTTCGCTCGCGAGGAAAGAAGAGGTCGGCCGCATCCACTACGGCGCCGACGACAATGCCTCGGGCACGGCCGCCGTCCTTGCCGTCGGCGGCGCGATCGCGCGGCAGCCGCGTCGCAGGCACGTGGTGCTCGACTTCTGGTCCGGCGAGGAGCTCGGCCTGATTGGATCGGCCGCCTTCGCGACCACGCCGCCGATTCCGCTCGAGCAGCTCGCCGCCTATCTCAACTTCGACATGGTCGGGCGGATGCAGGACAACAAGCTCACCGTGCAGGCGACCGGCACCAGCCCCCTGTGGGCCAAGATCATCGAACAGGCGAACGTCGCTGCCGGCTTCGATCTGCAGGTGCAGCAGGATCCGTATCAACCGACCGACGTCGCGACGTTCAACGAAGCGAGCGTTCCCAGCCTCAACTTCTTTACCGGCACGCACGCCGACTACCATCGTCCCAGCGACACGGCCGACAAGATCAATTACGAGGATCTCGACCGCATCGTCGATTTTGCGGCGGCGATTGCGCGCCGACTCGAGGATCTCGACCAGGCGCCGACCTTCAGCAAAGTCCAGCAAACACAGACAGGCGCCGGCCGGGCCGGCCTTCGGGTGTTCACCGGCACAATCCCCGACTACTCCACCGAGGCGAAGGGACTGCTGTTGAGTGGCGTGATCGGCGGCGGCCCGGCCGAGCAGGCGGGCTTACAGAAGGGCGACGTGATCGTCGAGATTGCCGGTCAGTCGATCACCAATATCTACGACTACACGTACGCCCTCGACGTGCTGAAGATCGATCAGCCCGCCAAGGTGGTCTACGTCCGTCAGGGCGAGCGGAAGGAAACGACGCTGACTCCCAGTGCGCGGAAGTGAGCAACCGAACGTATGGGGACGCGACCGCCGCGCCTATTGCTCGGCGCGCACGTTGCTTGCCCGCGGGCCTTTCGCCGATTGTTCTTCGTCGAAGCTGACGCGCTGGCCTTCGTCGAGATCCTCGAAGCTGCCCTGGACCGAGCTTCGGTGGAAAAACCACTCCTGCCCGCCGTTGTCGCGGATGAACCCGAAGCCCTTATCTCGTGCCAGTCGTTTGATCGTGCCGGTCGCCATCGAGACTCCTTTTGCGGTCGCGAGCTCGTTCGACGACGGGCGCGCGTGTTGACGGGTATTCAGGCCGCACTATACACGGTTTCGGCCTTGGGCGCCGAAAAACCTCCCCAAGAGGCCCCGCAACTGGGTTGCTGGGTCTACTCTATAGGGCAGGGCTCGGCGACTCGTGCCCTTGCCCACGTAAAGGCTCGCCGTGCAGACTTGGATGTCGAATCTCGCCCGGAGGTCTTCTATGGAAACGAAGCGGTTCACCTTGGTCGCTCTGGCTGTTGGCCTGCTGATGTGTTCAGCGGATTCCCTGTGGGCGCACCACGGATTTGCGGCGTTCTACACGACCGAACGCGTCACGTTGAAAGGAACGGTGACGTCATGGAGGTGGGCCAATCCCCACTGCCTCCTCCTGTTCGACGTCAAGGACGACAAGGGCAACATCGTCCATTGGGCGGCCGAAGTTGAAAATCCAAACAGCATGGCCAATCGCGGCTGGGCCAGAAATTCATTTGCCGCTGGGGACGAAGTCGCGGTTTCGCTGGAGCCAGCCAGGAGCGGCAACCCTGTCGGGCGTATTTTTAACGTCGTCCTGCCGAACGGCAAAGTGCTCGTTGGCATGGAAGGCACTGGCGTCTTGTCACCCACAGAGAATCTTCAACCCAAGTCGTGAGGATCGTTTAGCTCTTGCGGCGATCGCCTCGACGCGCGCTTTTGCTGCCTTCGGTTTCGTCCAGCTTCACCGTCAGCGTTTTCTCCGATCCGTTGCGCAGGACGATCACCGACGCGGTCGAGCCAGGCTCGGCGGCGGCCACGTGGTTGCGCAACGAATTGGTGTCGCCGACCGGCTGGCCGTTGAAGGACTCGATGACATCGCCCTGCGCGATCCCCGCGCGGCCGGCCGCGCTGCCCGGCGCCACCGAGGCGACCAGCGCGCCGCCCACGTGTTTCAGGCCGAGGCTCGCCGCCATGTCGGAGGTGACCGGCTGGACCGTCACTCCGAGCTGCGCCCGGCGCACGCGGCCGCCTTGCCGCAACTCGTCCATGACGTGACGCGCCATGTTCGCCGGAATCGCAAAGCCGATCCCGATGTTTCCGTCCGAGGTCGATAGAATCTGCGAGTTGATCCCGATGAGCTCGCCCTTCGTGTTCACGAGCGCGCCACCCGAGTTGCCGTGGTTGATCGGCGCGTCGGTCTGCAGGAAGTCTTCGTAGCCGCCGTCGCCGACGCCGGTCGACCGTCCCTTTGCGCTGATGATGCCCATGGTGACCGTCTGGCCGATGCCGAGCGGGTTGCCCACGGCGAGCACGACGTCGCCCACCTGCACGGCGTCGGAATTGCCGAGCGCAAGGGCGTGCAGGTCGGACGCGGTGATTTTCAGCAGCGCGAGATCGCTCGGCTTATCCGAACCGATCGGCGTCGCGGCAAGCGTCCGCCCGTCGGTGAGGTCGACGCGGATGTCATCGGCGCCCTCGACGACGTGAAAGTTCGTCAGAATGTAGCCGTCGCCGCTCACGATGACGCCCGACCCGAGCCCGCTTTGCTTGAACGAGCGCGGCTGGCGCGGGCTGCCGTCGAACTGGTCGCCGAAGAAGCGGCGGAAGAAGTCGTCGCCCTGGAACTCGGTCGGCGACCCCTTCGAGGCGCCCTCGGTCCGGATCGTGACCACAGCGGGCGCGACCACTTGCACGACGTCCGCGTAGGAATCGCGGCCGCCGGCCACGCCGTGCGGGATGGACGTGGCCGCGGACGGAGCGGCCTGCGCGACCGCCGCTGGTGATCGGGCGACGACGCCGCGCCACGCCGCACCGGTCAAGAGAAGAAGGGCGGCCATCAGGACGGCAAGGCCCATGCGGGCTGGTCGGTGGCCGAGGTCGATTGATCGTTCGTTCAGTTCGTTCATGGCGATGTCCTTTCTTATCCCGCGGAACTCGTGGCGCGGAACGTCACTTGACTTCGCGTAGCTGTCAGCCGTCAGCTGTCAGCTTTCAGGCAATGCGTGCTGCTGAGAGCTGAAGGCTGAAAGCTGAAAGCTACGTAGACTGCACCACATCCCGCACACACTTCATTAGACGGGACGCCGCCTTGCGAGGAGGTTGCCGCAGCATTACATCGGTGAAGGGTTGGGCGGGAGGGGCGGGAAGGTGTCGTGGTGTCCGGCTTGAGCCGGACCGCTCGTCGTGGTGTCCGGCTTCAGCCGGACTTTCACAGCGGTAACGCGACGGTGAACGTCGAGCCGCGGCCAGGCTCGCTGGCGACATCGACCGTGCCGCCGTGCGCTTCCACCACGGCTTTGACGAGACTCAGCCCGAGGCCGAGTCCCCGCTCCGTGCGGCTCGCATCGCCCCGGAACAGCCGGTCCCAGATGCGCGGCAGTTCGGCGGCCGCAATTCCGCTACCGGTGTCGCGAACGCGCAGGACCGCGCGGCCTCTCTCGCGCCGGACGTCGACGTCCACGCGGCCGCCCTCCGGTGTGTACTTCACGGCGTTGTCGATCAGGTTGGCGGCGACCTGCTCCAGCCTGGTGCGATCGGCGGTCACGACGATGTCCTCCGAGACACCAGCCGCAAGCTCGACCCCTCTGGTTTCGGCAACATCGCGGTACAAATCGATCGCGCGGGCGACCACCTCGCGCAGCCTGACCGGCTCGCGCCGCAGCTCCATCGCGCCGCTCTCGGCTTCAGAAATGTCCATCAGGGTGTTGAGCATCACCAGCACGCGATCCGCTTCCTCGACCGCGTCCGCCAGCGCCTCGCGATACCGTTCGAGATCCGGCGGAGCGGCCAGCGCGATTTCCGCCGAGGCGCGCAGCCGCGTCAGCGGCGTGCGCAGGTCGTGCGCCACGTTGTCGAGTGCGCCGCGCATGGCCGTGACGAGCCCCTCGATCTTGTCCAGCATGGTGTTGAACAAGGTCGTCAGCTCGTCGATCGCATCGTTGGCGGCGGGGCTCCCGACGCTGCCGGCGAGCGGTACGCGCGCGTCGGTGCGGCCCGTTTGGATGATGCGGCGCACCGTGTCGGTGAGACGCCGGATGGGCTGGACCGCCGAACGGGTGGCCAGCAGCCCGCCCGACAGCGCGATGATGACGATCGAGAGCGTCACCAGGCCGAGCGCCGCGCGGAAACGTGCCAGCAAGTCTTCGCGTACTTCGGTACTCTTCCCCACCTGGACGAGCGTGCCGTCCCACAACCGCAGCGATGCCGTTTCGAGCGCCGACGGGTCCCACCCTTCCGGCTGGCTGAGGACGATCGCTTCCGCACCGCGGTCGACCACACGAACGAACAGCCGTTCGGGTGCCGTGCGCTGCTCGGCGCGCACCGTGTCGGCGAGCGCGTCGAACCCACCACGTTGGTACGCCGCCGCGTACTCGCCGAGTTTCGCCCGAATGACTTGTTGATCGCGCTGCGCCAGTGAGGCGGCCGTGAGAACGTAGGTCAGCAAGACGATCGCGATCGATCCGACCACGAACAGCGTCGCGTACCAGAGCGCGAGGCGAAGCGCGAACGCGCGGGCGAAAGGGGGACGGGAGCCCTTTTCAGTTGCTACCATCTACGTACGTTGCACATCTTTGAAAAGGGCTCCCGTCCCCCTTTTACCCGCGAAGGACATACCCGACGCCTCGAACGGTGTGCAAAAGCTTCTTCTCGAAGGGACGATCGATCTTCTCGCGCAGGCGGCTCACTAACACGTCGACGACATTGGTCTGTGGATCGAAACTGTACTCCCACACGCGAGACAGGATCATCGTCTTCGACACCACCGTGCCGGCGTTGCGCATCAGATACTCGAGGAGCGCGAACTCGCGCGGCCGCAGCTCGATCGACGCGCCGCCGCGCGTCACGCGCCGCGACAGCAGATCGAGCACCAGGTCGGCGACGGTCAGCGTGGTCGGCTCGGGCGTACGCGTCGCGCGGCGCACGAGCGCCTGCACGCGCGCGAGCAGCTCGGCGAACGCAAACGGCTTCGTGAGGTAATCGTCGCCGCCGGCTTGCAGACCGCGGACGCGGTCGTCGACCGAACGCCGGGCGCTCAGGATCAAGACCGGCGTGGTGATGCCGCGCCGCCGCAGCTCGTCGATCACCGCCAAGCCGTCGCGCTTGGGCAACATCACGTCGACGACCGCGACGTCGTAGGACTGGTGCAACGCGGCGTCGAGACCGGCCTCGCCGTCCGCGGCGCGATCGACGGCAAAGCCGGCTTCGCCGAGACCGCGCGCCACGAACTCCGCAATCGTCTCATCGTCTTCAACCAGAAGCGCGCGCACGCCAAGCTCCTCACCGCGATCATAGCGTGACGGGTGCCCGCGGGCCCGATGTCGACTCGATCCGCGATGAGCAAGGAGCTGAACAACATTTCACGCCGGACCCGTAGTACGCTAATGGTTTCGCGATCCTTCGCGATCGCGACGCCTGCCGCGATCGACTCGACCCGGTGGTCACCGCGCCTTCTCCGTCGAGCGTCCGCCAGGCGGGAAAGGGGCACGACGTGAGAGCCGCTCTGGTCCTGGTCATCGCTGTCCTGCTGCTCGGCCCTGCCGGCGCCGTTTCGCCGGCCGCGGCGCAGGGGCAGATGCCACCACCGAGCCAGCCGCCGGCCCAGGCGCCGGCGCGCACGTCGTCGCCCCTGGCGACCAATCCTTTTCTTGGCGGCGTGCCGACCGGGGACGCGACGAGCGATTCGCTGTCGCTGTCAATTGTCGACGCCATCAGCCGCGCGCTCGAGCACAACCTCGGCGTCCTTCAGGCCGAGCAAAGCGTCGGCCGGGCGCGCGGCGTGCGTTGGCGCGCGCTCAGCGGGCTGCTGCCGACCGTCACGGGCCGGGTCGCCGAAACACGCCAACAGGTGAACCTCGCGGCGTTCGGGTTCCCGCTGCCGCCCGGCGTCCCGTCGGTCGTCGGCCCTTTCAATGTCTTCGACGCACGCGTCTACCTCACTCAATCCGTGCTGGACCTGCACGCCCTCAACGACGCCCGGGCAGAAGCGCACAACGTCCTTGCTGCTCAGTTCTCGTACAAGAGCGCCCGCGATCTCGTGGTGCTCGTCGCGGCAAACGCGTACTTGCAGGCGCTCGCCTCCTCGTCTCGTGCCGAGTCCGCGCGCGCACAGGTGCAAACAGCGCAGGCGATCTACAACCAGGCCGTCGATCTCCAAGCAGGCGGGATCGTCGCCGGCATCGAGGTCCTGCGCGCCGAGGTGCAACTGAGCACCGAGCAACAGCGCGCGACCGCGACACGGAATGACTTCGAGAAGGCAAAACTCCAGCTGGCCCATCTCATTGGATTGCCGTTGGGACAGTCCTTTACACTCGTCGACGAGCTTCCGACTGTGCCGGCGCCGGAGATGACACTCGAACAGGCGCTCGACCGGGCGTACGAGACACGGCCGGACTACCATGCAGCGACCGAGCGCGTGCGCGCGGCCGAAGCGGCCCGCGCGGCCATCGCCGGCGAAGCCTTGCCGGCCCTGCGGGTCAACGCGAATTACGGCGACATTGGCCTGTCGATTCCCAACTCGCACGGCACCTTCAGCGTCGTCGGCGCCCTCGACGTGCCGATCTTTCAAGGGGGACGGACGCGCGGCCGGCTGCTCGAGGCCGATGCGGATCTGCGCGACCGCCGCGCCCAGGCAGCGGATCTGAAGGCCACGATTTATTACGGCATTCGAACGGCGTTCCTCGATCTGCAAGCCAGCGGCGAGCAGCTGCAGGTGGCGACGAGGGCGCGCGAGCTGGCCGCCGCCGAGCTCACGCAGGCGCGCGACCGTTTCGCGGCAGGCGTCGCCAGCAACATCGAGGTCGTCCAGGCGCAGGAGGCGGTGGCGGTTGCCAACGAGCAGTACATCTCCGCCCTTTATCTGTACAACGTCGGCAAAGCGGTGCTGGCTCACGGCCTCGGGGTTGCCGAGGACGCGCTACGTCAATATCTTGGAGGCTCCCGCTGATGGCCGATCACGTCGAGTCGCTCACGAGTCAGCCGCGTTTCCGCATCATCCTCGCCCTCGTCATCGTCGCCATCGCCGGCCTCGTCATCTGGCTGAGGATCACCGCGGGCCGCGAGTCGACTGACGATGCGCAAGTCGACGCGCCCGTCACACCGGTCTCGGCGCGCGTCGGCGGAACGGTGGTGCGCGTGCCGGTCAAAGACAACCAGCGGGTGAATGCCGGCGACGTCCTGGTCGAGCTCGATCCGCGCGACTATCAGGTGGCGGTGGACAAAGCGCGGGCGGAACTGGCCGACGCGGAGGCCTCGGCCGACGCGGCGCGAAGCAACGTGCCGATCACCTCGACGACCACCGCCAGCAACGTGACGACCGCGCAGGGATCGGTCGACGGGGCGCGCGGCGGCGTGGACGCCGCGCAGAAGGAGCTGGACCTCGCGCGTGCGCGGCTGACCACGGCACAGGCTCGGCTGCGCGAGGTCGAAGCGAATGCCGCCAAGACGGCCAAGGACGTCGAACGGCTGCGCGGGCTGCGCGCCAAAGATGAAGTGTCGCAACAACAGTTCGACGCCACCCTGTCGGCCGCCGACGCGCAGCGCGCGGCCGCCGACTCGGCGAAGTCGCAAGTGGTCGAAGCCGAACTCGGCATTCGCGTCGTCGAGAGCCGGCTGGTCCAGATGCGCGCCGGTGAGCAACAGGCGCAGGCCGGCCTGCGATCGGCCCAGACCGCGCCCGATCAAGTGACGGCGATGCGCGCACGCGCCTCGTCAGCCGACGCACACGCCCTGCAGGCGCGCGCCGCCCTCGGGCAGGCGGAGCTGAATCTCCAGTACACGACGATCAAGGCGGCCGAGCCGGGCACCGTGAGCCGCAAGGCGGCCCACGCCGGCCAGGTGATTCAAGCCGGGCAGCCGCTGATGGCGCTCATCCCGCTGGAGGAGGTCTGGATTACCGCAAACTTCAAGGAGACGCAGCTGGACCGCATGCGTCCAGGCCAGCCCGCGACGGTCAAGGTGGATGCGTACGGCGGGCGCGAGTACAAGGGCCACATCGACAGTATCGCGCCCGCGACCGGCGCGCGCTTCAGTCTGTTGCCGCCGGAGAACGCCACCGGCAACTTCGTAAAGGTCGTCCAGCGCGTGCCGGTGAAAATTGTGCTCGATCCGGGCCAGGATCCCGATCACCTGCTGCGGCCAGGGTTATCGGTGGTGCCGACGGTGTATACGAAATAGAGAAGTAGTCAGTAGTCAGTAGTCAGAAGTCAGAAGTCAGAAGTCAGAAGGCGGGCGCTCACCTACTGAATGCTGACTGCTGGCTACTGACTACTTCTGATTTCCATGAGCGATAGCGCCCATCGCCACGTCAACCCGTGGCTTATCGCCGTCTCGGTGATGTTCGCCACCTTCATGGAGGTGCTCGACACCACGGTCGTCAACGTGTCGCTGCCGCACATCGCCGGCAGCTTGTCGGCGACCATAGACGAGGCGACCTGGGTGCTGACGTCCTATCTGGTCGCCAACGCGATCATTCTGCCGATGACCGGCTGGCTCGCCAGCCGCTTCGGGCGGAAACGATTGCTGATGCTGTCGGTCGTCGGCTTCACCGCCTCGTCGTTCATGTGCGGTCTCTCGCCCACGCTGGGCACGCTCATCCTGTTCCGCGTCCTGCAGGGCGCGACCGGCGGCGCGCTGCAGCCGCTGTCGCAGGCCGTGCTGCTCGAGGCGTTCCCCCCTCACGATCGCGGCAAGGCGATGGGCTTCTGGGGCCTGGGCATCGTCGTCGCGCCGATTCTCGGGCCGGTGCTCGGCGGATGGCTCACCGACAGCTACAGCTGGCGCTGGGTCTTCTACATCAACATCCCGGTCGGCATCGGGTCGATCGTGATGACGAAGCTGTTCATTTTCGATCCGCCCTACCTCAGGCAGCAGGAACGCAAGATCGATTATTGGGGCATCGGCATGCTCGCCGTCGGCATCGGCGCCCTCCAGATCGTGCTGGACAAAGGCCAGGAGGAGGACTGGTTCTCGTCCCCGATGATTACGACGCTCGTCGTCATCAGTGCGGTGACGCTCGTCGCGCTCGTCATCCACCAATTGACGACAGACGATCCGGTGGTCGACCTGCGCGTGTTCAAAGAGCGCAGCTATGCGGTTGGCGTGTTTCTGATGACCGTCCTCGGATTTGTGTTGTACGGGAGCCTCGTGCTGCTGCCGATCATGCTGCAGACGGTTTTTGGATATCCGTCGCTCCAGGCGGGTATCGCGATGGCGCCGCGCGGCATCGGGTCGTTCTTCATGATGCCGTTGACCGGTCTCATGACCGGCAGGTTCGACGCGCGCAAGCTCCTCACCGTCGGATTCCTCATCGGCGGCACGACGCTGTTATGGCTGTCGCGGCTCAATCTGCAGGCGGGCTACTGGGATATCTTCTGGCCGCAATTAATGCAGGGCGTTGGCATGTCGCTGACCTTCGTGCCACTCACGACGGTGGCGATGAATCAGATTCCGCGCGAGCGCATGGGGAATGCGACCAGCCTGTTCAATCTGATGCGGAACATCGGCGGCAGCGTCGGCATCGCGACGACCGGCACGCTGCTGGCGCGCCACAATCAGTCGACGACGGCGCTGCTCGGTGCCAATGTCACGTTATACGACGCGGCCAGCCAGTCGATGCTCTACCAGATGCGCGCGCGGTTCATGGCCGGGGGCGCCGACGCGGTCACCGCCACCAATCGCGCGTACGCGGCGCTCTTCGGCATGGTGCAGCGTCAAGCGGCCATGGTGTCGTTCGTCGGAATCTTCCAGTTATTGGGCATCCTGTTCATCGCCCTGGTGCCGCTCGTGCTGCTGATGAGGCGTCCTCGCCGGCAGGGTGAGGCGGCCGCGGCGCACTGAGGAATTGTGAATTTACAATTCTGAATTAGGAATTCGAAACACAATTCGAAATGGAAATTCTTAATTGTAAATTCGAAATTGAATAGCTGTTACACTCCTTATGTGCGCGCCTGGCCTGTCGCTCTCCCACTGCTCGCCCTCGTCGCAAACCTCGCTGTCTCCACTCGTTCTCTCGTCGTGCAGGCCTCCAGAGCCTGTGAAGAAACCGCTAACCGCCGAGACCGCAGAGACCGCGGAAAAGAAAATTCTAAGGATGCTCGGCGAACTCTGCGTGCTCTGCGGTCAAACGTCGTATTTTTTCACACGCTCTTTGGGCCCGCGGTGGTGAGCGCGCAATCCAACACGCCGGCCGATCCGACACGTCCGTCCTTTGCAGAGTGGCTGGCTGGGGTCCGTGCCGAAGCGTTGTCTCGGGGCATCCGTCAGGACGTCGTCGATCGGGCGCTCGGCCAGATCGACGAGCCGCTCTCCGTCATCCTCGAGCGCGATCGGACGCAGGCGGAAGACGTCCTGTCGCTCGAACAGTACCTGTCGCGCCACGTGACGCCGACGTTCGTGAAGACAGGACGCGAGACGTTCGTGCGCTACCGGACGCTGCTCGAAGAGGTCGGCCAGCGCTACGGGGTTTCTCCCCGCATCATCGTCGGCGTGTGGGGACTCGAATCGAGCTTCGGCGGGTTCAGTGGCGTGCGGCCGACGATTGCGGCACTGGCGACGCTCGCCTGGGATCCGCGGCGCTCGGCGTTTTTTCGCGAAGAGCTGTTCGACGCGCTCGAGATTCTCAATCGCGATGACGTCGATCTCGCCGAGATGCGCGGGTCGTGGGCCGGGGCCATGGGCCAGGCGCAGTTCATGCCCTCGAGCTATCTGAAGTTCGCTGAGGACTTCGACGGCGACGGCCGGCGCAATATCTGGTCGTCGCCACCCGACGTCGTCGCGTCCATCGCGAATTTCCTGAAGGGCCACGGGTGGACGGCCGACGAGAGCTGGGGGCGTGAGGTGAAGGTGTCGCGCGACGCCGCGCGGCGCATCGCCGCGGAGGTCGACAAGCGACAGGGCACGTGCGTCGCGACCCGCAACATGACCGTGGCGCTGCCGATGACTCGGTGGCAGCAGCTCGGCGTCAGGCTGCCGGACGGGACGGCGCTTCCGCGGTCGGACGCGGTCCGGGGGACGGAGGTCTCGGAAGAAGGCGGGACGGCCGCGCTGGTGTCGGGCGCGACCCGGCACTTCCTGGTGTCCGGCAACTACGATGCGCTGCTCGAATACAACTGCGCGCACGCGTACGCCATCACCGTGGGGATGCTGGCCGATCGAATCGCCGACGGATCGGCGGCCCCTCCGCGCTAGAGCGCCTTCGTGAGCTTCCGAGCCTGTGAGGAAATCGCCGTGGCGTCCGCCTTCAGGCGGACCTCCCTTGGTCCGGCTTAAGCCGGACACCACGTCAGAGCGATTTCTTCACAGGCTTCGGGTCTTCGCGAGAAAACACGGTTGACTAGAACGGAGACTGCCAGACGGCGCGCCCGACGAAGAACGGCCCGAGGCGCTCCAGATACAGCGACGTCTGCTGCGTTTTCCTCATCGCCTGCACGATCGCGGACAGCGGATAGAGGTCCTTCCCGATCAGCCCGATGACAAAGTCGTTGTCGTCCTTGTCCAGGCCATGGCACGCAAGCCGAATGTCGTGCGCCAGATCGGCCGCGCCAAACGACATGCCGATGGCGCCGTGCTCGGCCAGAATGACGCGCTGCTCGTCGACGGGAAGCTGCGCGAAACGCCCGCTCCGCCGTAACGGGTACCACACGGCCCACCGCCAGGCGGGATTGAGCACGGTTCGACGCGGACGATCGAGCAGCGCGTCGACGAGATCGGGCTCGTAGCCGAGCGAATACGTACGGCCGACCATCGTGTACTCGGGCTTCTGCACGAGCGAGGCGAACGGCGGGGCGTTGAGGACCGGCCGGACGCGATCAAGAAAGAAGGCGGCGTCCTGGCTGAACGTCAGAAGCGCGGCGCCGCGCGGGTCGTTCAGATCTTCGTACAGCACGCCGGCGACGCCGGCGCCGGCGAGCGCCTCGCCCAGCGTCCGCACGTCCGCGCAGCCACCGAAGGCGAGGAACTGCATGAACAGCCGCTCGTCGGATCGCTGCGGCTGCCCGCCCTTCATTCCGCCCTTTTCGCTGAGGTCGGGCGGCGCGGGTCCGCGTCTGGCTTCGGTGTCGGAGGGATGGGCCATGGGGCGAGTATAATCCGGCCGTCTCCGCGACGGCACTTCTCGCCTGGACTTCTCGCCTGGGCTGGCGCAACGCCGCGGTTTTCGATAGGATCTCGTGCTCGGAGGGTAGAAACGCAAGCATGCCATTCATCATTACCGACCCCTGTATTGAAACGAAGGACACGGCGTGCGTGGACGTCTGTCCCGTCGACTGCATCCACCCGCGCAAAGACGAGCCGGAGTTCGCGCAGTCGACGATGCTCTACATCCATCCGGAGGAGTGCATCGACTGCGGCGCCTGCGTGCCCGCGTGTCCGGT
>JAHFUJ010000008.1:31306-45166 GCA_023265105.1 Acidobacteriota bacterium
AGCTGCGAGCTGTGAGCCGAACGCCGTTGAAGATCGCGACCTGGAACGTCAACGGCATCCGGGCGCGGCAGGCGCAAGTCCAGGAATGGATGGCGCGCGAGCGCCCGGATGTCGTCTGCCTGCAGGAAATCAAAGCCGCGGCGGATCAAGTGCCGGCGGCCCTCTACGCGATGGAGGGCTACTGGTGCTATTGGCACGGCGGGAAGGGCTACTCCGGCGTCGGCCTTCACGTCAGCAAAGCCGTCGCTCCCGAACGGCCCCCGGTGACCCATCCAGACTTCAACTACGAAAACCGCATCGCCGCGGTCGATGTTGGCGGAGTGACCATCGCATCTGTGTACGTTCCCAACGGCGGCAAAGACTTTCCCGCCAAGATGCGGTTCCTCGACGCGATGGACACGTACGCGGCGTCGTTTCGGGCCGGCGGCCGCCAGCTCGTGTTGTGCGGCGACATGAACGTCGCCCGCACCGACCAGGACGTGCATCCCAAGGAGCGCAAGCCGCGCGCGATCGGCCAGCTTCCCGAAGAGCGCGCGCTTCTCGAGCGCATTCTGAGCCGCGGGCTGGTTGACGTCGCGCGCTCGCTCGATCCCGACAATGACGGGTTGTTCACCTGGTGGGCGCCGTGGCGGAACCTGCGACAGCGCAACATCGGGTGGCGGCTCGATTACGTTTTCGCCAGCACGGCGCTCGCGTCAAGCGCCACTGCGTGCCCCGTGCAGAGCGACGTCGGCACAAGCGATCACGCGCCGGTCGTCGCCGCGTTCAGTGAGGTTGCAACAACGGATTATCACGAAGACGCGAAGGACACGAAGAACAACTTACACTAAGATGACTTCGTGACCTTCGTGTGCGTCGTGCCTTCGTGATGGACCGCGCGGAGAAACATGAGCGACGTTCTCGAGCGGTTCTTGCGTTACGTCCGGCACGACACGCAGTCTGACGAGGGCTCCAAGACATTTCCGAGCACCGACGGGCAACTCGTCTTCCTGCGGCACCTGGTGGACGAGCTGCACGCGCTCGGCGTGGGCAACGCCGCGATCGACCAATACGGTTATGTCACGGCCACGATCCCGGCCACGACGCCCAAGCCCGACGTCCCCACGATCGGGTTCATCGCGCACGTCGACACCTCGCCGGAGATGACCGGCGCGAACATCACGCCGATCGTTCATCGTCGATACGACGGACGCGATCTCGTGCTGCCCGGCGACGCCTCGGCGGTGCTGCGGCTGTCAGACAACCCGGCGCTCGCCGAGCAGATGGGCCACGACATCGTGACCAGCTCGGGGACGACGCTGCTCGGCGCCGACAACAAAGCGGGCGTCGCCGAGATTGTGACCGCCGCGGCGTATCTCGTCGCGCATCCCGAGATTCCACACGGCCGCGTGCGCATCGCGTTCACGCCGGATGAAGAAATCGGGCGTGGCACGAAGCATTTCGACGTGGCGCGGTTCGGCGCCAGCTGCGCGTACACGATGGACGGCGGCAGCCGCGGCGAAGTCGAGACGGAAAGCTTCTCGGCCGACGCGATGACGGTGACGTTCCACGGCTTCAACACGCATCCGGGATACGCGAAGGGACGCATGGCGAATGCGATCAAGATCGCGGCCGATTTCGTGCATCTCCTGCCGCGCGATCGGTGGTCGCCCGAGACCACCGAGGCCCATGAGGGGTTCGTGCATCCCTATGTCGTGCACGCCAGCGTCGAGCGGACATCGGTCAAGCTGCTGATTCGCGATTTCCACACCGCGGGGCTGAAGGACAGGGAAACCTTCGTCGAACGGCTCGCCCGCCAGGCGGCCGCCGGTTATGCGAGCGCGCGCGTCGAGATCGACATCGAGGAATCGTACCGCAACATGAAAGAGATTCTCGACCAGCATCCGCGGGTGGTCGAGTACGCATGCGAAGCCGTGCGGCGGGCGGGCCTCGAGGTGCGCTCGCGACCCATCCGCGGCGGCACCGACGGCTCGCGGCTGTCCTTTATGGGCCTGCCGACGCCGAACCTGTTTGCCGGCGAGCATAATTTCCACTCGCGGCTCGAGTGGGTCTCGGCGCAGGATATGGAGAAAGCGGTGGAAGTGATCGTGAATCTGTGCCGCGTCTGGGAGGAACGTCCCTGAACCGCCCTCTCACTCGTTAGTCCACGTTAAAACTTAAACCCGACGCCCGCCTGCACACGCTGTGTGTTGATGCCCCGGTCGTTTTCGATGTCGCTCGTCTTCGGAAAAATGCGGCCGTACCGGTAGCTGAGATCCACGAGGACCCGCGTGCCGAACGTGACGTTGGTGCCGGCGCCAACGGTCAGGAAGATTTTCGTCAGGGTGCCGGACAGGTCGCTGCCAAGCTGTACCCCAAGCTGATTCAACCGGCCCGTCACGTCGCTGCCGGCGACGCTGAATGTGGGCTCGGTCTTCACACTCGCGGCGCCGACGCCGACCAGGGCGTAGGGACGCCATCGGTCATACGCCGGCAGTCTCCACTTGAGCCCTGCGTCGTAGTAGGTCGCCTTCTGCATTGTGCTGGCACTCGCTCCGATGGCCGTCGCGATTTTCTGCGCGCGGGTCTCGACATCGCTCGTCGCGACGTTGCGCATGCGGCCGCCCTCAAGAAACACTTGCAGCGCGTTGGTCAGGCGGTAGCCCACTTCACCGCCGACCGACGCATCGGACTTGTGGCCGACGGTTGCGCCGACGGTGACTGCCGCGTATCCGCGGTCGGGGCCTGTCGCGCCCGCCGTCTGCGCGTCGGCCGTGCCGGCGGCCGACGCGACGCTCACAACGATCGCCGCCGAGTATCGGACGAAAAGCTTCATCGAACGTTCCTCCGGGATGCGGACGCTCCGCCGCATCAATTGCGCGCGGACACGCCGCGCAGTCGTACACACCTTTGCACTCAAACGGTCTGGCAATCAATTCCTGTCGCGGAACGGGCTGGGACCTACCGCAAGTCGAGGTGAGGCGTTGAGTATACTGCCCGCCCGCAACCGGACGCAACGAAAACCGACGGGCTTGGCTTTACGCCACCCTTCCACCACTGGTATTCTTGAAGCCAATGACCGATCAGGAGCTGCCACCCTTCAACCAGCCCTTCCAGCAGGAAGCCGTGAACGCCGTCGACACCGTGGCGGGAGTCGATCCATTCGAGGCCGTCGTGCCGCCGCCTGCGGCCGGCGATGCACCGGCTGAGTCGGAGCCCGCCGAACCAGTGATCGCGCCGCCGGCACACGCCGAGGTGTCGACTCGACACGTCAGTGTGTGGGCGCGGATGGGTCACGAGATCGTAACGGCCTTGCAGACTCTCGTCTCGGCCGCCGTGTACGCGACGCTCATCGTGACGTTCGGGTTCCAGGTCGCGCGCGTCGACGGGTTGAGCATGGCACCCACGCTCGAAGACCACGACCGGCTCATCGTCAACAAGCTCGTCTACGAGCTCGGCGATCCGCGTCCAGGCGACATCGTCATGTTGTACTATCCGCCCAATCCCGAGAAGATGTTCGTGAAGCGCGTTATCGCCAGAGAGGGCGACACCGTGCGCATCGTCGACGGCCGCGTGTCGGTGAATGACATCCCGCTCGACGACGACTACGTGCCGCCGGAATTCCGCAGCCACGACGACTGGGGCCCTCAGGTGGTTCAGCAGGGTTACTACTTCGTCATGGGCGACCATCGCAACAACAGCTCGGACAGCCGCCACTGGGGTTCGGTGCCGAAGAGGTACATCGTCGGCAAGGTGAAAGTGCGGTGGTGGCCGCTTCAAGAGGCGAGGATCTTCTGACCGAAGCGTGCACCGTGCTCATCGCCGCGCCCGATCTGCTGCCCACACTCAAGCAGCGCACCGGCGACGTGAACGGTGAGCTGCTCACCTTTTCGGACGCCGATGCGCTCCGGGCGCTCGAGGTCATCACCAAACGTCGCCCCCGCGTCGTCGCCATCGAGAAGGTATTCGCCGCCACGCCGCGAGGCGCCGCCCTCATCAATCGCATCAAGGCCGACCCCTTGCTCGTTCAGTCCGAGATCCGGGTTGTCTCCCCCGACAGCGACTACGGCCGCGTGTCGGCGCGCAAGCCGACGGAAGCCGCGCCGGCCCAAGCGCCGGGGGTGGCAGCGACGGCCGCACCCGCCGCCGCACCCATGCCGGCGCCGCCCCTCGATCAGCGCGGGACGCGGCGCGCGCCGCGATTCAAGATCGCCCCCAACGTTGATGCTGTCGTCGATGGCAACGCGGCGACCCTGCTCGATCTGTCGATCGTCGGAGCGCAGGTGGTGTCTGGAGGGGGCTTGAAGCCAAACCAGCGCGTTCGCGTGGCACTGACCGACGAGACGGGAGCCATTCGGTTCAACGCGACCGTGGCTTGGGCGAAGTTCGAAATATCTGGCGGCGGTCCGAAATACCGGGCGGGTCTCGATATCGTCGACGGGGACGCCGCGGCGCTCGATGCGTTCTGCGGCCGCCACAAGGTGTGATGAGTTCAGTCATCTACGATCTACGATCGCCGATTTACGATCTGGAGTGACATCGTAGATTGGCAATTGTTGACATCGTAGATTGGCAATCGTAGATATCGTAGATTGGCAATCGTAGATCGTAGATCATTCAAAGCTTCAGTCCCTGCACGTCCCCCCGAAGGATCGTCTCGTCGCGGGCCGACCCGGTTGAGATGATCGCCGCCGGCACGCCAGACACTTCTTCCAAGCGCGCGACGTAGCGCCGCGCGGGTTCCGGGAGATCCGCGAACCGCCGGACGCCGCGCGTGGGCACCGACCAGCCGGGCAGCGATTCGTACACCGGCTCGCACGCAGCCAGCTGTCCGAGATCGGACGGGAATTCGGTGAGCGTCCGCGAGCCACAGCGATACGAAGAACAAATCTGGATGCGCTCGAGGCCGTCGAGCACGTCGAGCTTGGTGAGCGCCAGCGCGTCAAGGCCGTTGATGCGCACGCTGTAGCGGACCGCCACCGCGTCGTACCAGCCGCAGCGCCTCGGCCGGCCGGTCACGGCCCCGTACTCGTGTCCGCTCTCGCGCAACCGATGGCCCATTTCGCCGAAGAGCTCCGTCGGAAGCGGTCCTTCACCGACGCGCGTTGTGTACGCCTTGGCGACGCCGAGCACGCCGCCGATCGCGCGCGGTCCGAGCCCCAAGCCGGTGCACACGCCTCCCACCGACGCGTTCGACGATGTGACGTAAGGGTACGTCCCGTGGTCGATGTCGAGGAGCGTTCCCTGCGCGCCCTCAAAGAGAATCGCCTTCCCATTCCGCATCGCATCGCTGAGCATCAACGAAACGTCGTGGACCCAGGGCCGCATGCGCTCGCCGTACTGCAGCAGCTCCTCGAGCACGGGACGCCACTCCATCGTGTTGTCCTGGACCAGGCGATTGCGGGCTGTCACGTTGTCGCGGACGTCCTGCTCGAGGCCGCGCGGATCGGCCAAATCGCCCACGCGGATGCCGCGCCGCGCGATCTTGTCCTCGTACGCCGGTCCGATCCCACGGGACGTTGTTCCGATCTTGCGCTCGCCCCGGCGCGCTTCCGACAACAGATCAAGATCGCGATGGTAGGGCAGGATGAGATGCGCCTTGTCGCTGATCACGAGGCGCTCGTCGACCTTGATGCCGGCTCGCCCGAGCTCGTCCACCTCGGCGAACAGCGCCCGCGGATCGATGACCACGCCGTTGCCGATGACGCACGTGAGGCCAGGATGAAGAATGCCCGACGGAATCAGCCGCAGGATGAACTTGGCGCCGTCGACGTACACGGTGTGGCCGGCGTTGTGCCCGCCTTGATACCGCGCGACGATCGAAAAGTGCGGAGCCACGAGGTCGACGATCTTTCCCTTGCCTTCGTCGCCCCATTGCGCGCCGAGAATGGCGAGATTCATACGCGGAGTAAGATTCTACTCGGAAAATGCCGCGGCTCGACGTGGGTCGCTCGCGCTCGACCAGCGGTCCGCATAGTCAAGAAAAAAATTTTTTCATTTTCAAATTGACAACGCGCGCGCCACTTCTTAACGTCTAGTCTTTCGCGGGTGTCCCCCCAGTCACCCGCGCGAGAAAGAACGTTCCGACCTCATGGCCACCGCAACCCGCACTATTCGTGCGCCGCGCGGCACGCCGCTCGCCTGCAACCGTTGGCAGCAGGAAGCGGCGCTCCGAATGCTCTCACGCAGTCTCGATCGTGGCGGCGCCGAGCAGCCCGACGACTTCATCGGGCACCTTCGATCGGAAAAGACGGCACCTCACTGGCCGGCGGGGCCCGGCGGGGTGGTCCGCGCCCGGCCGCCCGTGGTCACGATACACAACACGGGAGCCCTTGTAATAGGGGCAGACGCAGGCATGGGGCCATCCGTGGTGGTGGCTCCGATGCGCGAGGGACGCGCATGCTGACCCCTCGTTCTGGCCTCACGCGCCGCGTCCTGGCGGCGCTCGACGCGTCGCCGCGCCGCATCCCGGTGCTCGTCGGCGGGTGCGGCAGCGGACGCACGACGCTGCTTCAGCAGCTTCACGATCGGATCGGCCGGACCTCGACCCAGTACATCGACGTCGAGCGGACGGCCACCACGCCCGAGCGGTTTCTGCGTGCGATCGTCACGCGCTCGCCGTTCCCGTTCAGCGACACCTCGCCGGTGGGCGTCCGCGCGGCGTTCGACGCGACGCTCGCCCTTTTCGCCCGCGCGCGCGCGGCCGGCGGCGAGCCGGCCACGTTCCTGCTCGACGAATTTCTTGAACTGCGGACCTTCGAGAGTTTCCCGGGACTCCGCCGCGTGCTCCACGAACTGGTCGACGGCCTGTCAGCGAGCGGCAATCGCCTCGTGCTGACGAGCCGCTACGTCGCCCGCACGCTGAGGCTGCTGCGCGACCGTTCGGCGCAGTTCGAGATCATCCATATGCCGCCGCTCACCGCCGAAGACGCCCTCGACATGCTGGGCCGCGCGCCGGCGCCCGGCGACGTGCAGGAAGTCGAGGACTTGGCTCGTACCATCCAGGCGCTCGCCGACGGCAGACCCGCGTACGTTCATGCCCTCGCCGACGAGCTGACGGCCATGCGCGAACACGGCGGCGGCGACCCCATCAGCGCACTGGCCTCGCTGCTCGCGCCGGGCGGCCGGCTCGCGACGCTGTGCGGCTTCTGTTACGAGCTTCGGCTGCATCGCGCCCGTGGGTACGGCGCGCTCAAAGCGATTCTCGACATTCTCTCGGACGAAGAAGGCCTCACGCTCACCGAGGTCTCACAGCGACTGCAGCGCACGCCGGGCTCGACCAAGGATTACCTGTCGTGGCTCGAGGACGTGGATCTGGTGACCGCGCGGCAGAAGCGTTACCGCTTCACCGACCCGCTCCTCCGCGTCTGGGTCCGGCTGCACTGTCACGCGTCCGCCCCGACCGAGGACGATGTGGCGCGCGAGGTGCACCGCTACGCGCTGCCTCGCCTCCCGCAGCGCGAACCGGCGCTCGCGATGGCGGCGGCGGGCGCCGCGAGCGAGGAGGACAAGAAGGCGTGGGGCATTATTGAGATCGACTGAACATTGCAAATTGTCGATCTGGTAATTGTCGATTTTCGATTTATTGAATCAATTCTAAAATAAATCGACAATCGCGAGATCGACAATCGACAATTCAAGGTTCGCGCAGCTTGTCGAGTGCGAGCCGCGCCGCCTCCTGCTCTGCTTCCTTCTTGCTCGACCCGCTCGCCTCGGCCAGCGCCTCGCCCCCAACCATCACCTCGACCTGGAACAGCTTGCGATGATCCGGTCCGAGCGTGCCGGCGAGGCGGTACTCGGGCAGCCCCCGATCGTGCGACTGCAGATACTCTTGCAGCGCCGACTTGTAATCCTGCCCCGCCACGCCGTGCTCGCGCACATCGGCGATCAGGGCCGCGAACTCCCGCGCGATGAACGCGCGCGCCTGCTCGATGCCGCCGTCCACGTAAATGGCCGCGATGAGCGCTTCGTAGCCGTCGGCGAGCAGCGCTTGCTTGCGGCGGCCGCCGGTCTTCTCTTCGCCGCGCCCGAGGAGCAGGTGGTCGCCGAGCTGCAGCAGCTCGGCCTGACGCGCCAAGGTCGTCGTGGAGACGAGCGCGGCTTTGGTCTTCGACTTTTCTCCCTCGTCAAAGTCGGGGAACTCCCGGAAGAGCAGGTCGGCGATCACAAACCCGAGCACGGCGTCGCCCAGGAACTCCAGCGACTCGTTGTCCAGCACGCCGCCGCTCGCGTCTTCGTTGGCGCGCGAGGTGTGCGTCATCGCGTGCTCCAGCAGCCCCCGGTCGCGGAACCGGTACCCGATGGCCGCCTGCAGCGACTCGAACTCGTCGCGCAGGCGCACGAGCCGACTGTTCGGCAGCTCCGTGCGGTGACTGTCGATGATGCGGCGGGCTTCGTCGGCGTCGTCTCGATGCACGGAAATTCTGACCTCGCCGAGCCCGTCGACCGTCAGCGGAAAAATTGAATGCGGGACATCCGACGACACGACCAGCAAGACGCCGTGCGCTTCGAGCAGCCCGCGCACGACGCTCGCCTCCACATCGGAGTGCGTGCGGAAGATGACGACCAGATCGGTCACGACATAACCACGCGGAGGGCTTCGATCATGCTCGCTCTGCGATCGCCACCGCCTCTGCCCCCTCCGCGACTTCTGTGACCTCTGCGTTGATCGTCGTCACGGCAGAAGCAGTCGCGGCGACCTCGTCGATCCTCAGGAGCACGAGCGTGATGTCGTCGTGTTGCGGCGCCTCGCCGGCGAACGTCTGAATTTCGTCGAGCACGCGCGCACGGAGCTCGTCGGACGGCAGGTGGCCGTGCTGTTCAATCACCTGCGCCAGCCGGCTCTCACCGAAGCAGTCGTCGCTGGTATTCATCGCCTCGGTGATGCCGTCGGTGAACAACAGATAGAGGTCCCCCGGATTGAGCGTCATCGTCTCTTCGACGAGGAGCCGCTCGAACGTCTCGCCGTTGTCGATCTTCAGGCCGAGCACGAGGCCGTCGGGCGCAATGATCTGCACTCGGCGCGGTTCCTCGCCGCCGGGCCCCGGCAGGTACATCAACGGCGTGTGTCCGGCTCGCGCGTACGTGATGGTGCGCGAACCGAGATCGACGACCGCGTAGGTCATCGTAATGAAGCTCCTCGCGTCGACGTTGTTCGCGATGATCCGGTTGGCGGCGATCATCAAGTCGCGCGGCGAGGTGTGGATTTGACTCAGCGACAGGACCAGACCCTTGAGCTCCGCCACGTAGAACGCGGCAGAGGTCCCTTTTCCCGACACGTCGGCAATCAACACGCCGAGGCGGTCGGCGTCGATCGGGAAGAAGTCGTAGTAGTCGCCGCCGACTTCACGCGCCGGCACGCACACGGCGGTCACCGAGAGCCCCGGCATGACGAGCGGCCCCTGCGGGAGCAGCGACATCTGAATCGCACGCGCGATGCGCAGCTCTTCCTCGAGCCGCTTCTTCTCCGCGGCCTGCCGCAGCAGATCCTCGATGCTCGCGGTCATCGAGTTGAACGACTGGGCCAGCTCGCCGAGTTGGTCCTGCGCCTTCACCGCGATCTTGTGCGTGAAATCGCCCTGGCGCACGCGCTCGGTGCCCGCGAACAGCTCGTGGACCGACCCGGTGATCGACTTGGCCAGCGCCAGCCCGGCGACGAGCGCCGCGCACTCGATGATGAGAAACAGCCCGCCGACCACGACGAGCAGGACGAGCAGCAGCGCCTGCCCGAAGCTGCGATTGCCGATGAGGCCCTGACCGGCGGCGATGCGGTCGTAGATGTCGGCGATGCTCAGCTGGGTCGAGACGAGCAGCGTGCCGGGCTTGCCGTCGTTCCACTCGCGGTATTCGAGCAACGTGACCCAGTTGAGGGGGCCCGTGGTCGGCCCGCTCGCCGACCGGCTCGCCGGAGAGTCGCCTCCGTCGCGGCCCGCCATCGGCTTCGCGTCGCGCTGGTCGCCCACGTCCACGGTACTGATGCTCTTCACCTCGACACCGGTCTCGCGCCTGAGCCGCTCGGTCAGCTCTTCGTTGACGAGCAGATCGACGACGACCGCGTAGTCAGGCGCCGGCGAATCGGGAAATGCCACGGCACGCACGAACATGTGCGTGTCTTCCATCGACCCCGACAGGCCGGCGCGCTGACCGTTGACGACGATCGGCGCGCGCGCGGCCTCGCGTCCGGGCCCGCGCTGATCGTCTCGAAGCGTCGTGTGGGAGTACGCGAGCAGGCCGCTGAAGCCGCTGCAGTCAATCCAGCCAGGGAGCGTGCGGGGCGGCTCGACATGCCTCCAGGGTCCCGCGACAACGGGCGGCGTGGACGGGGCCGCCGTGCCGTCGCCAGGACCGGCGCCGGTTTGCGTGCACGGCCGGTTGACAGGCACGACATCCATCGACGCCCCGGGAAAATCGCGGCCAGCCTCTTCCTGCTTGCGCGCCAAGATGCCGTCCAGGTCGCGTCCACTCGCGCGCCGGATCTCGAATGCCGTACCTTGAGCAACCAGTCGCGCCTGATCCTCGATGGCGTGCAGCCGGCTCTGCACGAGATACGAGCTGAAGTTGTAGAACAACAGGAGCCCGGCCAGCAGAAAGAACGCGGCAATGAGAATGGCTGGGATGAAGCCGATGAAGATGTACGAAAGGATCAGCTTGCGGCGGACGCGCCACAGCAGCCGCCGCTTGGCGAGCACAAGCAGGCGGACGAGAAAGTACATCGCACCAGCGGCAATCGCGATCCCCGCGACGGTGTCGACGCCGCCCAGAAACGCGGGGGCGCGACCAGTGACGGCACCGGCGACGACGACCAGCAGTTTGATCGCGACACCGACGACGATCGAACGACCGGGCCACGTCCCGAAGAGCGCCTGTCGCACGCCCTGCTCACGATCGAGAACGGGCGCGGGCAGCGAACGCCGCGAATCGTGCGGGCGATGTGCGAGCATGGACGTGGACTTGCGATATTAACAGATGTATCGTTGTTGGATCGTGAAGCTCACACCGAACGCGCGATTCAGCACCATCTGCCTGCATGCCGGACAGGAGCCCGACCCGTCGACCGGCGCCATCATCACACCGATTTATCAGACCGCGACCTACGTCCAGGACGAGCTCGGCAAGCACAAAGGATTCGAGTACGGCCGTACGCAGAACCCGACCCGCATGGCGGTCGAGCGAAACATCGCGGCCATCGAAGGCGGCAGGGCGGGATTTGCGTTTGCGTCCGGCATGGCCGCCATCGGCGCCATCGCGACGCTGCTCAAGGCGGGCGATCACGTCGTCGTGTCGGACAACACCTACGGCGGCACGTTCCGTTTGTTCGACAAAGTACTGACGCGTTGTCAGTTGTCGTTTTCCTACGTCGACACGTCGCGGCTGGAGGACGTCGAGCGTACGTTCACGCCGTCGACGCGCATGCTCTTCGTCGAGACGCCCACCAATCCGCTCATGCGGCTGACCGATTTACGTGAAGCCGCGAGCCTGGCCCATCGCCGTCACGTCCGGCTCGTCGTCGACAACACGCTCGCCAGCCCGTACGTGCAGCGCCCGATCGATTTCGGCGCCGACATCGTGATGCACAGCACGACGAAGTATTTGAACGGCCACAGCGACAGTGTCGGCGGCATCGTGATTGCCACGCGCGACGATGATATCGAGTGGCTCCAGTTCGTGCAGAACGCCGAGGGGGCAATCCTTGGCCCCTTCGATTCGTGGCTCGTGCTGCGCGGGACCAAGACGCTGCCGCTGCGGATGATTCAACACAACGCCAACGGCCTCGCGCTCGCCGAGTTTCTGGCCGGGCACCCGAAGGTTCGCCGCGTCTACTACCCGGGCCTGCCGTTGCATCCTCAATACGAGCTCGCGAAGCGGCAAATGCGAGGGTTCGGCGGCATGTTGACGTTCGATCTCGGATCGTTCGACGCGGCGCGGAGACTGCTGAACGGCGTCCGCCTGCATGCGCTTGCCGAAAGCCTGGGCGGCGTCGAGACGCTCATTTCGCATCCGGCCACCATGACGCACGCCTCGGTGCCGGCGGATCGCCGCGCGGCGCTCGGTATCACGGACGGTCTGGTGCGGATCTCCGTGGGCATCGAGGATATCGAGGACCTCAAAGAGGACCTGACGCAAGCGCTGGACAAGGTGTAGACCACCAGTCTCGTGTTCGATTTTCTCCTTCACAGCGATCGGCACCTGCTCGATTTGGTCCGCACCTATGGGTCGTGGGTGTACGGGCTGCTGTTCGCGATCGTGTTCGCGGAAACCGGCCTGGTGGTCACGCCGTTTCTGCCAGGTGATTCCCTGCTCTTCGCCACTGGGGCGCTGTGCGCCACCGGCGCGCTCGACGCGCCGGCGGCCCTGGGCCTGCTGGCCCTCGCCGCGTTCACCGGCAATGCCGTGAACTATGCGGTCGGGCGCAGCGTGGGCCCGCGCGTATTCGTGTTCAACGCGACGGATCGGTCGGGGTTCTCCCATCGCCTGCTCAATCGGGCGCATCTTCGGCGGGCGCATGTCTTCTTCGAGCAGTACGGCGGCAAGGCCATCATCCTGGGCCGCTTCGTGCCGATCGTGCGCACCTTCGTGCCATTCGTGGCCGGCGCGGCGCAGATGCCGACCTACCCCTTCGTGGTTTACAACTTCATCGGCGCGGCCGCGTGGGTGTCCCTGTGTGTGGGCGCCGGGCTACTGTTCGGCAACGTGCCGATCGTCAAAGAGAACTTCTCGCTCGTGACGCTCGGCATCGTCTTCGTGTCGCTGTTGCCGATGGTCGTGCAGTACCTTCGGCACCGCATGCGCGGGTCCGCCTAAAAGCGGACACTACGTACCTCCAGAGCGGCTCGTTACGTGCGTTCAGAGTAGTACGTAGTGTCCGGCTTCAGCCGGACCGATGGCAGTACGTGGCGTCCGGTTTTAACCGGACCATGGCCTCATTCGGATCGCGTCTGCTCGGTCAGCCACGTCACATACGCCGCGCTGCCCCCGTCGATCGCAATGATGATGAATTCGGGAAGCTCGTACGAATGCAGCTCGTGGAGCCGCGCTTCGAGCGCCGGCAGGCGATCGCGCGTCGTTTTGATCACCAGTTGCCGCTCGGTGTCGCACTCCACCTGGCCTTTCCAACGATAGATCGATACCATCGGCCGGTGAAGGTTGACGCACGCGGCAAGCCGGTCGTCGACAAGCGTGCGCGCGAGCGCGTCCCCGCGCTCATCATCAGGTACGGTGGTCAGGACGAGGACGCAGTCGTTCGGCACGGGACTCTCCTCCCTTCGCGCAGCCGTAGAGCCGTTCAGAGGTCACGCCGCCACGCTGTCTCGATACGTCGATGTTGATGTGGCAATACATCTTGATATATTACTGTCTGACCGTGTATACTTCGCGATGTTACTGCGGGTATACTTCGACCCGTGAAGCCTCTTGAACCCGTGAAGAAAGTCAAAACGACGTTGGAACTTCCCGAGGAGCTCTGGCGGGCCGCGAAGATCCGCGCGATGGACGAGCGGACGGATCTGCGGACCGTGCTGACCGCCGCCCTGGAAGCGTACCTCAAGCTGCCGAAACACCGGTGATGCCGAGCGACGAGATCCGGCGGAAACCAAAACGCCGAGCGCCCGCACCGAAGCGCCACGCGCGGGGCCGCCGGATCGTGCATCTGCTGCTGCTGTTCATCGCCGCGCTGATCTTGGTCGACGGCCTGGTCGGCGAGCGTGGGCTGCTGGCGACGTTGCGGGCGCGGCGGGGATACGACGAGCTCTCGGCGACAATTGCCCGCGAGCGGGCCGAAAATGCCCAGCTACGCGATCAGGTGCGCCGGCTCCGAGAGGATCCGGCCGCGATCGAAGAAATCGCCCGCCGCGACCTTGGCCTCATCAAGCCGGGCGAGAAGGT
>JAHFUJ010000145.1 GCA_023265105.1 Acidobacteriota bacterium
CGGACGAGCGGCGGGTCAACCCGCGTCAGCGACCAGCCGCCTTGTCAGGCAAGGTCTGAGCGATGGCTAACGCCCCCCAGCCCGTTGCGGCCGCAGAAATAAATTGATGTCTGCCAAACGGAAACCCGCTTTCGAAGTACCGCTGCACAGGGAACGCGTGGGTCTTCACAAGCCAGGTCCCGTCCTGATACTGCGTCCCGAGTAAGAACGCCACGCCTTTGCGGTACGCTTCGTCGGTCGTGGACACACCCGCCACGTGCAGCGCAAAGAGGGACAATCCCGTCGCGTAGGCATCCGGTGCCGTGCGGGCGAACTGAGACCAGCCGCCGCTTGCTTCCTGCCGTGCGCGAATTTCTTCGATCGCGGTCTCCACACGAGGCCGCGGTGCCTCGGTCCACACCAGTCCCATCAACCGCATCCCGCGTTCTTCCGCCGACGCCGGCTCCGCGGCCAGCAGCCACTGGCCGGCTCGTCGCAAGCTTTCCGCCATCTGGTTCTTCCGTCCGGGGAGTGGGTACGAGATCAACCCGCCGGCGGCAATCGCGGTATGGCTGATCGTGCTGTATTCAGAGGGCGGGCGGTTGACGCCGTTGCCGAGCCAGCGTCCATCCGGCATCTGCCGAGCGATCAGCCAATGGGTCGTGGCGGCCGTCACCTTGTCGAGCGGATGCCCTTCCGCGGCGAGCGCCAGCTGGACGTACCCCGCGGTGAGCGCTTCGCCACCGACCACCGGATCCCCCGACATGATCCGCGCCGCGCCGTTCTTGAAGTACGTCAACAGGATGTCGAGATTCCGGCGGGCAAGAGTCTGGTCGATCTCGATGCCTTTCCGTCTGGCCGCCGCGGCGGCCATCGCCGGCAAGGCGTTATGGTGGCAGGAAATGCAGGCAGTCTTTTCGCGGAACGGTGGAGCGACGTCGAGTAGTCGCGCCACGCTTCTGTTGACGGAGATTCGTGGATCGGCGATGCCGCCTTGTGCGGGCGGAGGGACCTCCTCCCGCCGTGGACCGTTCCCGCGGGTCGCGCCGCGCTGCTCCAGTACCTGGATCTTCGCTCGATCTCCTTTGTACATCGCCCAATCGAGCGGTGTCTCACCGTCCGTCGTCCGAACGTTCGGGTCGGCGCCGTGGTCGAGCAGCAGCCTCAGCGTGTCGGCCCCTTCGAGCTCCGAGGTGACAGCCGTCAGCAGCGCGGTTCTCCCGTATTGGGCGGCATTGCTCTCGTTGACGTTTGCCCCCGACTCGATCCAACGACCAACCAACTCGGCGGGCTGCCAGGTGGCCGCCGCGATCAACATCTCTGGAGTCGGGCTGACTCCTTTTGACATCAGATAGTCAGTGGTGGGCCGATCGTAGCGCGCAAGGCCTGCACGGAGTGCCGCAGGACGAAGGGCCTTCGGATCCAGGCCTCTCTCAACCAGGAAGCGAACGACATCGACGTCCGCGGAGCGCACGGCGAGCGCCAACGCCGTCGCGCCCGCTCGGTCCTGTGCGCGGAGGTCAGCCCCGCGCTCCAACAATAGCCGCAGCAGGTTGACAGTTCCGGGGTACGCGGCGGCCACGAGCAGCGGCGTCCTCTCCGTCTCCGAGCGCGCGTTGACGTTCGCGCCATGTCCCAGGAGAAGCCGAACCTTGTCCACGTCTGGAATGGCCCACAGTAGCGCGGTGGCGCCCGAAGCATCGGCCCGATTGGGATCGGCGCCGCGTTTGAGCAGGAGCTCCACCGTGTCGGCGTTCGCGAACAACGTCGCCACCATCAACACGGGGGTGCCCTCGGCATCCACGACGTTTGGGCTCACCCCACGTTCGAGCAACCGTTCGACGTCGCCGGCCGCTCCGCGCTGCAGAGCGACAAAGAGCGCGTCTCGCGAGGTGTCGGTTTGAGCCGATGCGGCGACGAGCAACGACAGAACGAGCGAGAGTCGAAAGAACATCATGGCAGCCTCTCCCAGTACAAGTGACCACCGGCGAGTTCGCCGACCTCGTTCAGGCGCGGCGGCCCGCCCAATCTCAAGATGTTTCCAGTGAACTGGTAGAACCGCTTTTGATCGCTGTACGCGCCGGGGTTCATCGTGCCCTGTTGGCTGTGAACGACGAACTGCGGCATTCGGTTTTCATACGTCACGAAGCGTCCGAAGTATCCGCCGTAGCTCCGGTACGCCTTCAGCGCCTCCTCGGGAGTCGACTGCGCGCCCGTGTACTTCGTCCGCCCCTCTTTGTCCATTAAGTGGACCATCATGTGACCCGACGGCGTATAGATGATGTAGGAGGTGCCGGCGCGCGTATAGTTCTTGTCCCCGTGGAAGACCTCCTTGCCGTCTTTTTCCCTATAGCTGTCCGTGTACAGGAGTTTGTAGAAGCCCACGAACTTCTTTGCTTCGGCCGAGAGGGGCGGCGTCGGCATGCGCTCCCAAATCAGATGGTTCGTCGCCTGCTCCTTGCCGCCGCCGTTGGCGGGCGCCGGCGTGAGGATGAGGCGCTCGTTGCCGCCGCGCGGGTCGCGCGGGTCGGGAACGAAGTCGTAGAAGCGTTTCGCGTCCACCACGCCGCCCGGGTTGATCTGGCCTGCTCGATGGTGAACGACGAACTTGTTTTTCTCATCGACCGTGTACGGGCCGAAGTACGCCGTGTAGCCTTGAAGCGCCGCCTTCGCCTCCTCGGGCGTCGGCACGGTGGACGCGAATTTCGCCCGGATCTTCGGCATGATGTGCACGCCCATGTTCCCGGTGTCGCTGTACGTGACGTACCCCATCGAATTGAAATTTGGGGTTTGCGACCATTTCCCGGTGGCTGGGTCCTTGACCTCGGTCGTGACGAGGCTGTAGGTCCCGACGAACTTCGCGCGATCGTTGGTGGGCGCTTGGGCCGACACCGCGCCGGACGAAACGGCCATGGCTCGGACGCCGAGCGCGGTCGGCATGGACACGGCGGTTGCGACCGTCAGAACTGTCCTCAGGCTCCTGGCGACGCTCCTCATGACGCTCCTCCACGGCGCGCAAGCCGGCGCGCCATCTGGAAACGGATCGTTCGGTGCCCGAAGCATACCACTGTCGCCCTCGCGCGAGCAGCCCGCCGGCTGGCATAACCGCAGATCCAGATGCTAGACTATCCATCGAAAATAGTGGGATCCCAGGCGCGGCATGGGCCGCGCTGGGGCCAACCATGGAGGAATAATGGCGCAGAAGACGACGATTGCAGGTTTGGCTCTCGCAGGGATCGCCCTCTCGGCTGTCTCGGCGTCGGCGCAGCTCACCCTGGAAATCAAGGACTACGTGACCATGCCGCAGACGGGGCTGGTCGATGGCAAGGTCGGCAACAGCGTCCTGCTGTCGAGAGTGAATACCGTCAAAGAAGAACCCGGCGGGGCTAACCGATTGTTCGTCCCGGATCAGAATGGACCCTTATACATCCTCGACAAAGCGACGCAAAAACTGACGACGTACCTGGATTTCAACGGTCGCGACCAGCGGCCGGGCATGTTCCACCGGTTGAGCTACGAGCAAGGCTACGGGAATGGCCTGAACTGTTTTGTCTTCGACCCGGACTACAGGAGGAACGGGAAGTTCTACACCGTGCACATGGAAGAATCGTCGATGAACGGCTCCAGCGTGCCGGACAACAAGAATTTCCCCGGTCTCCGTACGCCGGACTACGTTCCGACGGCGGCGGTCGGCTCACCAGGCCCTGCGATCATCGAAGGCGTCATCGTTGAGTGGACCGATACGAACATTTCGAATTCCACGTTCGAAGGCACTGCCCGCGAGATCTTACGCGTCCAGCTGACTGGCCGCGCTCACCCCATGGGCGAGATCATCTTCAACCCTACCGCCCGGTCCGGCGATCCCGATTGGCGAGTGATGTACATCGGCCAGGGTGACAGCGCCTCGGGTGAGTCGAATACGCCGTTCCGGACCAATCCGCAACGGCTCGATACCCTGCTGGGCAAGGTCCTCCGCATTATTCCCGACTTGAGCGAACGCACCGCGAACAGCACGGTGAGCGAGAACGGCCGTTATCGTATTCCCAACGACAACCCGTTCGTGTCGAAGCCAGGCGCGCGAAAAGAGATCTGGGCGTATGGCTTTCGCAATCCCCATCGTCTGAACTGGGCCATCGACCCGGCGAATCCGGCCAACAACCGCCTGATCGTGAACTCGGTCGGACTGCGCACGTGGGAAACGGTGAACATTGTTCACAAGGGCGCCAACTACGGGTACTCGCAGCGCGAGGGCAACGAGATCGTCAAGGACGACAACACCACCGGCCCTCTGCCCGCGCTCGACAAAATCCTGGTGTACGTGCACGACACGCCGACCGAGGAAGCGGTCGTCCCGACCTACCCGGTCGCCCAGTATGGACACACTCCCGACGGTGGCGACGCGATTGGCACCGGCTACGTGTATCGCGGCAAAGCGATTCCGGCGCTCCAGGGCAAGTATGTGTTCGCCGACATCACCACCGGTCACCTCTGGTACACCGACTACACGGACATGCTTGCCGCCGACGATGGCAAACCGAACACGATGGCACAGCTGCACGAGCTGAAAATCCGTTGGAACGACCCGAATGATTCGCCCGATGCTGGCGAGCAGGTCTACGCCACGATGTTTCCGATCGCTCAGGCGGCGTACCACGCGCGCGGCGGGAAGGATCCGGATTTGCCGGGCGCGGCGAGGGTGTCAGGGTCGGGCCGCGCGGATGCCCGGATTTCCGTCGACGCAGCGGGCGAGCTGTACATCTACACCAAGACCGACGGAATGATCCGGCAGGTGGTCGGCGCGAAGTAGGTGTCTACTTCCCGACCATGTGGGACTGATCTTTTTCATTCTCACAGATGTCCTCGATAAACTCGGTATCGGACTGCAAGCGGAACGCGACCGTGACCGTGAATGGTTTCGCATAGGCCTTCGGGTCGTCGATGGTGATTTGGATGTCCATGTGACCGAAATCACGCCGCTGAAAACGTTCGGTCACATGCATCGCATCGCTATGGGGATGCCCGCCATCGTCCAGCCATGACTGATCGTTGAACCCAACCGTGTCAACCACGAAGGTCTCTCCTTCCCACGTGCCGATCGAATAGCCGAACCATGTGGGGGTCCTTTCGTCGGGATTGGCTTGATTGGGAAAACCACGCCCGTCTGTAAAAATCTGACGGAAGTGATTGAATTCTTCATAGAGGAGCACGGTGACGCGAGGCGTCGGGATGATCTTGAAGTTGGACACCATCATCGCGTCCGGGAGGCCGTGCGGCAAGCACTTTCCGGATGGCCGGTCTCTCGAGAGATTCTCCTGGCGCGTCTTGTAAAGGGTTTCGGCCCACGGGTACATGGAGATCTCCGCTCCCCCCGCACCGAGATTGACCAAATAGTTGACCCCTGGAGTATTTCGCGTCCAGATCCCTGACAAATCCGGCTTGCCGTCCGGAGTTTTCGGCGCGGGCGCCGTGAGATTGGGCTTACCGTCCGGGGTGCGCGGGGTTCCTGGCAGCGGAATCTTCAGCCACTGCGAAGCACCGGGGCCGGCCGCCACGAACACCATGGCTATTCCAATCGCGATGCGGTTCATATCTCCTCCAGCTCTGATTGGCCGAAATTCTGTTCGCGTGCCAGTCCCATGGTCGCTCATCCTATCAGGTAGAAAACATCAGCGCGAGGTCTTCTATGTTCGGCCAAATGGCTTGGTCGTCGTGTTCTCGTGGTTGCATTTCGGCCGGGATTCACAAAAAAGAGATGACAACCGCCGGCCCCCGACACGATACTTGGATCATGATCAAAACAGGGCTTAGGGCTTGGGGAGTCGGAACGAGCCTTCTTCTCGTTTCCTGCTCGACGTCGGCGCAACCCGCCAAGAGGCTGTCACCGGGCGATGTCGTCGCCACCGTGGGATCGGCGTCGATCACGCTGGCGGAGCTCGACGACAAGGCGCTGCAGCAGCAGGCCGGCAGCTTCGGCAGCCTGAAGCTGTCGCAGGCGCTCTACGAAGCGCGGCGCGGGGCGCTCGACGAGATGGTCGGCGACGCGCTCCTGGACCAGGAAGCCAAGACCCGCGGGATGGATCGCACGGCGCTCGCCGCGCAGGAGATCGGCGCCAAGGCCGCGCCGGTCACCGAGGCCGAGATTGCCGAGTGGTATCAGGCCAACAAGGCGCGCGTGCAGGGTGCCACGCTCGATCAGGTTCGTGCTCCGATCAGGGACTTCCTGACGCAGGAGCGGCTGCACGCGGCACGCCAGGAGTACGTGGATCGCCTCAAGGCAAAGACGGCGGTCCGCATCCTGCTCGATCCGCCGCGGCAGGTCGTGGCCACCGCCGGCCGCCCGACCAAGGGGCCGGCCGACGCGCCGATCGAGATGATCGAGTTCTCGGATTTCCAGTGCCCCTTCTGCCTGCAGGCGAACCCGACGGTGACCCGGGTGCTCCAGACGTACGGCGATCGCATCCGCTTCGTGTATCGCCACTACCCGCTCCCCAATCACGCGGACGCGCGGCCGGCGGCGGAAGCGGCCGAGTGCGCGGCGGAGCAGGACAAGTTCTGGCCGTATCACGATCGATTGTTCGCCAAGTCCGGGAAGCTCGCGGACGCCGATCTCAAGCAGGCGGCGGCCGAAGCTGGACTCGACGGGGGACGTTTCAGTGGCTGCCTCGACTCGCGCAAGTACACGGCGCAAGTCGACGCCGACATCAAGGCCGGCAACGACGCCGGCGTGTCGGCGACGCCGACCTTCTTCATCAACGGCCGCCTGGTCAACGGCGCGCAGCCGTTCGACGTCTTCAAAAGCCTCATTGACGAAGAACTTGCGCTGAAGAAAAGCCGGTAGGAGCAGGTCTGAAGACCTGCGCCACGCCTGTCAGTACGACTCACGGCAGGTCTGAAAACCTGCGCCACGCCTGTCAGTACGTAGTGTCCGGCTTGAGCCGGACCGTCGGTACGTAGTGTCCGGCTTGAGCCGGACCCTCACCCGATCACCGAGGTCCGCCTGAAGGCGGACACTACGTACGGACACCGGTACGTGGCGTCCGGCCTGAGCCGGACCCTCACCCGATCACTGAGGTCCGCCTGAAGGCGGACACTACGTACGGACACCGGTACGTGGCGTCCGGCTTGAGCCGGACCCTCAGTACGTAGTGTCCGGCTTGAGCCGGACCTCACCCGATCAGCGTGAACGTGACAAACGAGAAGACAATCGAGAGGAGCGTCGCGGCCAGACAGCCGAGCGCGACGAAGAGGTGGTCGCCCCGCTCGCGCGTCAGCGGGTTGAAAAAGGCTGACGTCGCGTAGCCGCCCACGAATCCGCCGGCGTGCGCGTAGTTGTCGACGCCGGGCATGATCAAGCCGAAGACAAACAGGATCACGGCATACCGCATCGCCTCGCCGTGGATGAGGCTGCTCCCGCTCTTCCGTCCGTAGTGGACCAGCGCGCCGAGCAGCCCGAAGATCGACGCCGAGGCGCCGACCGTAAACGGCGCGCCGTGCAGGATCGGAATAGGCAGTCCGGCCAGGGCGACGCCGGCGAACGAGCTCAGAAGGAATCCGCACGCGCCGGCCAGCGTGTAGATGATGACCGTCCGGGCCGGCCCGATGATGTCCGCCGTGGCCGGTCCGAGCTGGCGGACCCACATCATGTTGAACACGATGTGCAGCAGGTTGCCGTGCAGCCACGTGGCGCTCAGCACCGTCCACCAGCGATCGAATCGGAACACGGGGATGGCGCCGCTCGCGCCGAACATGAACAAGGCGGTCGTGCTCGGGGTCAGAAACGAGAATCCGCCGCCGACAATCTGTAGATCGCTGCCAGACATCAGCAGCGTCAGCACGTAGATCGTCGCCGACGCCCCGATGACGAGCGGCACGAACCCGAAATCGGCGCCGAGCTTCCGCACGAGCGGCGCGAAGCCCCAGAGCCCGGGGTTCGCGCGGCCGCACATGTAGCACTTGTCGTCGCGCACGCCGACCAGCGAGCCGCACGACGGACACACGACCGACCCGGTTGTTTTTCGCTGAAACACGAGGCCGATCATATGCACTCTAGGGTGCTTCACGCAAAGAGCACTCTAAGGTGCTTTATCCAACGAGCACTCTAGGGTGCTTCGCGTAACAAGCACTCTAGGGTGCTTTACGTAACAAGCACTTTAGGGTGCTCTACACGGAGAGCTTTTTTGGCCGCATGTTCGCGGCGAGGATCTTCTTGCGGAGCCGGATCGTCGCCGGCGTCACCTCGACCAGCTCGTCATCGTTGATAAACTCGATGGCCTGCTCCAAGCCGAGCCTGCGCGGCGGGATCAGGCGAATGGCTTCGTCGGCGGTGGACGCGCGCATGTTCGTCTGTTTCTTTTCCTTCGCGATGTTGACGTCGATGTCGGCGGGCCGCGAATTTTCGCCGATGAGCATCCCTTCGTACACCTGCGTTCCAGGGTCGATGAAGATCTCGCCGCGCTCCTGCAGATTGAAGATCGCGTAGGCGGTCGCGACCCCGGTCCGGTCGGCGACCAGTGCGCCGGTTTCGCGCGACGGGATCTTGCCGTGCCATGGCTCCCAGCTCGAGAAGATGTGGTTCATGATCCCGGTCCCTTTGGTATCGGTCATGAAATGCGAGCGGAAGCCGATCAGGCCGCGCGCGGGAATGCGGAACTCGAGCCGCACCCGGCCGCTGCCATTATTCACCATCTTGGTCATCGTGCCTTTGCGCTCGCCCACCTGGGCGATCACCACGCCTTGATGATCCTCGGGCACGTCGATGACCAGCTCTTCGACCGGCTCGACGATCTGGCTTCTAATCTCCTTGGTGACGATGTCGGGACGCGACACCTGGAGCTCGAAGCCCTCGCGGCGCATCATCTCGATCAGAATCGACAACTGCAGCTCGCCGCGGCCGACCACCTTCACCTGCTCGGGCGTGTCGGTCGGCTCGAGCCGGATGGACACGTTGCCGAGCAGCTCGCGGTCGAGGCGATCGCGCAGTTGCCGCGACGTGACGTACTGCCCATCGCGCCCGGCCATCGGCGACGTGTTGACCCCGAAGACCATGGACACCGTCGGCTCGTCGATCGCGACCGGCGGGATCGCGATGCGGTGCTCGACGTCGGCAATCGTCTCGCCAATCGTGATCTCGTCGATCCCGGCGAGGCAGACGATGTCGCCGGCCGAGGCCTCCTGGATGTCGATGCGCTTGAGGCCGTCGAACGCATAGAGCTTGGTGACGCGCGTCTCCTGCACGGCGGCGTCGAGCTTGCACACGGCCACCGGATCGCCGATTTTCACGCGGCCGTTGAAGATTCTGCCGATGGCGATGCGGCCGACGTAATCGCTCGAGTCGAGGTTCGCAACGAGGATCTGCAGCGGGGCGTCGGGATTGCCGGCCGGCGGCGGCACGTGGTTGACGATCGCCTCGAACAGCGGCCTCAGGTCGTTGCCGGGCGTCGTGGGATCGCTCGTCGCCGTCCCGACCCTGGCGTTCGTGTACAGCACGGGAAAGTCGAGCTGCTCCTCGGTGGCGCCGAGATCGATGAACAGGTCGTAGATCTCGTTCAGCACTTCCTGCGGGCGCGCGTCGTGGCGGTCGATCTTGTTGATGACGACAATCGGCGGGAGCCGCCGCTCGAGCGCTTTGCGCAGTACGAACCGCGTCTGCGGCAGCGGCCCCTCCGACGCGTCGACGAGCAGCATCACGCCGTCCACCATCGACAAGGTGCGCTCCACCTCGCCGCCGAAGTCGGCGTGCCCCGGCGTGTCGACGATGTTGATCAAGAGATCGTGATAATGGACCGCGGTGTTCTTGGCGAGAATCGTGATGCCGCGCTCGCGCTCGAGATCGGTGTTGTCGAGGGCGCGCTCGGCCACCCGCTCGTTGGACCGGAACGTGCCGCTCTGGTGCAGCAGCCCGTCGACGAGGGTCGTCTTGCCGTGATCGACGTGCGCGATGATAGCGACGTTACGGCGCAGCGGATTGGCGACGTCCGCGGGTCCTGGTAGTGAAGACGGGTCCTCGACCGACAAAGGCATCCTTTCAGTATACAGGTGGCCGCCCGCGCGCTGCTGATCTGCCCCCCCACGGCCCTACCACCGAGGACACGGAAAGCAAACGGAGGACACGGCAGGGTCATCATCGTTTTCCGTGACCTCCGTCGCTCGGTTCCGTGACCTCCGTGGTAGTGCTTTGTCCCGGCCTTAGAACAGCGGATGGATGGTGGTGAAGAGCGCGAGGCAGAGCGTGTAGAGCATCGCGGAGAGGACAAGCGCGGAGATGAACACGACGCGCGAGCGGAGGCTGGCCAGCCAGATGAAAAACGGGAACAGCACCGCGCAGTACCGCCCCATCCCTTCGTATTGACCCGAGGAGAGCGGCAGCCATAAATTCGCCGCCATGAACCATCCGTAGCCCGCGCCGAACCGCCACCACACAAACGGTGTGGCGACGACAAACACCAACGCGGTCAGGCCGTTCAGCGTGTCGTATGGCGCGAGGCGCTCGCCGGCAAGATAGGCGTACGGATGTGTGACGAGGATCCGCACGAGCCGCGCGAGTCCGGCGATTGGCGTGCCGCCGGGATAATAGCCCCACCGGCTGATCGTGGCCGCCCACTCGAACGCATTGCCGCTCAGTTGGTGGATATAGACGGAGTACGCACCGATGCCGCAGACGACGAGCAAGAGACCGACGAGGGCGAGCGCCCGATCGCGCGTGTTCGGCTCGGCGTTGCGCCACGCGATCCACGCCAGCGCCGGCAGCATCACGATTCCGTTCGGGCGCGTCGCCGTCGCGAGCGCGCCGCTGATGCCGCCGAGCGCCCACCGCCGCGTCCGGAAGCCATAGAAGCTCACGACGGTGAACAGCAGAAACAGCGCTTCCGTGTAGGCGACACCGTAAAAAAAGGCGAACGGAAAGATCGCCGTCAGAAGCGCCGCGCGCTCGGGGCGTCGCCGTGGCAGGTCGAGCCGCGCGAGTGCGACGATGGCGACCATCGCGAGCACGAACGCCGCCCACGACACGACGATCCCGCCGAGATACAAATCGCCCGGGCTCCGGCCGAAGGCGCGGCCGATGTAGCGCATCAGCAGCGGATAGACCGGAAAGAACGCGATGTTCCCGCGCCCCCCGGCGACGTATCGATAGCCGTTTCTGGCGATGTCGTAGTACCAGCCGGAGTCGTAGCGCGCGAACGTGTCCCAGAACGGGCTCGGGTTGCCGAACATCGTGAACCCTGC
>JAHFUJ010000146.1:0-4656 GCA_023265105.1 Acidobacteriota bacterium
GTGCCTGGGCGCACAAACACCTCTTGTTGTACGATTTGCAGCCATGAACTGTCCCGGCTGCGCCGCTCAGATGCAGCACCTGGCGCTCGACGGCAAGCTCGGCACGACGGTCGACGTCGACCTGTGCGCGCCGTGCCGGGCCATCTGGTTCGACCATCTCGAAGACCTTCGGCTCGCGCCGGGAGCGACGTTGAGCCTGTTCGGTCTCATCTCCACACCCTCGGCCGCACCGGCGACGCCCCTGTCCGGTGCGCTACGCTGTCCGCGCTGCCACACACATCTCGCGCTGACGCACGACATGCAGCGGGCCACCCGGTTTCAGTACTGGCGGTGCGAGGCCGAACACGGCCGCCTGATCACGTTCGTCGATTTCCTGCGCGAGAAGGACTTCGTCCGTCCGCTCACCCTCGCGCAGATCAACGAGCTGCGTCAGACCGTGCGGACCGTCAATTGCGGCAACTGCGGTGCGCCGATCGATCTCGCGAAGGATTCGGTGTGCGCCCATTGCGGCTCGCCGGTGTCGATGCTCGACCCGGCACAGATGGCGCACACGATCGCTCAGCTCCAGAGCGCAGCGGCTGGCCGACCGGCCGACGCCGCGGCGCCGCCGGACGCCGGCCGGCGGCCTCCTAATCTCGACGCGCTTCTGCAGGCCATGAAAGAGGAAGCGCGATCCGAGTCGCCCGGTGGATTGATCGACACCGGACTTCGACTGCTCGGGGATCTCCTGAAGAACCGTTGACGGAGAGACGCTACTGCAGGAACCGATCGAGGGCGGCCCGCGTCAGGCGCCACTCGGTACCGATCCGCTTGCCCTTGAGATCTCCGGCTTCCAGGCTCGCGATGACGTCGGTTTCCGTCACCTTGAGAATGGCCGCCGCCTGGGCTGGATTCAGGATCTCCGGCACGGCAGCGGTGACTGCCGCGGGAGCGGGGATCGATCCGGCCACCCCACCCGGCTGCGCCAGCATTTGCTGCGCGACCGACATGCCGACGGCCAGCTCCGCGCCGACGCCCGCGGGGCCCGCCGTTCCGCTCGCCACCCCCTGCGCGATCTGATACTTGACGTAGTCGTTCAGGTTCTGGACCGCCGCGATGCTCGATCGCTTGTCGATTGCTTGCTCCACCTCAGGCGGCACCGACACGTTCTCGACGACAAAGGTCGCCATCTCGAGACCGTACTTGCCCTCGAGCGCCGGGTTGATGAGCGGCAGAAGCACCTGGCCGAGCTCGGAATAGCGGCTCGCCACGTCGAGCACCGGAATGCGGCTCGTGGCGAGCGCTTCGCTGAACACGCTGACGATGCGCGATCGCATGGCGTTCGAGAACTCGCCGAGCTGAAAATGATCGTCGGTTCCCGCCACTTCGCGGAGAAACCGCTTCGCGTCGACGACCCGGAAATCGTAGGTGCCGAACGCGCGTACGCGCACGATGCCGAGGTCCGCGTCGCGGAGCATCACCGGATTCGCCGTCCCCCATGGGTTGGCCGGAAACAGACGCGTCGTGACGAAATAGACGTCCGCCTTGAACGGGGATTGGAAGCCGTACTTCCACCCCTTCATCCGGTTCAGGACCGGAATGTTGTCGGTGACGAGCGAGTACTTCCCCGGGCCGAACGTGTCGCCGTACTGTCCCAGGTAGACGAACTGCGCCGCCTGGGACTCGCGCACGATGAGCTGCGCGCCGCGCTTGATCGCGCGATCCCGGTCCGGAAAGCGGTAGGACAGCGTGTCGCGCGAGTCGTCGGTCCACTCGATGATTTCGATGAACTCGCTCATGTCGTTCTTATCGGGTTCTCGGACGGCGCGGAACAGTCGACCTCGTCCATGCACGCTCGCACGTTGAATCCCGTCGCGTTCGTCATGATGACAGCCGCGATGCCAGACTCAGGGTAGAGACGCATCATGCTGTGAAAGCCTCCGCCTCCGCCCTCTTTGTAGAAAATGGGTCGGCCGTGGACGTGTCCCACGTGCCACCCGAGCGTCATCGAAACGGGGATCCCCTGCGTGGTGCGTTGCGGCGCATAGAAGAGCGCTCGCGTCGTGTCGCTGAAGAGCGCCGAGTGTTGGCGAAGCTGGTCCTGAAGGAATTTGCCAAACCCTCTGGTGGTGCCGACCAAGCCACCGAACGCCGTTCCGTTCGGATAGTGGCTGCGGATTCGCAGCCAAGGGCCGTCGTAGTCGCCGATTAACGCTTTGTCGATCAGAAACCTCTTGGCGAGATTCATGAGCGAATATTTCTCGAGGTACCCGGTCGCGTGATGGTTGGGGTCCGCGATCTCGTACCCAAGCTCGCGCGGCGCGATGCCCAGCGGCCGCAGAATGTGCTCATGGACGTACGATGGGAAGTCTTGCCCGCTGACGCGCTCGACGATCATCCCGAGCATCCAATAGCCGATGTTCGAGTAGGCGTACTTCGTCCCGGGTTCGAACGACAGGCGCGGGTGGTCGCCCAACACCGCCGAGAGCGCGGCCCGCTCATCGAAAGTCTCGCGCTGCTCCGCAGCATGGACCCACCGTAGCGGGATCGGATTTGGCACACCGGAGGTGTGCGAGACGAGCTCCCGCACGGTGACACGCGACCCGTAGGGGAACGACTCCAGGTACCGCTCAGCAGGCGCGTCAAGCCCAAGCTGACCTCTCTCGACGAGCTGCAGCACGGCGGCCGCCGTGATGGTCTTGCTCATCGAGTAGGCCATCATCGTGGTGGTGGCATCCATGGGGACCTGACGGCCGATGTCCGCCCAGCCTCCGACGTACTCGAACACGACCTTAGTGGCATCGACCACCAGGTACTGGATCCCTGGTGTCTTGGAGGCGCGGACGAGCGCGGTCAGATAGGACTCGGCGCGTTCAGCGCCGGCCGATTGGTGTTTATCCATGGTCGGCCGAAGAACGAGGCCGTCGCGGATCCGAGGCCCGCAGCCGCTGGGTTGATTCCCAAGTCTTAGTTTAGTGTCCGATCGTCCCCGACACCCAGGCGAGGTTGACTCGCGCCACCCGGTAATCGCGCTGCGCTCGCGCCAGGCTCGCCTGCGCCGCCTGCAGATTCAGCTCGGCGTCCTGCACGTCGAGCCGCGTCTTGACGCCCATCTCGAATCCCTTCTCGGCGAGAAACAACAGCCGCTCGGCCTGTTTGATCGTGCCGTCCAGCGCGGCGAGGACGCCCGTGGATTCCTCGACCGCGTTCACCGCCGTCCGCACGTCGACCGCGATGGCGTCACGCAGCTTCAGCTCGTCGAGCGAGAGCCGCGCGACCTCGCTCTCGGCCTGCGCGACTCGCCCGCGTGCACGCTGTCCGTCGAACACCGGCACCGTCGCGAGCACCGCGGCGTTCCAGGTCGAGCCCCTCGACGACAGGTCGCTGATGCCCAGGTTTCGCGTCCCGAGGCTGACGGCGAGATCGACGCGCGGTTTGTTTCCCGCGGCCGCAATGGTCACCAACTCGCGCAGGATGCCGCGCTGGTTCGCGACCTCGGCGACTTCGGGACGGTTGGCCAACGCCTGCGTCAGCACCGTCTCGTACGCCGGGGCCGCCTCGACGGGCGACGCCAGCGTGCCGGTCGCGTCGATGTCCTTGGCGCCCTCCGCGAGGAGGAAGCGCAGCTGCTCGCGCGCGAGGCGGATGGCGTTCTGACCGCGGATGACCGCCGGCCGGGCGTTCTCGACCGCGACGCCGGCTGCGAGGACGTCGTACTCGGTCGCCACGCCCGCGGCTTGAAGAAGGGCATCGCCGCCATACTGGCGCACGAGTGAGCGGCGTGGCCGCGAACTTCACACCGCCAGGACGCTTGGTTATATTGGAGGGGTGAGACTGCGACCCTCATCGCGACTCCTTCCACTCGTGTTTCTCGCGGTAGTGACCGGGCTGCCCGTGTCCGCAACGATCCGCGAGGACGCACCGCGGATCGTCGCACTGGGCGACAGCCTCACGTCGGGCCGTGGGATCGGGAAGGCTGATGCGTACCCGGCCGTCCTGCAGGAGCGCCTCGAGGACCGCGGGTACAACTATCTGGTGGTCAACGCCGGCGTGTCCGGGGATACGACGGCGCGGGCGCTGCGGCGCTACCGTGCTGCGCTGGACGGTGACGTGAGGGTCCTCATCGTCGCCCTGGGGGCGAACGACGGTCTGCGCGGCGTTCCGGTCGAACAGCTGAAGTCCAATCTGAGCGCGATCATTGAGGAAGCGCAACGTCGCGGCATCGCCGTCGTCCTCATCGGCATGGATGCGCTCCCCGTGCATGGCTGGGCCTATTCGGTCGCATTTCATCGCGCCTACGAAGAGCTCGCCGCGCGCTACCGTATTCCGCTCGTGCCGTTTGTGCTGATGAACGTCATGACCGACGCCTCACTGATGCAGAGCGATCGTGCGCATCCAAACCAGGCCGGAGCCCGCGCGATCGCAGACCTCATTTGGCCGCATCTGCAGCCGCTGCTCAAGAAGGCCGAGTAAGCGAGGCTGTTCTCGGCGGCGATGACCTTTTTCAAGGCCGACGTGGCCCATTACGATGCAACGCGCGAGTATCTTCACCCGTTTCTGTGCAGTAAGCGTTAGACATCAGACCCTGGCAGTCGGCGGGTCAGACGTTGCGTGCTGTAGGTCACTGTCAGACCGTCCTTCACGAAGTCCTGTGCGGCAACTGTCTCCCGGGCGAAA
>JAHFUJ010000146.1:4756-11158 GCA_023265105.1 Acidobacteriota bacterium
GCGTGCGTCGTCGTGTCCGCGTGTGGAGAGCGGGAGGATCCCGCACGGCGCGAGCTCGGCCAGCGGCTCCGGCTGGACGCCCAGCTTTCGAGCGAAGAGCTGGGGCGCTTCCGCGCCGAAATCACCCGGGCCATGGCGGGCAAGACGTTTTTCAAGCAGGGGCCTGTCCCCGAGGAGCTGAGTACGGAGCAGCGCGACTTCGTCTTCAATATGCTCACCGAACCGGCCGGAATGTTCGACGAAGGGCTGAAGACGCAGGGCGACACGACGTTTCGCGTCCTCAACGGACCGGCCCCCTCGTCGGATGCCGAGGTCGAGGCGTTCCGAAGGTTGTGGATCGATGTCGAGACGTTCCTGCCGGGCCGGTTCGAGCTCGCCCATTCCTTCCAGGGGTACGAGGAGTACGCGTTCGACCTCAGTGCCGGATCGAAGAAATGAACGTCGACCACGGCGCGGACGCCGCGGCCCTCATCGCGCGGCCGATGCGTTGGCAATGGCTTGCCGCAGCACCGCCGATTCGGGCGTCACTTCGCTGGGGAAGAACGCGACCACTTGACCGTCTTTGCCGACGACATACTTCGCGAAATTCCACGCCGGCAGACGGCCCGACCGGCCGAGGAACGCATAAATCGGCGACTGTGCCGGACCGGCAATCGTGACCACCTTCTCGAACATCGGGAACGTGACGTCGTAGGTCCGCTTGCAGAAGGTCTGAATCTCTTCGGCCGTGCCCGGTTCCTGTTCGCCGAAGTCGTTGCTCGGAAAACCGAGCACGTTGACTCCTTTGTCCTTCATCTCGCGCTGCAGCTTCTCGAGGCCCGCGTACTGAGGCGTGAAGCCGCAGAAGCTGGCGACGTTGACGACGAGGCTGACCTTGCCGCGATAGATCGACAGGTCGGCCGGCTTTCCGTCGAGCGTTGCCGTCTTGAGATCGTAGAACGAGGTCACGGCGCCTGCAGACGGGCGCCGCGGCTGCTGGGCGACGGCCGAGACGAACAACAGGCACACGAGGGTGGCAGCAAGCGTGAATTTCATCGCCGTCCGTCGCGTCCCATTCGCCACGACCAGCCGTCGCTCGGGCGCTGAATCTGCCTCAGATGAATCCTGTACTCGCTTGGATTGCGGCCAGGACTGCCGGTGACGATCACGTGATCGCCTGGCTTCAGCGTCGTCGTGTCGATGCCCATGCGGCCAAGCCGCCCCGCGCCGGCCCACTCCGCCGCATAGACCTGGACCTGGCCGCCGGCGTCTCTGGCATCGACGAGGAGCACGGCATGAGGGTTCCGGAACTGGAACTCGCGCACGTCTCCTTCGATCGACATGGACTGGCTTTCGAAGTACTCGGCCGCAAAGGAATGATGAGCGTACACGGGAATACCCGTCATGATGAGGCCGATGATGCCGGGCAGCAGCGTGCGTTTCGCCATTGTCCCTCCCGGGAAGTTTGCGCTCCAGAAGCGTAGCGCATCCGGCCGTCGTTGGCTACAAGTGTTCTCGCGGCAGCGGACTGTCAACGACCAACGCGCTGGTGAAGGTGGCGTAAGTCATCGGATTCTGAAACACTTCAGGTCGTGACGGGCCCCGCATCGATCGGCGCGCGGCTGGACCGGCTGCCGATCACGCGCACGCATCGCGCCGTAGTGGCGATTGCTGGCATTGGCACCTTCTTCGATCTATTCGACATCTTCCTTGCTGGCGTTCTAGCGACGGTGCTGACCGAGCGTTTTCACCTGAGCCGTGTGTCGCTGCCGGCGGTCATCGGCTCGGGCTTTCTCGGGATGTTCATCGGCGCCCTCGGCCTCGGCTGGTTTGCCGATCGCGTCGGCCGGCGCCGCGCTTTTCTCGTGACCCTCGGCATCTACTCGGTGTTCACGCTGTTCGGCGCATTCGCGACCAGCGCGACGATGCTGATCGCCACGCGGTTCCTGGCAGGCATCGGGATCGGCGCCGAGCCGCCGCTCGTCGACTCGTACTTGAGCGAATTTTTGCCTGCGCGCGATCGCGGCCGCTACACGGCGGTCGCCTACACGATCGGTTTCGTCGGCGTGCCGGCGGTTGGGTTTCTCGCGCGCGTGCTGGTGCCCCTCCGACTCGGCGGCATTGACGGGTGGCGATGGCTGTTCGTGGCGGGTTCGCTCGGCGGCGCGATCGTCTGGCGGCTCCGGCGGCAATTGCCCGAGTCGCCGCGCTGGCTGGAGTCGGTCGGGCGGATCGGCGAAGCCGAAGCGATCGCGGCACAGCTCGAGGCGGAAGCGGCTAGGGCTGGATCGGTTCCAGCGCCGGCGGCGGACGAACGCCCGGCGTCCGGATCGGCGGGGTTCGCCGCGCTGCTCTCACGCCAGCACCGCGGACGGACCGCCGTACTCTGCGTCTTCCACATCTTCCAGACCGTCGGCTATTACGGCTTTGGCACGCTCGTGCCGCTGGTGCTCGCGTCGAAAGGCTTTTCCGTCGTCAGCTCGCTGACGTACACGTCGATCGTGTTCATCGGATACCCGCTCGGCTCGGCGCTGTCGATGCCGATCGTCGAGCGCGTCGATCGGCGGTGGCTGATCGTCGGCTCGGCGGTGCTGATGGCGGTCTTCGGGCTGGCGCTCGGCGTCGCCGCGGCGCCCGCCGCGATCGTGGCGTTCGGGTTCGTGTACACGGTGGTGAGCAACATCTTCTCGAACGCGTTTCACATCTTCCAGGCGGAGATCTTCCCAACAGCCGTCCGCGTCACCGCCGCAGGGACCGCGTACGGCCTGAGCCGGATCTCAAGCGCGGCGATGCCGTTCGTGCTCCTGCCGGTCCTTCAGAGGTGGGGGGCGACGGCGATGTTTGCCGCCGTCGCGGCCGCCATGCTCATCGTCGTCGCCGACATCGCCTTCTTCGCTCCGAGCACGACGGGACGCGCGCTCGAACGGGTCGCGTCGCGCTGAAGGCGTGTGCCAACAGTTTGCTTTAGATTCTCGCTTTTCGAAGGGACCATTACGCCCGCAGGGGATGCCGTCCTACCGCGCGCGGTAGTGCCGAAGCCCTCGTGTCACTGCCTCGAACCATTCTTCCGTCATGGCGTATGCGTCGGTGGGTGCAGGAGGAGGTGGGTTCGCCCGCTCAGGCTGCAGTTCTAACTGATACCACCCGACATCGTGCCACGCACCGTGCTTGTAGCCCACACCGCGATAGATACCGACGGGCTCGAAGCCGACCGCCTCGTGCAAGCCGACGCTCGCCGGATTGGGCAGGGTGATGCCCGCGTACGCTTTGAAGTAGCCTTGCAGCCGCAGCAGAGCGAACAGCGTCGTGTACAGCGCGCGTCCGACGCCGCATCGGTGATAGTCGCGGCTGACATACACCGCCGCGTCAACGGACCACCCATACGCGGCGCGCTCGCGGTGTGGGCTCGCATACGCGTAACCCGCAATGGTGCGACCATCGTCCAGGACGAGCCACGGAAAGCGCGCGGTGAGGCCTTCGATTCGCCGCGCCATTTCCTCGGCTGACGGCGCCTCGTACTCGAATGAGACCGGCGTCGATTCGCAGTACGGTGCGTAGATGGCGGCAATCGCTGCGGCGTCGCCCCTCGTGGAAAGGCGAATGGTCCGACGATGAGTGTCACTCACGTGGTGCCCCTCGACGCCGGTTCCTTTGCGGAGCAGCGTTCGGGACCGGCACCAGACAACACTACGCTTGCCGCCTGAGCCGGTGCAAGGCGGTCAACGCGGTTTCAGCGAGACAGCGCTGAACTTGTCGAACGTGGGATTCTCGTACGCAATCCGGCAGGCGGGCGTAGCACTAGCTTAGCTACCGTCTCGCCAAGACGGGAGCATCTGTTGGTCCGGGACGGATGCAGTTCCCGCTCTGAGCGGCCGATAGAATCCGATGCGTGGGCATCAATTTATGAATACTCGCTTTCTTCGCGCATCTTTCGCCGTGTTCCTGGCGGTGATGGCCGTTGCTTGTGGCGGTACTGCGGCCCTCACGCCAGCGCCAACCCCTCCGCCCCCCGCACCCGCCCCAGCGCCGGTTATCAGCATTACTGCGCCGACGCCGGTCGGTCCGGCTGGTGGAGCGACGTCCTTCGGGTGGCCGACCTTCACCGTCAACAACGCGACCAAGGCCAATACGACGAACCCGTTGGTCTACCGCTTTGACATTTCGTCCAGAGAAGACTTCGCCACGGTCGCGTTCTCGGCGACGGTTCCCGAAACGCTGGGCCAGACCAGTTACACGCCGTCCTCGACCCAGCAGGCGCCGTCAGAAGGGGCGCTCTATTGGCGGGTCCTTGCCATCGACCAGCCGAACGCGGTGCAGAGCCCGGCCAGCGTGGTGCAGAGCTTCACCTATTACGTGAACACCGAACAGAATCGGATCGCGACCCAGCTCTATGGCAGTCTCTGGTCTGGTGCCCGCCCGACCGGCACACATGGGCGCGCGGCGTTCGGGCCGGGCTGGGAGGTACGCACGATCCGTTCGTTCGACGGCGTCACGTTCCAGAGCCCGCCGCTCGAAATCCTCCGCGTCTACGACCTGCTCGACCTCGGGTACGATCCGGACAGCGCCATCAATTGGATCCGGAGCAATGGCTACCCGACCGTCGCCGTGTGGTATCCGTCAGTGGCGGCCATCGGATTTCCGTTCCAGTATATGGCGCTCATTCGCGGCGCGTGGGAACTCGTCGTGCGCGTCGGCGCCTAGGACACCGCCGTCTCAATTACGTAGAAGCAGGCCGATGCGCCCGAAGGAAGGAACGTATCTGGCGCACCGCCAGGGGAATCCGCTCCTTGGGCTCCTTCCACGGGAACATGCTCACTTCGGCCTTCGGCGCGAGCATCGCGGCCTCCATGGCGACGGCGTACGGATGCGCCGGGATGTCATCCGGCAGGATCAGGACGGGCGTCTGGCAATTGCGCACGAAATCGCGTGTCACGGTCCAGACGAAGTCGGGGTTGGTGCGGTACATCTTGGTCAGAAATCTCTCGACCATCGCCATCGTGATCTCGGGCCGGCGCTTGACCAATTGCGGGCCCCAGCCGGTCATGTTGTTCTCGAAGTTGAGGTTGGGCATTTCCGGCCGGAAGCCGCTCGGCTGCGCCAGCACGGCCGCGACAACACGATTCGGTGCCCGCTCCAAAAGATTCCAGATGAAGGGGCCGCCGATGCAGAAGCCCATCACCATGAACTTGTCGATGCCCAGGTGATCCATCACACCGAGATGGTCATCGGTATGGGCATCCCACGGCCGGTCGATCTCGAGCGGGCCGGAGGACTGGCCGTTATTGGCGTTGCGCAGGTCCGACGCGATGCAGCGGTACTCTCCCTTGAACTCCTCGATCGCGTTAAAGGGATTGTTCAAGCCGGCGATCGTCGAGTTCAATCCCCCGCCGGCGATGAGCAACAACGGGAAGCCGGAACCGGCCTCCTGATAGTGGATGCGAACCGGGCCTTTCTCATAGAAGGGCCCGGCAGCCGCTCCTTGCCCAGTCTGCTGGGCAAGCACGCGCGGCGCTGCGGCCATCGCCGTCGCCGCGGCGCCCGCTTTCAGTATCTTGCGTCTGATCGGATCCATCGTAGGCGTCCTCCTCAATCATTGTTGTGGCCGGTGCGTGCGGCTCGAAGCGCCAGAGTACTGCGCGGATGACAGATTGCTCGCGCGCGGGAGCCAGCTCTCTTCTCGGACCCACGCTCGCCCTCCGCGACGCGCCTGTGAGCGCCCGACGCGCCGTTCGGCGACTGATAGCACGCGGGCCATAGCGTAACACACGGCTCCGCCGGGGGGCATCGTCCCAAGGGCGGCCGATTCGACGACTGCGGGCGGCGCGCGACCAGGCCGCGGCTCCGGGAGGTCGCTCGGCAAGCCGAGCCGTCGCCGCCGCGCAGGGCCCCCAGCGTCATGGCGCGCCGAGCCGGGACAAACCTCATCGCCCACGAGGAGACTTAGTTAAGTTAGTGGCGAGACGTTCCATCATGATTGACTCCTCTCTCAGATAGTGTTAAGACGCTGAAGAAAACAGCAGTTCAACCAATCCTACAAGCGAAAGAGCCGCAATGAAACTCTCGAACGTCGTCACGAGCCTTTTCCTCGCCCTGGGCCTGGCCTTCACCGCGCAAGCCCAGTGGATCAAACTGCCTTTGCCGGGTACGCCGCGCGTCAAAGACGGCAAGCCCAATCTCAGCGCTCCCGCGCCGCGCGCTTCCGACGGCCATCCCGACCTCAGCGGAATCTGGATCTCCAGCCGCCAATACACCAATCCCAATGGCCGAGGCCTTGAGCACTTTATGCCCGCCGGATCGAAGGCCCCCATGCTGCCCGCGGCGGAAAAGTTTTACGCGGAGATCACCGGGAACGGCCGTTACGATGCGGCCGATCCCTCCGAGCGCTGCCTTCCCGACGGCGTTCCGAACCACATGCTACCGCTC
>JAHFUJ010000147.1:0-4712 GCA_023265105.1 Acidobacteriota bacterium
GCTGACAGCACTCAGCTCTCAGCTCTCAGCAAAAGCCACAGTCTTGTCGCGCTGTCCTCGGTCGTCCACGTCAACGGCCCGTTCGCGGGCGTCATTCGGCAGGCGTTGGGCGACGCCTGGATCGCCGAGTCGTACGGACGCGCCGCCGAGGCGAGTCGTCTGACTCCCTTGCCGGTCGTCACGATGAGCGGCGAGATGTTCCGCGGACCTCAGCTGGTGACCGGCGGCGGTCGCGAAGAGACGCGCGGCATTCTTGGAACCAAACGGGAGATCAAGGAGCTGCGCGAGCGCATTCGGGCAGGTCGCGTGGCGCTCGCCCAGCTCGCCGAAGAGGCCGCGGCACTCGACGCCACGATCGCCCACGCGTCACACGCCATCGCGGCGCTGGACGCCGAACACCACACGCAGGAAAAGGCCGTCGTCGGTCACGCGGCGCAACTGCAGCATGCAGCCGACCAAGCCGCCCGTCTCGCGCAGAAAGGCGAGCAGCTCGCGCGCGAACGCCGGCAGGCCGAAGAAGAGCGTGACGCCCTCGACCGCCGCCAGGAGGAAGCGCGCGGTTCCATCGCGCGCCTGGAGCACGACCAGCGCCTCGCCGACGAGCGGCTGACCACCGCGCAGCGTCACCTGTTCGAAGCCCGCGAAGCGACCGACGATCGCAGCCGCCGTGTGGCGGAGGCGGGCGCCGCGCATGCCGCGCTCGTCGAGCGCGCCTCAGCGCTGGCCTCGGAGGTCGAGCGGCTCGAGGAGGCCGCCGCCGAGCTCGAGGCGCGCGCCGGCACGCTCGCCTCCGAGCTGGCCGAGACCCGCCAGCGCGTCGAGGGGCTCCACGCGGCGATCGTGGCCGGCAACGCCCAGCTCGATGCCGATATCCGCGCGCTCGACGCGCGCGGCCGGCAGGTGCAGGCGGCCGACCTAGCGGTGTCGGCGCTGCGGATCCAGACCGACGAGCACGAGGCGGCTCTCAAGGGGGCGCGCGGCGCGCTAGAGGCGATTCGCGCGACGGTGGCCGAGTTGGCCGTCGCGCGCGCGACCTCCGAGAGCGACCTGTCGCATCTCGCCGACTCGTGCCTCGAGGCCGTCCAGGCGACGCTCGACGAGATCATGGTCGAAGTGGAAGAGCTCGAGCGCGCCGGTGATTTGACGCCGGACCGGCGAGTGATCTGCGCGGAAGAACTCGAGGAGTCATCGGAAGACGGCGAGTCGACGTCCATCGATGACACGGGTGACGTCCCGCTTCAGCGGCCGGACGCCGCCGAGCACGCACTCAGCGCCGAGGAAGCCATCACGCGCCTGCGCGCGAAGGTCGACCATCTCGGGCCGGTCAACATGATGGCCATCGAGCAGTTCGACGAGCTCGAGACGCGCCATGCGTTCTTGACGAGACAGCGCAAGGATCTCGTCGATTCGATCGCGCAGACGAGCGAGGCGATCACACGGATCGACGAGACGACCCGCCGGCGCTTCGTCGAGGCGTTCAGCGCGATCAACCTTAATTTCCAGGAAACCTTCAGCACGCTCTTCGGCGGGGGCCGCGCGGGCCTCGCGCTCGTGGACGAGCACGATCCGCTCGAGAGCGGCATCGAGATCATCGCGCAGCCGCCAGGCAAGCGTCTTCAGAGCGTACAGCTGCTCTCGGGCGGCGAAAAGGCGCTCACCGCCATCGCGCTGATGTTCGGTCTGTTCAAATACAAACCGAGCCCCTTCTGCCTGCTCGACGAAATCGACGCCCCTCTCGACGACGCCAACATCGGGCGGTTCGTGGAGATGCTGCGCGGCATGCAGCGGCGTACGCAGTTCATCCTCATCACCCATAACCGCAAGACCATGGAAATCGCCGACCGGCTGTACGGAGTGACCATGGAAGAACCTGGGGTGTCCAAGCTCATTTCTGTACAACTGAACTGACCGTTGAATTGCGGGATGGCAGAATTGCAGAATGGCAGGATGGCCACAGGCTTTCACTTCCTGCTTTCCTGCCATCCTGCTCTCCTGCCATCCTGCAATGAACGTTTTTGACACCCCGACGTATGTACTGCCCGGAGGTGTTTTCATGCGGTTTCGCGGCTCGCGGATCCCCCGATCCTTTCAGATGGCGCTCGCGGCCCCGCTCTTCGGTTTTTTGGCCGGCTGCGAGATGGCGGTCGGTCCGCACGCCAGCCAGGCGTCGGAGACGTGGACCCACACCTATCCGCTTGCGGCGGGCGGCGAAGTGCAGATCGTCAACACCAATGGCAGGGTTGAGGTCGAAGGCGTCGAGGGTTCGACCCTCGAGATCCGGGCCGAGCGGATTGCGCGCGCGGCCACCGAGGAAGGCGCGCGTCAGCTGCTCCCGCGCATTGCAATCAAAGAAGACGTCACGCCCGACCGGGTCTCGGTCCAAACCGAGCGCATGGCCGGCTTCATGATCGGCGCCGGCTTCGAGGTCCGCTATCACGTGAAAGCGCCGAAGTTGGCCACGGTGCGGGCGACGACGACCAACGGGCAAATTGGCGTCACGGCGCTCGGCGGCAAACTGATCGCGCAGACGACCAACGGGGGCGTGAGCGCGAAGGATCTCAGCGGCGGGGTCGAGGCCCGCACCACCAACGGCGGCGTCAGCGTCGAGCTCGCCTCGCTCGGCGCAGGCAAGGTCGAGCTGGAGACGACCAACGGCGGCGTCACGCTGACGCTGCCCGAGTCGGCCAAGGCGAACCTGGCGGCGTCTTGTACCAACGGCGGCATCGACGTCTCGGGCGTCAAGGTGGAGACGACGGGCGAGCAGACGCGCCGGCGCGTGGAGGGGCGGATCAACGGTGGTGGGACCTCCATCGAGCTGCGGACGACCAATGGCGGCATCCGCGTCCGGTCGCGCCCGGCAACGTAGCCACGGAGGCACGGAGAACACAGAGAGATAGGGCCACAGAGTCACGGAGTCACAGAGATCGAAGTTCTCCGTGCCTCTCTGACTTCGTGGCAAATTGTTCTTTGTGTCTCTGCGTCTCCGTGGCATGTTCGCTCAGTGTCTTTGTGGCTCTGTGGCCCGGACGTCATGAACGAAGACAAGGCGACGCGTTATCACCGGCTCAAGCGCCGAGCGAGCATCGCGTCGCTCGTCTGGGGCGTGGGCCTGCTTGGCGGGCTGCTCGGGAGCGGCCTGAGCCTGACGCTAAGAGACGCCGCCGAGTCGGTGGCGTCGCGGATCGGCGCCTCGGGCGCCTGGCATCCTAGCGTCACGGTCGTGTTCTACGTCGTCTTTCTGTCGCTCGCCAACGAGATTGGGGGCCTGCCGCTCGGGTTCTACGCCGGGTTCGTCCTCGAACGGCGTTACGGGCTGTCAAACGAGCGGTTCGGCGGCTGGCTGCGCGATCAGGTGAAGGCGTTTGGCATCGGCGCGTTGCTGGCCTCGATTGGCGTCGGCCTGATTTACGCGTTCATCCGCGTCTCGCCCGACGGCTGGTGGCTGGCGGCCGGCGGGGTCTTCGCGCTCTTCATTGTTGGTGTCACCAACCTCGCGCCGGTGGTGCTCCTGCCGCTCTTCTACCGGCTGAAGCCGCTCGATCGCGAGTCGCTGCGGGTCCGGCTGCTGTCGCTGGCCGAGCGCGCGGGCGCGCGCGTGCTGGGCGCGTACGAATGGGGGCTCGGCGAGAAGACGAAGAAGGCCAATGCCGCGCTTGCCGGCCTGGGCACGACACGGCGCATTCTTGTCTCGGATACGATGCTCACCGAATACTCCGAGGAGGAGATCGAGGTCGTGCTGGCGCACGAGCTCGCGCACCACGTCCACGGCGACGTCTGGAAGGGCATCGTCTTCGAGGGCGCGCTGGTCGTGGTCGGCTTCTATCTTGCGTCGCGCGCGCTCGCGGTGCTGGTGGCACCGGTCGGCCTTCGCGGCGCCGCCGATGTCGCGGGGCTGCCGCTGCTGCTGCTCGCTGCCGGAGCGGTGTCGCTCGGCATGCTGCCGGTCGCGCACGCGATGTCGCGCGCGCACGAACGGAGCGCCGACCGTTTCGCGCTCGATCTCACGGGGAACCCCGGTGCGTTCATTTCCGCGATGCGGCGGCTGGGGGCGCAAAACCTCGCCGAAGAGCACCCGTCGAAGATCGTCCAATGGCTGTTCTACAGCCACCCACCGATCCGCGAGCGCATCGCCGCCGCGCAAGCGTTTGCGAACCGCTAGGCAGAAACCGACGTTGGCCACGAAGACACGAAATCACGAAGAAGATGTGATTTTCTTTTTCGTGCCTTCGTGTTTTCGTGGTTGCATTTCCCGTAACTCGCGACGAACTGAGTCGTTTCCGAGTCGCTACTTGCGAGGCTTGACGATGAGCTCGCCGCGCATCCGGCGGCAACCCTCGTCGATCTGGAGATTGCAGTAGAAGGGGAACGTGCCGGGCTGGTCCGCGCGGAACTCGAAGGTGACCGACTGGCCCGGATTGACGCGCTTGGCAATTCGGTACGCGTCAATCGTCATGCTGTGTGCGATGTCGTCGGTACGCAGCTCGATCCTGACGAGATCGTCCTGAAACACTTCGATGCGAGGAGGATCGAACCGATAGCGGCTGGCCGTCACCATCCACGGCCGCACGGTGGGATCTTGATCCTGAGCCGCCGCCGGAGGCTGCCCGGGGAGCAGGAGGAGCGTCGACGCGGCCACGACGGCCAAGGCGAACACGGCGCGCCAGGTGCTCATGGACCTGCCTAATTGTACGACGAATCGCGGGGGTCCGGCG
>JAHFUJ010000147.1:4812-9610 GCA_023265105.1 Acidobacteriota bacterium
CGAATCGCGGGGGTCCGGCGAACGCCGGGCTGATCACGGTCCGGCTAAAGCCGGACACTACGTACGGAATCGGCTAAAGCCGGACACTACGTACGCGTCGGTGTTGCCGCGCCTTGTTCCTGCAGCAGCGCTTTGCGGCTCAAGCGAATCTTGCCGGTGGGGTCGATGTTGATCACCTTGACGAGGATTTGCTCGCCTTCCTTCAGCTCGTCGCGCACGTCCTTGACGCGGTGATTGGCGATTTCCGAGACGTGCAACAGACCGTCGGTTCCCGGCATGATCTCGACGAAGGCGCCGAAATCGGTGATGCGCTGGATCTTGCCGAGATACGTCTTGTTCAGCTCGGGCGTCGCCGTCAGCTCCTGGATGATCGAGATCGCTTTCTGGGCCGATGTCTCGTCGGCCGACGCCACATTGACCCGCCCGTCGTCCTCCACGTCGATCTTGACGCCGGTACGCTCGATGATGCTGCGGATCATCTTTCCGCCCGGTCCGATGACGTCGCGGATCTTGTCGACCGGGATCCGGATCGTGACGATGCGCGGCGCGAAGGCCGAGATCGACTGGCGCGGCGCGGCCAGCGTCTCGCGCATCTTGTCGAGAATGTGCAGGCGCCCCCGGCGCGCCTGGTCGAGGGCCTTCCGCATGATGTCGGTCGTGATGCCGCCGACCTTGATGTCCATCTGCAGCGCCGTGATGCCGTCGGCGGTGCCGGCCACCTTGAAGTCCATGTCGCCGTAGTGATCCTCGGCGCCGGCGATGTCGCTCAGCACGGCGTACTTGCCGGTATTTTCGTCCATCACGAGGCCCATGGCGATGCCGGCGACCGCCGTCTTCAGCGGAACGGCCGCGTCCATCATCGCCAGCGACGCGCCGCATACCGACGCCATCGACGACGACCCGTTGGATTCGAGAATGTCGGAGACGACGCGGACGGTGTAGGGAAACTGCTCCTCGGCGGGAAGCATCGGCAGCAGCGCGCGTTCGGCGAGCGCGCCGTGGCCCACTTCGCGGCGGCCCGGGCCGCGCAGGAAGGCGACCTCGCCCACCGAGAAGGGCGGGAAATTGTAGTGGAGCATGAAGCTCTTCCACGTTTCGCCCTCGAAGCTCTCGATCTTTTGCGCATCGTCGGCCGTGCCGAGCGTGCACGTGACGAGCGCCTGCGTCTCGCCCCGCGTGAAGATCGCCGATCCGTGCGTGCGCGGCAACACGCCGGTCTCGATCCAGATCGCGCGCACTTGATCGAAGGCGCGGCCGTCGAGCCGCACGCCGCGCTCGAGCACCTCGTCGCGCAGCACCTTTTCCTTGAGCTCCTTGAAGATCTGCTTCGCCTCGAGCTTCCGCTCGACTTCGCCTTCCGGCAGCGAGGCGACCAGATCATCCAGCAGCTCGTCGACGCGATCGTAGTTTTCGAGCTTGCCGCGAATCCGCATCGCCTCGGTGAGCGGGACGAGCACTTTCTCTTCGACCTCGCGGTAGAAGTCGTGCCCGATCTCTTTCTTGGTCACCAGCAGCTTCTTCTTGCCGGCCGCCACGGCGAGGTCGTCGATCGACGCGACGATCTGCTTGATGGCCGCGTGCGCGGCGTCGAGCGCCTGGACGACTTGATCCTCGCTGACTTCCTTTGCGCCGGCCTCCACCATCACGAGTCCGTCCTTGCTACCGGCGACGACCAGATCGAGCTTGCTCTGCTTGCGCTGTTCGAAGGTCGGGTTGATCACGTACTGGCCGTCGACCAGGCCGACACGTACACCGGCGATCGTCTTCTCGAAGGGAATCTCAGACAACGCGATCGCGGCCGACGCGCCGGTGATGGCGAGCACGTCCGTGTCGTTTTCCGAGTCGGCCGACAGCACGAGCGCGATCACCTGGGTCTCGTAGCGCCAGCCCGACGGGAAGAGCGGCCGGATCGGCCGATCGATGCAGCGGCTCGTCAGCACTTCCTTCTCGGCCGGCTTGCCTTCGCGTTTGAAGAAGCCGCCCGGGATGCGGCCCGACGCGTAGGTGTATTCCCGGTAATCGACCGTCAGGGGGAGAAAATCGATCCCTTCGCGCGCATTCGCCGACCGGCAGGCCGTAACGATGACGACCGAATCGCCGTAGCGAACGAGGACGGATCCGCCCGCCTGCTTGGCGAGCTTGCCGGTTTCAAATCTGAGGGTGCGCTGGCCGATGCTTAGTTCGCGAATGGTCATAAAGAAAGTTGCAAAGTTAAAGGTTAGAAGGAAGAAGGAAAAAGTAAAGCGAACTTCTGCCTTTTGCCTTTTTCCTTTTGACTTCCCGAAGGGCCTATTTGCGGATGTTCAAGCGCTTGATCAGATCCGCGTAGCGCTGCGCGTCCTTCACTTTGAGGTAATCGAGCAGCCGGCGGCGGCGGCCGACCAGCATCAGCAGGCCGCGGCGCGAGTGATGGTCTTTCGCGTGCGCCTTGAAGTGATCGGTGAGGTAGTTGATGCGTTCGCTCAGAATGGCGACTTGGACTTCCGGTGAGCCCGTGTCGGCGTCGTGCGTCTTGTAACTGCCAATCAGCTCGGTTTTGCGATCTTTGGTCAACGCCACCTGCCGGTCCTCCACGAAACCTCCAGGGACTTTCTCTCTCTCGAAGCCGCACGCCGTATGTCCTAAAATCTCTTAGTCGAACAAGCTCAACATGTTACACCAGAACAACTGAGGGATGCAAAAGCCCAGGCGATTGGGCCGCTTCGGCAATGCCGATCAAGTCGCCGCGGGGATCCAATAACCTCACGGCTGCCCGGTGTGTGCCGGGCGGGAATCGAACCGGCTGCCGGCCGGGCGGCACGCTCGCCGTGATGTCGTCCGGCCGGACATCGCGGCCGTGCGCCACGCGTCTCGCGCCTTCGTCGGTCAACACGACCGACGACCACCGCGGAAGCATGTGCGCGAGGGGAACGACGGCCCGGCGCGCCTCGTCGCTATTGCGTTCGGCCGACTCGAAGGACAGCGCGTCGGCGAGTGTGAAGTCGCCGCTGCTCGTCCGCCGCAACCGCGCAAGGTGGGCGCCCGTGCCGAGCCGCTCGCCAAGATCGTGGGCCAGCGCCCGGACGTAGAAGCCGGCGGAGCAGTCGACGTGCAGCGTGACGGTGTCGCCATCGACGCCAACAATCTCGACCGCGTACGCGGTCACGCGCACGGGGGCGGGAAGGGAGCGCCCGCGGCCATGCCGGGGTCCCCAGCGCGGCAGCCGCGCTGGGGTGGCGTGCCGAGCCGTCTGCGGCGAGGCATCAGCGTCAGTTCGCGCCGGGGGTGGGGTCCCCAACGCGGCAGCCGCGTTGGGGTGCCGGCGTGGGGCCCCGGCGCCAGTAAAAGAATGTTGGTCGGCGCTATCACGTGCCCGCGCCCGCGCGAGGCGATGGCTGCGCGTCCCCTCGATCTTCTTGGCCGAAAATGCGGGCGGCTGCTGCAGGTACGTCCCCCGAAAGGCGTCGAGCGCCCGATCGATCGCATCGCGCGACGGCATCGGCCCTCGATACGGCGATGCGAGCGGCGCGCCTTCGGCGTCGTACGTGTCGGTCGCGATGCCGAAGCGAATCACCGCGTCGTACCCCTTGTCGCCGGCGCTTAGAAAGCGGGCGAGCCGCGTCGCGCGGCCCAGCACGAGCGGAAGCACGCCGCTCGCCGCCGGATCGAGCGTGCCGGTGTGGCCGATGCGGCGTTCGCCCAGCACACGCCGCAGGCGTGCGACGACGTCGTGCGACGTCGGGCCGGGGGGTTTGTCGATCACGAGGAGGCCGTCCATGGCAATTTGCTTGCCGAATCATCTAAAAAACGCCACCACGGAGATCACGGAACGAAACGACGGAGGTCACCGCAAGCACAATTTGACCTGCCGTGTCTTCCGTTCTCATTCTGTATCCTCTGTGGCGCTGTTGCCGATCGCCTCCTCGAGTTTCGCGACGAACATCTTCCGTAACGCATCGAGCGCGCCCGTGGCCGTGCAGCCGGCGGCGTTCTTGTGGCCGCCGCCCCCGAACTCCTTGGCGATGCTGCCGATGTCGGTATCGCCCTTCGATCGCATGCTGACCCGATATTGGTTGCCTTCGGCCTGTTTGAAGAAGACGACCGCCTGAATCTCTTTCACCGTCAACGGGAAATTGATGAGGCCTTCGGTATCGTCGTAGGTGGCGCCGGCCCTGCCGGCCATCTCGTGATCGAGGGAGAGGACGGCCGTCCGGCCGGTGGGGCCGATTTGCATCGCGCTCAGCACCGATCCGAACAGCCTGAGCCGGCCCACGTGGTTGCTGTCGTAGACGCGGCGCGCGACGAGCACCGGGTCGACGCCCGCTTCGAGCGTCTTGCCGCAGATCTCGAAGGTGCGCGGGGAGATGCTCGAGTAGTGAAACGACCCGGTGTCGGTCAGGATGGCGAGGTAGAGATGAGTGGCGATGTCGACCGACAGCGGGACGTCGAGGGCGCGGATGAGGTCGAACACCATTTCGCCGCACGCCGCCGCCGTTGGATCGAACCAGTTGATCTGCCCGTACCCCGTGTTGCCGGGGTGATGATCGATGTTGATCACGAAGAAGCGCTCGAGGCCCTCGACGCCGGTTCGTGCCAGCTCGCCGCACTCCATCACGATCGCGGCGTCGACATCGCCCTCGAGGCGATCGGCGATCTCGATCTCTTTCACGCCGGGAAAGGCCATCAGCGGCGGCGGCGCCGCGTCGCTGTTGACGAGGCGGACCTGTTTGCCGAGCGCGCGGAGCGCGTAAGCCATCGCGAGCTCGGAGCCGATCGAGTCGCCGTCGGGCCGCGAGTGAGACGAAACGGCGAAGCGGCG
>JAHFUJ010000147.1:9746-11128 GCA_023265105.1 Acidobacteriota bacterium
GGCTCAGGGCTGTCGCTCGCCGGCATCTCCGTGCCGTTTGGCTCGCTGGGGCTGCCGGCGCCGGCCCGAATCTCGTTCAAGAGCTGCTCGATGCGATCCTGACCCGCAATCGATTCGTCGTACAAGAACGTGAGCTCGGGCACGCGTCTCAGGCGGAGGCGCGATCCGATCTGGCGGCGTAGAAACGGCGCGGCGCGGTCGAGCGCGCGCCCGCTGCTCTTGCGCGTCGTCTCGTCTCCGAGCACGGTGTAGAAGATGCGCGCCGACTGGAGATCGGGGCTGATCTGGACACGCGTCAGCGTCACGAACCCGATGCCAGGGTCGTGGACCTCGCGCGCCAAGAGCAGGGCGAGCTCGCTCCGAATCTGTTCGGCGACGCGATCGGCGCGGGAGCCTTGGGACATTCAGAAATTAGGAATTAGGAATTATGAATTAAGAATTAATCCTACTAATTCTCAATTCCGAATTACGTCAAAAACTCGATCTCAGTCCGGGTAATCAGCCCGGGCTCGACGCGCTCGATCTCGTTCGCGGCGGCCGCCAGCTCGCGGTCGGCGTGCGCCTGGTCGGTGCTGACGGTGACGACGGCGAGCGCCGCCCGCTGCCAGAGGTCCTGGTGCTCGACCTCCGACACGGCGACGTTGAATTTGTGGAGCCGGTCCTTCACGCGCCGCAGCACCATGCGCTTGTCTTTCAACGAGCGCGCGCCCGGCACGTGGAGTTCGACCGTCAGCAGACCGACGACCATACCGCTTTCAAAGCTCCACCACGGAGGTCACGGCGAGTGAATCCAGATCGACGGAGGTCAGGCGCTTCCTTTTGACAAACCGTGTCCTCTGTTTGGGGTCCGTGTCCTCAGTGGTAGAGCCCTTCGAACCGTCATCATGCCGTGACAGCCACCCGCTCCATCACGAACACTTCGATGAGGTCGCCGACCTTGATGTCATTGAACCGCTCGAAGCCGATGCCGCATTCGATTCCGGCCTTGACCTCGCTGACATCGTCCTTGAGGCGGCGCAGCGAGCCGATCTTGCCTTCGTAGATGACGACGTTGTCACGCAGCAACCGTGCGTGGGTCTCGCCCGCGCGCGTGATGCGCCCCTCGCTGACCATGCAGCCGGCAATGGTGCCGTACTTCGGCACTTTGAAGGTCTTGCGCACCTCGGCGACCCCGAGGCGCACCTCCTTGAAGGTCGGCTCGAGGAGCCCCGTCATCGCTTTCTTCATCTCGTCGGTCACGTTGTAGATCACCGAATGCTGCCGGATGTCGACGCGCTCGCGCGTCGCGATCTCCTCCGCGTTGCGGTCGGGCCGCACGTTGAAGGCGATGATGATGGCGTTGCTGGCCGAGGCCAGCAGCACGTCCGATTCGTTGACCGCGC
>JAHFUJ010000444.1 GCA_023265105.1 Acidobacteriota bacterium
GGCAGACAAAGACGGAAACTCCGCGCGCGCCACAATCCCGAGGAGCGCCGGAACTCCCGCGTACAGGAAGAGACCGAGCGCGTTCAGTCCGACGCCAAGCCGCACGGCGCGATCGTCGCGCGCGCCGAAAATCTTCTGCAACAACCCCGGGGAGACGACAAATGCAGGCACGAGCAGCGCGAGGTACGGCAACGACATGTCTGCCCGCCAAAAGGTCCAGTACGCGGCATCGTCCGGACGCACGTTCGCAGGGCCGCTCCAACCGCCGACCCCCGAAAGAGCGAGCGGCGCCGCGATGGCGAACCCCGCGAGCTTGACGGTCAACTGCACGACGTTCACCCACGCAGATGTGAGCAGGCCGCCGGCTGCGAAGTACACCGTGATGACGGTACCGCCGATGGCGCACCCGATCGGTTTGGGCACGCCCGCGACGACGTTCAGGATCCAGCCGATGGCGATGAGCTGCGACGCGAGAATGAAGATCGATCCAATCCAAAGCAGCGCGGAAATGACACCGCGGACGGTGCGGTTGTAACGAAACTCCAGGTAGTCGCCGACCGTTCGCAGCTCGTGCGCCGCAGCGAGCCGCCGCATCGCGGGACCGATCCAGAAGGCGAGCGCGAGCGAGCCGATCGCCGCCGACCCAACCCACCACCACGCCGCGACTCCGCCAAGATACCCACGCGACGTCGCCCCCACCGTCGATCCCGCTCCAATATTGGCCGCGAGCATCGTCGAGAAGATGAGGCCGGGGCCGAGCCGCCGGCCGGCGACGAAGAAGTCGGAGGCGCCATGGACGCGCCGCCCGATCCAGAGGCCGAGCGCCATCAGCGCGAGCGAGTACGACGCGAGAATGACGATGTGAAGGCTCATCGACGCGGCGGGTCCACGAGGATCCGCCTACCTCTTGAGATCTCGAGCGGCCGGATAGCCGGGAATGCTCGCCGCCTGCCGGACGGCGCGGAGAATCGCGTCGGCCATCACCTCCGCGGACAACGCGCCTATCTTGATGACGTCCGCCTGGCCGGCCTTGGCGCCGGTCGCGAGGGCGAAAATCGTGTCGCCATCGGCCGGCGTGTGGACCGGCGAAATCGCGCGCGCGTAGCCGTCGTGCGCCATCTGCGCAACTTTGGTGGCTTGGGTCTTCGTCAGAGTAGCGTTGGTTGCGACGACGCCGATGGTTGTGTTCCCACCGATGAAGGAGGGCTGCACCGCGCCGGCACGCAAGAGGACGCGCGCATCGGCGAGATCCCTGCCGTTCGGCGTCCGCACGCCGGCGACGACCTTGCCCGTCGAGGGGTCGATCACGTCGCCGAGCGCATTCACCGCGACGATTGCGGCGACGATCAGTCCGTCAGACATCGTGATCGATGCGCTGCCCAGTCCGCCTTTCATTGCGCGTTCGGACCCTGCGCTCTTGCCGACCGTCGCGCCGGCGCCGGCGCCGACGTTGCCTTCGGCGACCGGGCTGGTCGTCGCCGCCATGGCGGCCGCGTAGCCGCAGTCGGCGGTCGGACGAATCTTCGGATTGCCGCCGACGGCGAGATCGATGAGAATCGCGGCCGGAACGATCGGCACGTTGACCCCGGTCGCGTCGCGCCCCCCTGTCGCATATGGCTTGACGCCGATGTTCCTCTCGTCGAGATAGCGCATTACACCAGAGGCGGCATCGAGGCCGAACGCGCTGCCGCCCGCGAGCACGATCGCGTGGATCTGCTGGACGCTGTTGACGGGATTCAGCAGATCGGTCTCGCGCGTACCGGGAGCCGCGCCTCTCACGTCGACGCCGGCCGTGGCGCCGCTTTCGGTCAGAATCACGGTGCAGCCGGTGGGACGCTCGGTCAGCGTGTAGTGGCCGACCTTGATCCCCGGCACGGCGGTAATCGTTCGGTTCGAACGCGACGGTGTCTGGGCCGAGAGCGAGATGACGGCCGCCGAGAGAACCGCCGCGCCAATCGCGCCAATCCCGCCAATTAATGATGAGCGCATGCCCTCTATCTCCTCAAAACACGTTGCGAAATTAGCCTCACGCGGGTGGCCGCGAACGGGGCCGCCTCCACATCCCTCACTTTACTTCGCGCCGCCAAGATCGTAGAAGAGTCTAGGACCGGTTTGAAACCGGCCGTACTCGCCCCGGAGGGCTCGATGCTCAAGTGGTTTCGCCTCTCCCTGCTGATGATCCTGTTCGCTGCTGTCTGTGCTTCACGGGCCCAGGCGCAGGTCACCGGCTCCATCGCCGGCATCGTGCGCGACACGAGCGGCGCCGTGCTGCCCGGCGTGAAGATCACGGTCAAGGGTCGGGCGCTGCGGCGCGAAAGCGTTTCGACGATGACGACGGCCGAAGGCAGCTACCGGATAGCGCTTCTGCCGCCCGGCTCGTATGACATCGAAGCCGAGCTGACCGGCTTCGCCAGCCAGATGTGGATGTACATCGGCGTCGCGGTCAACCAGCAGACGACGATCGATTTTACGATGCATATCGCCGGAATCGCCGAAACGGTGCAAGTATCAGCCGAAATGCCGCTCATCCAGGTGACTCGCTCCGACGCGACCAACACCGTCACCGAGCGCACCATCGACGCGCTGCCGCTGAACGGGCGCAACTTTACCGACCTGATCGCGCTGGTTCCAGGCGCGAAACCGGATCCGAATCTCTCGACCGGCGGCAACGTCGAGATCTTCGGCGAGCGCGCCGCCGCCGTGTCGTACCTCGTCGACGGCGCGGACAACAACGATCCGGTGAACGGCGGTGCGCTGCTTCGCTTCACGCAGGATTCGATCAAAGAGTTCGAGGTCATCACCACCGGCTACC
>JAHFUJ010000148.1 GCA_023265105.1 Acidobacteriota bacterium
TTCGCTCGGTCTCGTCGGCTCGGCAGGGCTCCAGGCATCGCGCGGCTCGCTTGGCTCGCCGCGACTTGGCACGAATCCCTGCCTCACCGCCAAATAAATTTTCAGATTGAAGATTGAAGACTGAAGATTTGTTTGACACCGAAACCATTCCGTCCTAGCCTGTCGCGACGACCGGGAATTGGTGGAATTTTTTGCGAGATGAGCTATGAGATCAAGACCGACGTTGGCGCTCGCAGTGTGTGTCAGTGTGCTGACGGTCTGTACAGTCGCGGCGCAGGACCTCGGGCCCAATGTTCATAAGCTCAAGGACGGGATCTATGTCTACGTTGGCAATGACCGAGGTAACGACGCAGGGCCCGAGTCAAATTCCGGCATCGTGATAACCGAAGCGGGCGTCGTCCTCATCGATTCCGGCCAAACCCCGACGGCATCTCGTGCGATCCAGGCTGCGGTGAAGAAGCTCACGTCGCAGCCGGTTCGCTATCTCATCTCCACCGAGACGCATGGGGATCATCACGCCGGCGATTTCCTCTTTTCTCCTCCCGCCGTCTTCATTGCCCATGAAGGAACCGCCGCGACGTTAAAAGATCGCGAGCCCGGAGACCCGGCCCGCGTCGAAAGACTGAGGGCCAGCTCCCCTGAGATGCGCGCGGCGTTGGAGGGCTATCACTTCGTTCTGCCACAGATCGAGTACCGTCAAAAGATGACCCTGAACGTGGGAGAGCGAACGCTTGAGTTGATGTATCTCAAGAACGCCCACAGCGAAGCCGACACGGCCGTGTGGCTGCCGAAAGAACGGGTGCTGTTCTCGGCATCCGTCGCTGTGAACAACCAGTTCAACGTTCTTCGCCCCTGGAACGACATCCCCGATATCCTGGCCGCCACCAAAATGTTGAAGGGGCTGAACCCGGAGGTTGTGATTCCTGGACATGGGGCTCCCGGGACCGCCAAGATCTTCGAGGACCAGGACCAATTCTACGCATTGCTCGTAGACCGCGTCGGCAAGATGGTCCAGGACGGGAAGTCGCTGGACCAGATTAAGAAAGAATTGCGGATGCCCGAGTATGACAAGTGGAGTGCCAAGGACAGAATCCCCGCGAATATCGAAGCGGCTTTCAACTTCTTGGCCGCCCGATTGGTTTTCAAAGGTAACTGACGGGCGCTGAGGAGGCGACTATGAGCGTGCGAATGAGCGTCGTCAGGATGAGCACGGTGGCGGCCCTGGTGTTGGTGGGGTTGCTGCCGGCGATCGCGTCGGCCCAAGGTCAGACCGCCGGGGCGATCGCCGGCGTGGTGAAAGACACGACCGGCGCGGTGCTGCCTGGCGTCACCGCGGAAGCGTCCAGCCCCGCGCTGATTGAAAAGGTCCGAAGCGGTGTCACCAACGAACAGGGGCAATACCAGATTGCGGGTCTGAGTCCCGGCGCGTACACCGTCACGTTCACCCTCCCCGGCTTCCGCACGGTGCGGCGCCAGGGGATTGAGTTGACGGTGGGGTTTATCGCGACCGTCAACGCCGAGCTGAGCGTCGGAGGCCTCGAGGAGTCGATCACGGTGTCGGGGGAAGCGCCGCTCGTCGACATTCGTTCCGTCACGCGGACACAGCCGTTCACGCGCGAGACCATGGACACGTTGCCGACCACGAAGATGTTCTCGGCCCTGGCGGTGCTCATCCCAGGCGTGACGGTCGCTGGTGTGGTTGGCGGTCCAACGCAGGATGTCGGGGGCTCGATGGGCGAGCGGAATCCGAACCTGGCCTATCACGGCAGTGTCGGTGGCGACATGCCGACGATGGTCGACGGGATGAGGACCACCAACGCCGGCGCGACCAGTGGCGGGAGTAACAGCGTGTGGTCGGCCAACAATGGGATCGTCCAGGAAACCGTGATTGACACGTCGGGATTCACGGCCGAGGTGGCCGAGAGCGGCATTCGGATTAACAACATCATGAAGTCGGGCGGGAACATCTTCTCGGGCTCCTTTTTCGCCGCCTACACCAACAACAACTTCCAATCGAACAATCTCGACGACGCGCAGCGGGCCCTCGGTCTGTCCTCGTCATACGTGGTGAACAAAATCTGGGATATCAACCCCGCGTTCGGCGGACCGGTCAAGCGGGACAAGCTGTGGTTCTTTTACAGTTATCGACATTGGGGCACGAACGACCAGCCGCCGGGCACGTTTTACGAGAAGAACCCCTACGACTTCATCTTCGACCAGGATCTGACCCGCCCGTCCATCGGGTCCGCCTGGACGTTGGCCCACAACGTCCGGTTGACATGGCAGGTCTCGCGAAACAGCAAGATCGCGCTCTACGCCGACAACCTCGGAGGCTGCAACTGCAACCGGGGAACCGGTCCGACTTTGGCGCCCGAGGCGGGCAATAATCGGAACACGCCCATCAACAACATGTTCGTCGCCTCGTGGAACTGGACGGTCTCGAGCCGGTTCCTGGTTGAGGTCGGCCAAGCGTTCAAGCGCGACATCTGGAACCAGTACAATTACGCGCAGTTTCGTCAGGGTGCGAAGGCCGCCTTGGATGGGATTCGGGTCATTGACACAGGAACGGGGGTGACCTATCGGGCGCTCGGCCCCACGACCGAGAATCTCAGCTTTCTCGAACCCGGCAAAGCCAATGTGTCCTACGTCACCGGGTCGCATAACCTCAAGGTGGGGACCCAGTGGAACTCGATGGCAAACATCGTGGACACAAACAGAATCTGGTCGAATACCGGTAACCAGTACACGTACACCTTGGTGAACGGGGTGCCGAACTCGGTGACCGCATACCGAAACGTGATCGCGCACGACAGGGTGAAGCTGGCGCTCGCGATCTACGGCCAGGACGCGTGGACGATCGAGCGTCTCACGCTGAATCTGGGCCTGCGGTTTGACTACCAGAACGGGTTCATTCCCGTGCAGCACGTCCTCGAGCAGGTGTTGTCACCAGCTCGCGACTATCCGCGGTATGACGGCCTGCCGATCTGGAAAGATATCTCGCCCCGGCTGGGGGGATCCTACGACCTGTTCGGCAATGGCAAGACGGCGCTCAAGTGGAACGCGGGTCGGTTTGTCGAGTCGCTGGGCACCGGAATCTCGATCGGGGTCAACCCCGCGCGCTCGAATGTGAGCAACGTCACGACGCGCGCGTGGACGGACCGCAATAGCGATTTTATCCCGCAAGAGAGCGAACTGAGCGCCAGTTCGAATGCCAACTTCGGCACCGACAATGTCGGCATTCGCTACGCCGATGGGCTCACCACGGGGTGGGGCAAGCGTGCCTGGAATTGGGAAATGGCGGCCGGGATCCAGCACGAGCTGCGCCAGGGGTTGTCGGTGGACGCGGGCTACTTCCGGCGCAACCGGGGCAACTACCGGGCCACTCAGAATGTGGCGGTGACGCCGGCGGACTACGATCCGTTCTGCGTGACAGCGCCGCAGGATGCGCGGCTGCCGGGCGGCGGCGGGTATCAGGTGTGCGGGCTCTACAACATCAAGCCGGCGCTCTTTGGCAGGAACGATAACGTCATCACGTTGGATAAGGATGTCGGGACGGTGACCGAGATCTTTGACGGCATCGACATCAGCGTCAACGCACGGCTGCCGCGTGGGGTGACGTTTCAGGGGGGCACGAGCACCGGACGCATTCGGGATAACGTCTGCGGCGTGGTCACCAGGTATCCGAATGTCTCGCTCCCGGGCAACAATGCGTACGCGGCCGGAGCGGTCATCCCTGCCACCCCGGCGTTCTGCGACGTCACGCCCCCGTTCCAGACGCAAATCAAACTCCGTGGGTCCTACCCGCTACCCTGGTGGGACCTCCAGGCCAGCGCGACGCTCCAGAGCATCCCGGGGCCGCCAATCCTTGCGGCCTGGGCGGCGCCCGCGGCGACGGTGGCGGCCGGGCTCGGCCGTGCTCCGTCGGGCAACGTGCGATCCGTGACGGTGCCGCTCGTGGCGCCGGGCATGATGTATAACGCGCGGCTGAATCAAGTGGATATGCGGGTCATGAAGCAGTTCAGGCTGCAGCAGACCCGCGTCCAGGCGCAGTTTGACATCTACAATCTGTTCAACGGGAACGTCGCTCTCGCGCAGAACAACACGTACGGGGCGTCCTGGCAGCTTCCGAGCGCCATTCTAGGGGCCCGCACGGCCAAGTTCGGCGTCCTGTTGACCTTCTGAGCGCGCGCGGTGCCACCAAGGGGTCAGGCACCGCGCTCCTCGCACGCAGGTTGTTTCACGGGCCCTTCCAACGAATCGGGACGCAATGAAATCTACGTCCAGCCGTTTCCCGGGCCGGGCGGCAAATCGCAGATCTCGACCAACGGCGGCGTCGGCGCACAGTGGCGGCGTGACGGGCGCGAGGTGTTCTTCCGGTCGCCGGATAATCGCGTGACGGCCGTTCCCATCACCATACCGGCGAACGGTGCGGCCGTCGAGGCTGGGACTCCGGGCGCTCTTTTCTCCGTTCGGCCCGGATCGGAGTACGCCACTTCACCCGACGGCCAGCGCTTCTTGATCAACATGCCTCTTGAAGCCACCGCCACTGCACCGATCACGGTGATCCTCAACTGGGCCGGCCGAAAGAAATGAACTGGCGCGGTGCGAGGATGCTCAGGATGGATCTGCGCGCAGACTGCAGGCCGTGGCATCATGATAAAATATCAACATGAAACCCATACAGCTCATGATTGACGAGCCGCTCCTGGCACGCCTCGATGCCCATGAGGACGTCCGGAGGCTGGGCCGATCGGCCGTGCTCCGTCGAGCGGCCGCGGAATATCTGCGCCGGCACCGCGCGCGCGCAACGACGGAGGCGTATCGCCGTGCCTACGGGAAGCACAAAGGACTGGGCGACGAATTTCGCGGCTGGCCGGAGCAGGGCGCATGGCCAGAGTAATCAGCCGCGGCGAAGTCTGGACGTATGCCTTTCGCGCGCCGGACAGGCGCCGACCCGTGCTGGTGCTGACTCGTCAGGAGGTCATCGGCCTGCTGCACACCGTGATGGTCGCCCCCGTCACATCGACCATTCATGGCGCGCCGGGAGAAGTGTTGATCGGCGTGGACGAGGGACTGAAACACGACTCGGCGGTCAATCTCGATCACGTCCAGACCGTCGAGCAGTCACGGCTCGTCGGCCGCCTCGGCCACCTTGGTCCCACCAAGATGCGGGACGTCTGCCGTGCGCTGGCCATTGCCGCCGGCTGCGCGGACTGAATGGCTCTCCGGCGACGCGTTTCGTCCGCGGCCAGCGCACGTGAGCGGCAACCCATTGCGGGTCGGTGTCTCATGCGCAACAATGAGCCGTGGCTTATGGCGATCCTGACCTGAAGAAGGGTTGTGCAACGGTGGTCCTGACGAATCGGCGTCCTGTTGACCTTCTGAGCGCACCCCGTGCCACCAAGACTCCCTGCCTCACCGCCAAATAAATTTTCAGATTGAAGATTGAAGACTGAAGATTTGTTTGACACCCTGCTGATCATGTCGTTCGGCGGGCCGCAAGGCCGCGCGATTGACACGCCTGATCTGGCGTCCCCCACTGGACAGCCGCCGCGGTCCATTTACGCTGAACGCGAAATCGTACGAAATGTGAAAAGTCAGGCCGTGCGAAACCTGCAAATAATCAGTATTTCGGTTGGCAATCACATTGCTCTTGACGCGGCACACATCTGACGATTCGGAGGCATCATGGTCGGCGTTCGCATTGCGGTCACAGCGGTTCTCGTCGTCCTCATCTCCGGTTGCGGCGGTGGCAAGGACACGTCAACGCCTGCGTCGCCCACGCCTACGTCGCCCACGACAGCGGCGGCCACCGTGACCATTCAGCCGAACGCTCGAACGTCGGGCACGGCCGCGTTTGTCCCGAATCCCCTCACAGTTTCATCGGGCGCCGTGGTCACATGGTCGAACACGGATTCGACCACACACGACATGGTCTCGGATACCGGCGTGTGGGACTCTGGGAGGATCGCGCCGGGTGGAAGTTTCAATTTCACATTCCCGTCGAAGGGCTCGTTTCCTTACCACTGCTCAATTCACTCAGGAATGGTCGGAGCGCTCGTCGTCCAATAGCGGCGGCGAGCCAATCCCTGCCTTACCGCCAATTCATCTTCAAATTTCGATTGGCAATTTGAGTATTTGGACGAGCTTGGGTCACGATTGATCCATGTCCACATCGATACTCAAGCTGCCGATTGAAAATTGAACAGGTTCGATTCGGTTCTGATCGTGTCGTTCGGCGGGCCGCAAGGCCGCGCGGACATACGGCCGTTTCTCGCGAACGTGCTGCGCGGCCGGCGCGTCAGCCCCGAGCGCGTCGAAGAAGTCGCGCACCACTACGAGCTGTTCGACGGCGTCTCGCCGATCACCGAGCTGACCGAGCGCCAGGCCGAAGGCCTTCGGCAGCGCCTCGTATCCGTGGGTCATCCGCTGCCCGTCTACGTCGGGATGCGCAACTGGCATCCTCTTCTGGCCGACACGCTTCGCCAGATGTACGCGGGCGGCAGGCGCCGCGCCATCGGGTTCATCGCGGCCGCGCATCATTCGTACTCGAGCTGCCAGCAGTACCGCGAGAACGTCGCAGCGGCGCAGAAAGAGCTCCGGGAGAGCAGCGGCCAGATCGACATTTCGTTCGTCGGGAGCTGGTTCGATCATCCGCTCTTCATCGACGCGAACGCAGCGCACGTGCGCGCGGCGCAGCAGCATCTTCCCTCCACCGTGCGCGACGCGGCGCGGCTGATCTTCACGGCGCACAGCATCCCGCTGCCGATGGCAGAAGTGTCCCTCTACCGCGAACAACTTGAGACCTCCGCGCAACTGATCGCAGAGAGCGCAGGCATCGCGGAGTGGGCGCTTGTTTATCAGAGCCGGAGCGGCCGACCGCAGGATCCATGGCTCGAGCCGGACGTCTGCGACTACCTGCGGAGCAAACACGCCACCGGCCTCACCGCCGCGATCCTGTGTCCGGTTGGATTCGTGTGCGATCACATCGAGGTGCTGTACGACCTCGATCGCGCCGCGACAGATGTGTGTGCGGAGATCGGCCTGCCGATGGCGCGCGCCGAAGCGGTCAACGACGACCCGCTGTTCCTCGACATGATGGCGGACGTCGTGCTGCGCACGATTCGCCGCCATGCGACGGGCCGGCCCCTGCCGATCGTCAAATCATCGTAAATGGGGTCTGACCCCACTTATTTCAATCCGGCCGAAGACAGCGAGTGTCATTTTGGGCTTTCGTGGACGAAAATGACACCCGGTGTCTTATGCGAGCTGATCGACTGATCGCGGCCGTGTTCGCACTGTGCTTCGTCGCTCCCACAGCGGCGTTTGCGCAGGCGCCGGTGGCCTATCGCCTGACGTTCCCCGAGCCCGGGCATCACCTGATGCAGGTGGAGGTGTCGTTCGCCGGCCTGCCCGCCGCGCCGCTCGAGCTCCACATGAGCCGCTCGTCGCCCGGACGCTACGCGCTCCACGAGTTCGCGAAGAACGTGTACGACGTCCGCATCACCGACGCCGCGGGCGCGGCGCTCCGCGTCGCGCGGCCGAGCGCGCATGAGTGGCTCGTGGCGCGGCACCCGGCCGCCGTCCGCGTCAGCTACCGCCTGTTCGGCGATCGGATTGACGGCACGTACCTCTCGGTCGACTCGGCGCACGCGCACATCAACATGCCGTCGGCGTTGATGTGGGCCCGCGGCCTCGAGGATCGTCCGGTCACGGTGCGGTTCGAGCCACCCCCGGGCGGAACCAGCTGGCGCGTGGCAACCCAGCTCTTTCCAGGACCTGATGCGCAGACGTTTACCGCGCCGAACCTGCAATACCTGATGGACAGCCCGTCCGAGTTCAGCGCCTTCGCCCTGCGCACGTTCACCGTGCGTGACGGCGCGCGGGAGCCGACGTTCCGGCTCGCGATTCACCATGACGGCGAGGAGGCCGAGCTCGATGGCTTTGCGCGCGATGTGGAGAAGATCGTGCGCGAGGAACGCGGCGTCTACCGCGAGTACCCCGCGTACGACGGCGGTACCTACACGTTCATCGCCGATTACCTGCCGTGGGCGAACGGCGACGGCATGGAGCACCGCAACAGCGCGATCGTCACATCCGCCTCGTCCGTCCGAGCCAGCCGCACCGACCTGCTCGGCACGATCTCGCACGAGTTCTTCCACTCGTGGAACGTCGAGCGCATCAGGCCGAAGTCGCTCGAGCCGTTCAACTTCGATGACGAAAACGTGTCGGGCGAGCTCTGGCTTGCCGAGGGGTTCACGAACTACTACGGGCCGCTCGTCCTGCAGCGCGCGGGCTTGACGCAGCTCGCCGAGTTTGCGAGCGAGATGGGCGACACGATCAACTCGGTGACGTTCAGTCCCGGACGGCACGTCCGCACGGCAGAGGAGATGAGCCAGATGGCGCCGTATGTCGACGCGGCTGGGGCCGTCGACCGGACGAGCTTCGAGAACACGTTTGTCTCCTACTACACGTGGGGAGAAGCGATTGCGCTCGGCCTTGACCTGACGCTGCGCGATCGAACCGGCGGCACGGTCACGCTGGATGACTTCATGCGCTCCATGTGGGAGAAGTTCGGCAGGCCCGGCGGCCACGCGCCGGGTTATGTCGATCATCCCTACACGATTGCCGACGCGAAGGCGGTGCTCGCCGCGGTCGCCGGCGACGCGGCATTCGCCGACGACTTTTTCGCGCGCTACATCCAGGGACACGAGATGGTCAACTACGCGCGCCTCCTCGCGGACGCCGGCATGGTGTTGAAGCCTCGCGCGCCACAAGCGGGATTCACAGGCGAGTTGCCCCTGCAGGATGTGCAGGGCGGCGTGCGCATCGCGGGCGCCGTGCCGTCTGGCTGGCCCGCATATCAGGCCGGGCTCGAGCACGACGACATCATCATCAGCATCGGCGGGACGACGGTGAGCCGGGCGGAAGCGGTTGACGCAGCGATCCGCGCGGCGCGGCCGGGCACGGCGATCGCCGTCACGTTTCTGCGTCGAGGTCAGAGGATTGCGGCAACCATTCGTGTCGTTGCCGATCCGCGGCTCGAGCTCGTACCCGCCGAGCAGGCAGGTCAACCACTCACCGACGCGCAGCGAAGATTCCGCGACGCGTGGCTGAGGTCTGCAGCCGGTTCTGGCGGGCCGTAAAGGCCCGCCCTACGAGGGGCCGCCCTACGAAGGCCCGCCCTACGAGGGCCGCCCTACGAAGGCCCGCCCTACGAAGGGCCGCCCTACGAGAATCGGCCCGCCCTACGAAAAAAGGACGCCTGACGCCAGCTTGCCCGCCGGATCCAGCGCGCGTTTCACGGCGCGCATCTCCTCGATTCCGCGCTCGCCGTAGAGCTCCAGAAGAAGCGATTGTTTGAGCGCGCTCCGGCCGACACCGTGCTCGGCCAGCGGCGCGCCCCCCATCGCGATCACGCCGTGCGCGATTTCGCGGATCGCCTCGCGCCCCTTCTCCACGTCATCGAGTGACCTCGGAATGACGTTCGGGTGCAGGTTGCCATCCGAGACGTGCCCCCAGATCGCGTACTGGAGACCGCGGCGCTCCAGCGCGTCGCGATAAAGCGCCAGCGATTCGGCCAGCCGCGCGCACGGAACGATCAGGTCTCCCGCGGTCTTCTGAATGTCGGGATGGACGCGCGCCTTCGCGGCCGCCACCAGGGCGTTCACCGTGGCCGGCACCGCCTCGCGCAGCTCGAACAGCCGCGCGGCCCCGCGGTCGTCGCCCGGCAGCGCGAGGATCGGATCGCTCGCCACGCCGCACGCCTGCAGCAGCTCCTGCAGCCGCGCCAGCGTCGCCTCCTGTTCCATACCGATTTCGATCTGGACGATCAGCAGCGTCGAGGCGGCGGGAGGGCGCGAGATGCCCGCGCGCGAGAAGGCGTCCCCCTCGAGCAGTTGAAGCGCGTTCGCGTCGATGTACTCGATCGCCGCGATGTCGAGGAGACCGTCACCACGCCATGCGGCCACGGCCTCGGACCGCAGCGCTGCGGTGACCGCGAGCGCCTGCGCTTCCGACTCGCACTGGATGAGCGCGACGGAGAGCGCCGGGCGCGGGATGACGCGCAGCGTGGCGTCAACGACGACCCCAAGCGTCCCCTCGGATCCGATGAACAGATCGATAAGATCCATCCTCGGCGCGGCGTAGTAACCGGCGGACAGCTTCGGCACATCCGGCATCGTGTAGGTCGGCACGCGCACGGTCGTGACCTCGCCGGTGACGCGCTCGATCTCGAACGCTCCGTCACCTGACGCGGTGACGTCGCCGCGGCGAATGTCGAGAATCGATCCGTCGGCCAGAACGATGGTGAGCGCGCTGATCCAGCGGCGCGTGGCGCCGTACTTGAACGTGGCGGCGCCTGCGGCGTTGGTCGCCACCGTGCCACCGACGAAGGCGCCGTCAAACGTGGGAATCGGCGGGTAATAGAGGCCGTGCGCGCCGACCGCCCGTTGCAGGTCTGACAACGGAACGCCGGCGCCCGCGCGAACGGTCCCGTTCTGCGGCTCGCCGATCTCCGTCAGCCGGCGTGTGCTCAGCACGACGTCGCCGCGGGGCGTCGCGCCACCCGTCAGCGACGACTGCGCGCCGACAGGCAGCACGCGCCCCACCGCGGAGGCGACGGCAGACACTTCATTGGCGTCGGCGGGGAATACAACTCCGGCGGCGGTGCCGCCAGGAACGTGCGCGGCATCGCTGAGGAACGATTGAACCAGGTCGGGATCGTGCTCGATGTGCGGAACGCGCACCTGTCGCGCATGACGCGCGTCGACGCGATGCCGTGGCCTCACGTGGCGCGCTCGCTGTCGTCCTTGAGCGGCACTCCGAGTCGCTCCGCCATGCGGTACAGCGTTCGCCGGTCGATGCCCAGTGCTTCGGCCGCGCGCGAGCGGTTGCCGCCGACGGCTTCGAGGACGTGGATCACGTACCGGCGTTCAAGCTCGCGAACGTTGCCCGGCCACCGGTACGACGTGAGCGCGGCAATCGCCTCAGGGGAGATCGTCACCTGGCGGCCCGTGCGGTTGGACGCGTTCCGGACGAACTGCTCCATGAGG
>JAHFUJ010000149.1:0-5167 GCA_023265105.1 Acidobacteriota bacterium
CGCGCGCCTTCGCGCTCGCTGTGCACCCACAGCTCTTCGCCGGTTTCGGGATCGATCGCCACGACCGCGCGGCGAGTGCCTGCGGTTGAATAGAGCACGCCGTTGGCCATCAGCGGCGTCGATTCGAACTGGAACTCCGGCCGCGGCCCCAGATGTACCGTGTTGAAGCGCCACGCGATCGTGAGGTTATTGAAGTTGCCGGCGTTGATCTGATCCAGCGGTGAATAGCGCGTGTGCCCGGTGTCGGCTCCGTACGCAGACCATTCACCCTTTTTCGCGCCGGTTTGACCGTGCACAACTGCGACCGCACAGACAAAAATCAGGACAAAAAGTTTTCGCGACATTTGGCGCTCCAATCCTCAATGCCGAGCGTTCATTCTTCTGTGTCGGGAGTGTCACGGGGCCCGCGTCAGGCGCCAAGGCCCCGAGAATCCAGGAAGTATAACACCGACGGAGCCGGCGACAGCATGTCTGCGATTGCAACGGCCACAAGTACGGTGGTTGCAGGGCCGATTCCGGCAGGTGATGGTCCCGTCGGTGTTCGCACATTCCATAGGCGGTGGCTGCGGCGCTCGAGCACGATGTCCCAACGCTCATCGAAGCCCCTTGCCCGCAGGCGCTGCCGCCCTGGATTGAGTTGGAGGGCCGCACAACACAGCGACATCCACAACGTGGTGTGAGTTACCATAAGGGGCGTTCTCGGACACGTCCTGGATCGCACCAGATCACACAGCACTCGACTTCTTCTTGCAGACCGGCAAGCAGAAAGGAACGCAGAGGTTCAAGATTCCGGCGATGTGCCCATGTGTGACGAGTCTCGCACCAGAAAATTCGCGTCTCGACGCGCCGCCGGTCTTTAGGCGGGTTGGATGCCCAGCTATCTGCCCTTCGTTCTTGCCGGACTGCTGGTGGTTGCTCTTGTCGTCTGGAGCGTTACGGCGCAGCGCCGACGAGAGCAGGCTCTGAAAGAGTCTTTGGGGCAGCTCGGTTTTTCGCCCTGCCTAGACCGAAAGAGCTGGCTGGAAGGGACAATCGCCGGGATCGAGAACAATCAAGGCTATCGCTATGAGGTGCGCGATCCCAAGTGGCTCGCAGGTTCCTCACCGGTGTACTACTACGTCAAGAGACGTCAACGGGCCGCTCACGAGGACTCGATGGCCGAGGAAGAGATCCTGTTCGCTTTGAAACGCCCGTCACCGGGTGGTCTCGTTCTGATAGTGAAGCCATCATCGCTTGCACCCGGCCTTGCCACGCGGATGCTTGGGGCTATCGCGACCGGCCCTTGGGACGCTCAGCCCGACGATCTCCGTCGCCTCGAGCTCCCGCCGGATCTCAGGGAGACCAACCTGGTGGGAGCTCTCGGCCCGCCCGGCGTGAGCCTCTATGATCTTATCGACACACGCGTTCTCAGCGTCGTGCAAGGTCTCGGAGACGCAGGCGGGATGTTCGTCCGGTTCCGCGATGGCTGGTGCGCGGTCGCGAGCACCAGTGCGCAAATTCCATTTCGCGTGGACGAACTCGTCGCTCGTATCCGGCCGTTGCTCTGAGAGGGTAGGTAACGCGACTTTAAGCAGTACGGCGTCATCGGTCTGGCGATCGCGGTCATCATCGGCGGCAAGGCCAACGCGCTCGTGACGGCGGTCCACGATAGACGAGAATCCTCGTCAACGATGACCCAAAGCCGTATAATCGACGCTGTTTGGTGTTCGTGGAACCGCCCGCTCTTGGCTCGATCACGTGAAAGGCAGGTCGCACATGAGCCATCGATGTTTCGCCTCACTCGGTGTTCTTGTCGTTGTGATCGCGGTCGTCTCGCTGGCAGCGGTTCCTGTCGCGGGCCAAGTCTCGTCGGCCGCGGCAAAGACGAAGGTTGCTGTGGCCGCGAGGGCGTGGACTCCGCCCCGTACGCCCGACGGGCAGCCGGACCTGCAGGGGGTATGGGCGAACAATACCGCCACGCCATTGGAGCGACCGAAGGCGCTGGCAGGGAAGGCGTTTCTGACTGATCAGGAATTGGCGGCTCTGAAACAGCGAGCCAGTAAGCTCTTCTCAGGTGATGGCGACGCCGCGTTCGGCGACAGTGTCTTCGAGGCCGCTCTGGCCGACGCCCAGAAGTTTTCCTCCAGAGATGTCCAGACGGGCGACTACAACCAGTTCTGGCTCGTCGACCGAGAGTGGGACCATCGAACGTCGCTGGTTGTCGATCCGCCGGATGGGAGAATTCCTCCGTTAACGCCGGACGCGCAGAAGAGACGGGCCACGGCTGCAGCGGCGCGGGGACGCCCCGCCGAGGGGCCGGAGGACCGAAGCTTGTCCGAGCGCTGTATTACGTTCGGCGCGCCAAGGCTGGGCGCCGGCTACAACAGCTACTATCAGATTGTGCAGGCTCCCGGATACGTGGTGATGCTCATGGAGACGATCCACGATGCGCGCGTGATCCCTCTCGACGGCCGTCCGCATCTCTCACAAAACACCCGCCTGTGGCATGGGGACTCGCGCGGTCATTGGGAAGGCAACACCCTCGTGGTTGACACGACCAATTACTCCGCGACGGGCGGCTTCATGGGCTCTACTGAGAACTTGCATGTGGTCGAACGCTTCACGCGCGTGAGTCCGGGCACGATCAACTACGAAGTCACGGCCGACGATCCGGCGACCTGGACGAAGCCGTGGACAGCCATGATTCCCCTGAGGCAGTCTGAGGATCAGCTGTATGAGTACGCGTGTCACGAGGGGAATGTTGCTCTGATGAGTATCCTTGCCGGCGCTCGCGCGGAAGAGAAGGCCGCCGACCAAGCTGCCAAGAAGTGATCAGCGATTCTGAGATTCTGAGCCAGGCGGTCGACCAGCCGCGCCAACGGCTCGCGCTCTCCGGTGGCCAGTACCTCCGGCTTGCCCTCCCGATCTGCGCGCCCCACTCCACGACGGTGTATCGATTTCCCGCTCTTCCTCGCATTGCGGTTGTGTTGTTATGTGGTTTGACACCTCCTCCGCCGCGGCGATAATACACGCTCAGGTCTGGGGAGCAACGACGCCGAACGACGACCGATGACGAACCCAAAGAGAGAAGGGCTTTCGGCTTCCTAGGCCCTGGCGGCAACTGCACCAGAACATCGCGGACCTTTGCATGCGTGACCAAGTCTTCATCAGCTACTCCCATAAGGACACGGAGTGGCTGGACAAGCTTCAGATCGTGCTCAAGCCGCTTGTCCGCAAGGGAGTGAACGTCTGGGCCGACACCCAGATCCAGACCGGCCAGAAGTGGCGCGCCGAGATCAAGGAAGCGCTCGCGAATGCTCGGGTCGCCGTGCTGCTCGTGAGCCCCGACTTTCTCGCGTCCGATTTCGTCGCCGAGCAGGAGCTGCCTTCCCTCCTCAAAGCCGCCGAGGACGACGGGCTGACGATCGTGTGGGTGCCGGTTCGTGACAGTCTGTACTCCGAGACGATCATTGCCGAGTACGAGGCAGCCCATGATCCAGCGTTCCCACTGGCGAGCCTGAGCGCCGCCGACGTGGACAAGGCCCTGGTCGAGATCGGCAAGAAGATCAAAGTGTCGACCTCGCCCCACGGACCCGCTGTTGAAGAAGCCCCGAAGCCGACGCCCAGGCAGCCCCCCAAACCGTCACCAAAAGTTGCCAGACCTCCACCCCCGGTCTCGCCGGCCCAGACGCTGAACGAAATCCTCCCGGGCATCTGGCGGGTCCAGATTCAACTGCCTATGCCGGGAGCCATCGGGATCATGCAGCTCCAGATTTTTCCGAACGGGACGTTTCGAGGCGAATTGACGGCGCCCATGGGAGCGAGCGTCGTTGAAGGCCAGTGGCAGGCGAACCCGTTCCTCAGGCAGATCGGGCTTCAGGGACAGCAAAGCAACGGCTTTCAGGTCATCCCTTACGCAGTGGCGATTCAGGTGGCCTACTTCGACGCGCAGCAGATCTCCGGCGTCTCGAGCGGAGGCGAGCAGATCGCTTTCCAGAGGATCGGGTAGACCCCCGAACCGGGAGGTCGAGCGCGCGCGTTCGAATCTGGATCCGTGCGCCGCCGATCCCGCCCGAGGACTCAGACCTTTTGAACGGGCCATGACGTTGATCGTGCTCGCCGTCTTGGCGACGGCGGTGGCGGCCTGGGGGCTTCTTTACTTTCTTCACGTCGCGCCCGTCGCGGCCGGCTACAAGGCGAAGATCCTGTGTTCGGCGATGTTCGTTTCCGGACGGGCTATCGACCTTCAATCTGCCGCGGACATCTCCGCGGACAGTTACCGAATCCTCCGGCTCTTCCGTCCCCGAGTCGACCACGATCGACGCACCGTCACCTGTTCGTGGTTGGGCCTTTGGGCGCGAACCGCAATCTATCGCCCCGGACTGGGCGCCACGTTGATCGTTGGCCCCTCTCTGTGGGACCCAAAGTCGTTCGAACCCGAACAACCGCCATCGCCGAATACCACGACAGAATGGCCGGGCGGAAACGGATCCAATCCACGCAAGGAGTCTGACGCGCTCAGGCAGACGGTGGACGGGGCCTTCGCCGACCCGGATCCGCGCAAGTTGCGTCGCACGCGCGCTGTGCTCGTGATTCACGACGGCACCCTCGTGGCCGAGCGCTATGCGCCAGGCTTCAGCGCCGACAAGGCGTTACCCGGCTGGTCGGTCACGAAAAGCGTTCTGAGCGCATTGGTCGGCATCCTGGTCGGCGAAAAACGTCTGTCGCTCGAGGACCACGCGCTGCTCCCGGAGTGGCAATCCTCGAACGACGAGCGGGCGGCCATCACGCTCGAGGATCTCCTGCGGATGCGCAGCGGGCTCGCGTTTTCAGAAATCTACTCGGATCCGCAGGCCGATGTGACGCAGATGCTTTACGCCCGCGCCGATATGGCCGGGTTCGCCGCAAGCAAGCTATTGACCTCCGCGCCGGGTGCAGTCTGGCAATACTCGAGCGGCACGACGAACATCATCTCCCGCATCCTGCGCCACACAATCGGCGAACGGGAGTACCACGCCTTCCCGCGGCGCGCGCTCTTCGGCCCGCTCGCCATGAGCAGCGCCGTCATGGAACCCGACGCGGCCGGCACGTTCGTGGGCTCCTCATATATGTTTGCGACCGCGCGCGATTGGGCCCGCTTTGGCCAGCTCTATCTGCAGGACGGCGTGTGGGACGGACGGCGGATCCT
>JAHFUJ010000149.1:5267-9618 GCA_023265105.1 Acidobacteriota bacterium
CGAGTTGCGCCCCGATCACCGGCGAATCGTCGGCAAGACGCGAACGCCACTCCGAACGATCGGAGGCAATCTCGAGCACGTCGCGGTACCGCGACCCGTACGCGGCCACTAAGTGGGGGATGGTGTCGTTGGGCAACCGGGCAGCATGAACGCGCTGCGCCGCGGCCACCTCTTGCGCGACGTCGCGAACGTCCCCGCCCGGTAGGGGCGTCGCTGCCGTCCTGCATGGCACAGGGGCCTGCCGCAGTTTTGTGAGGACGCGGTCGACGATACGCTCGGCGACGGCCCGCGCGGTCGTATATTTGGTCCCGGCGACGCTGATCAAGCCGTCACACCCGTCGGCCGCGTGATCGTGGATCTGCTCGCCGCCTTCGAGCGAAACATGGCCGTCCGATCCCACCACCGCCGGCACGACGCCGCGGTGCACAAGCGTGACATCGGCGAGCGTGAGATCGAGTGACGGGAACGCGTGATTGAGCTCGGCGATGAACGCCGCGACCTCGGCCTCGGTGATGCCCGTGGCGCCGGCCTCGCACGCGCGTTCGGATTCCCACGTGCCGAACAGCGCGCGATGTCGCCAGGGCACAAGAAACAGATGCCGACCGGATTGGGACCGGCCGCCGAGCGCGTCCTCGCCCGCCTTGCGGCGCGTGACCAGATTCATCGCCTTCATCATGGGCGTGCGCGTCGGCCGACCGAGCGGACCGAGCAGCCGGTCGATGGCGGACCCCGTCGCGTTGATCGTAATGCGTGCGGCGATCTCCACCTCGCGCCCGCCCTGCCGATCGATAGCGCGGACGCCGCCGACACGGCGTCCCTCGACAATTGCGCTCATCGCGTCGACGTAGTTGGCGAGCACGGCACCGTGTTCCGCCGCGGCCAGGGCAAACGCGAACGTCAGCCGATCGGACTCGGGGGTGACGTAGTCGTACCAGACCGCCGCGCCGGTCAGTCCCTGCAGCTGCAATCCCGGGAATCGCTCAATCGCGTCGCCTCGGGACACCACGCGTCCCGCCGGCAGTTGCAGGGGCGCCGGCACGTCACGATTACGGTCGGCGGCGACCAGGCGGTCCAACAGAAAGCCGGCACGCATCGCGTCCTTGCCCCTGGTCAGGGATCGAGACAACGGAAGCGCGAACCGTAGAGGCCGCACCGCATACGGCGCAATCAAGGCCATCGTGCGACGCTCGCGGACCGACTCGCGCGCCCGCGGGATGTTCAGCGTCTGCAGGTAGCGGAGCCCGCCGTGGATAGTGCGCAGATGATTGAACGACGCGCCGCTGCCGAAATCGTCCCGTTCGACGAGCGCCACGGCAAGCCCTCGCTGCGCGGCGTCGTATGCGATCGTCAAGCCGTAGATGCCGCCGCCGACGACGAGCAGGTCGAACCTCGGCGCCGTCAATCGATCGACATCGCGAATCATTGAGCTGAGATCCTAAGCTATCAGCTTTCAGCTGTCAGCTATCAGCTGTGTGCACTGAAAGCCGATAGCTGACAGCTGAAAGCTGTTGAGCGTGCGATATAGTTTCTTCGTGGCAACCACCGCGGACGTGCGAGAGTACTGGAACCGGCACATCCACGACCTGGAGATCACACGCCATCCGGTCGGCTCGCGCGGATTTTTCGACGACCTCGACCAGTACCACTTCGAGAAGCTGCACCATTTGCTGCGTCTCGTGGACTTTGCCGGCTGGCGCGGACGCCGGGTGCTCGAGGTCGGGTGTGGCGCCGGCGTCGACCTCGCGCGCTTCGCCAAAGGCGGCGCCGACGTCACCGGCGTTGATCTCGCCCCATCGGCCATCGATCTGGCGCGCGCGAACTTCGAACAGCAGGGGCTTCGTGGGGAGTTTCGGGTGGCTGACGGCGAGCAGTTACCTCTCCCAGAATCGTCGTTCGATCTCGTCTACGCGCACGGCGTCGTGCAGTACACGGTCAACCCGCAGCGGCTCGTCGACGAATGCCGCCGCGTACTCACATCTGGCGGCGAGGCGGTGTTCCAGGTCTACAATCGGCACTCGTGGTTGCATGCACTTTCGAAGCTGATGAAGGTTGGCCTCGAGCACGAAGACGCGCCCGTCCTCCTCAAGTTCAGCACCGGCGAGTTTCGCCGGCTGCTGTCGGGATTTCGCGACGTAAGGATCGTCCCGGAGCGCTTCCCGGTCAGATCGCGCCTGCACGGAGGATGGAAGGGGGCGCTCTACAACAGCGTCTTTGTCGGCGTCTTTAACGCCGTGCCGCGCCCACTCGTGCGCCGGTTCGGATGGCATTTGCTGGCATTCTGCCGAAAGTAGAAACTCGGTCAGTGCAACCACCAACTGTCTTCTTCGTGATTTCGTGCCTTCGTGGCTAACGTTGGTTTCTGGTAAGACTGTCGACTCACGACGATGCATTTCACCAAGGCTCACGCGTACGGCAACGACTTCCTGTACGTGCAGAAGGATGCGGTGGAAGGCGTCGCGCTCGACGCCCTCGCACGCGAGATCTGCGATCGTCATACCGGCATCGGCGCCGACGGACTCATCGTCTACGAGCGAACTCCGAGTGGCGCGTCGATGCGTCTGTTCAACGCTGACGGCGGCCGCGCCGAGGTGTCGGGCAACGGCGTGCGCGGCCTGGGCGCTCTCCTTCTTGCCCACGACGGCCGGCCTGCTGCCGAAATCACGATTCATACCGAGGCCGGCCCGAAGCGGCTCACGCTCGTCGGCCCATCGCAGACGCGGCCGTTATTTCGCGCGGCCATGGGGCTGCCCTCCGAGCTGCGGCAGGTGCCGATCGTGGCCGGTGGCGAATCGCTGCAGGTTGCCGTGCTGAATATCGGCAATCCGCAATGCGTGGTGCTGGGCGCCCTTCCGCAGGACGAGCGGTTCCGGCGCCTGGGCGCGGCGCTCGAGCGGCATCCGATGTTCCGCGAGGGCACCAACGTCGAGTTCGCCGAGGTCGAGGCGCGCGAGTCGGTGCGCATCCTCATCTGGGAACGTGGCGTCGGCCCGACGTCTTCGTCGGGCACTGGATCTTGCGCCGCACTCATTGCGGCGGCGGCCTTCGGCCGCGCCGCGCGCGAGGCGGACGTGATTGCCCCGGGCGGCACTCAACGCGTCGAGTGGCGCGACGACAACGTCTACCTTACCGGATGGGCCGAAGTTGTCGCTGAAGGAGAATGGCTGCGCGCTCGACCGATGGTGACGTAGGTTTCAGCTCTCAGCTGTCGGCACTGATCCGGGCTGACAGCTGATAGCTGACAGCTGATAGCTACCCGACCGGAATAGACCAGCCGGAAGCGGAAGCAGGCAGAGCAGATTTCTCGTACCTCCCCCCACGATCGCTTGTCAGATTTTTCCGTCCAATCAGCGGCGGCGCCTGGCCGCCGGTGCGGCCGCGGCATCCAGATCGCGCGCCGTGGCCAGTAAACGCGGGGTCGCGCCGGTGACGGCGGCGGCGGCGCCGAGGTAGTCGCCGCCGCCGAACGCTGCGCGCGCTTTTTGCAGGCGCTGGTCGCCGTCGGCGATGACCAGGCGCGCCTCGGCCAACCTCCTGACCGGCACGCGCGCCGTTTCGGCGGTCTTGAGTGTGGCGCGCGCCCCGTTCAGGGCAGCGGTGGCGTCGGCGATGGCGCGATCGGCGTCGGACCGCGCGGTCGCTTTGCCATCCGCGGCTTCCCTGGCGGCGTTCTGGGCGCGCTCGAGGCTGTCGAGCGCGTGGTTGAGGGCGAGGCGATAGTCGCGTTCGTCAACCGCCGCGTGGGCGTGCTTGAGCGCGTCCACGGCCGCGGCGAACTCTTCGTGCGCGTACTGGTCGGCGCCGGCCGCGCGCGCGGCCTCGATCGCGCCCTGCGCTTGCTGCATCTCTTTGTCGGGAGGAGCGCCGCACGCGAAAGCCGCCAACGCCGCCGCGAAGAGAAATGGCAGACCGCACTGGCGGACCGACGGCATGTCTTGAGTATACCGCGGTGTTCTTAGGAGCAGCTTTCAGCTGTCAACCGCAGCTTTCAGCTGTCAGCTATCAGCCTTCAGCTTTCAGCCTTCAGCTAGAAAGAGAGGGGTCAATGCAGGACTTTAAAAACCTGACAGTCTGGCAAGCCGCAAGGCGGCTCACGAAATCCGTGTACCAGCTCAGCGCCGATTTCCCTCAAAGTGAGGAGTTTGGTCTCAAAGCTCAGATGCGCCGGGCGAGCGTATCGATCTGCTCGAATATCGCCGAGGGCTGTGGCCGCCGAGGCGATCGCGAGTTTCGACGGTTTCTCGGCGTTGCGATGGGATCCGCCTGCGAGCTGGAATGCGAGCTCATCATCGCCCTCGATCTCGCGCTCATCGCGGAGTCTGTTCAGGAACAAGCGCTGAGTGCGCTGATCGAC
>JAHFUJ010000149.1:9718-11028 GCA_023265105.1 Acidobacteriota bacterium
CCGAGCGCGCGGATTCAGCTGCGGTCGCCGCGCGAGGCGGCCGCGTACTTGATGCCGGCCTTTGGATCGCGGCGGGCCGAGCAGTTCGGCGTCGTGCTGCTCGACACCAAGCATCGCGTGCTTCGAACCGTCGTGGTGGCGATCGGCACGTTGAACTCGACCGTCGTCCAGCCGCGCGACGTGTTCCGCGAGGCGGCGCTTGGGGCCGCGGCCGCCATCGTCGTCTTCCACAATCATCCCTCCGGCGATCCCAGCCCGAGCCCAGACGATGTGGAGCTGACGCGGCGGCTGATGGCGGCCGGCACGTTGCTGGGCATCGACGTCGTGGATCACATCATTCTGGGGGACGTGCGGTACTGGAGCTTCAAAGAGACGGAGAAGCGGTGAGCGTGAACGGCGCGCCAGGCGATGAGGCGAAGCACTACCAGGTTCGGGCCGTAAAACGTGCTGTGGAGGAGTCGAAATCATGAAGGAAAGTGCCAGGTACGCGAAAATCGTCGAGTGGTCTGACGAGGACCAATGCTATGTCGGAAGTTCGCCAGGGTTGATCTACGGTGGATGCCACGGAAAAGACGAGAAAGTCGTTTTCGCTGAGCTTTGCCAAGTTGTCGAGGAAGCCATCGCGGCCTACCGCAAGGATGGCAAACCACTCCCTCCCGCGACTTCAGGTCGTGACTTCGCGAACAAGATGCAGAACGTCGCATAACCTCGGCTTGCAGCCGACGGCGGCTGGCGGCTACAAGCGCCGCCGCGGCTGAAGCCGAACGTTGCCAGCTTGATTGAAGCTACAAGCCAAGAATGAGCCGAAGACCGTTCTCGACATCCTTGAGGAACTGGCCTCGTACACGGCCCGCGGGTTCAAGCAGAAACTCACGATCGACGGTGATGATCTGAGACACATTCGCCACCGAGTCTTTTCTCAAGCCTGACGCCTTGGCAGGAATCAAGACGTTCCCGGGAGCGTCGACCAGGCGAAGGTTGGTGCTTAACACGACCGCAATGACGGTGTTCAGGCGACTCCGGTTGAAGGCGTCGGTTTGAATGATCAACACAGGCCGGTTGTACCCGGGCTCGGAACCCTCGGGCTCACCGAGATCCGCCGACCAGACTTGGCCCCGTTCGACTACCACGGCTCGCGGGTGAGCGACCGGCTCTGCAAGCGCCTCAGGGTGCGCGGCAGCCGACTGTCTTCGGATCGGTAGACCGTGTTGAGGCGTTCCGTGATCTTTCGACCACGATGCTTGGCCACAAACTCGGCGAGCGCGGTCGCATACAGCCGGCTGCGAGACACCTTGAGCCGTTTGCTTAAC
>JAHFUJ010000150.1:0-3797 GCA_023265105.1 Acidobacteriota bacterium
CGGCCGCCACGCGCTGGTCGTGTACGACGACCTGTCGAAGCACGCGCAGGCGTATCGCGAGATCTCGCTGCTGCTGCGGCGGCCGCCCGGCCGCGAGGCGTACCCGGGCGACGTGTTCTATCTGCACTCGCGTTTGCTCGAGCGCGCGGCCAAGCTGAAGACCGATCTCGGCGGCGGCACGCTGACGGCGCTGCCGATCATCGAGACGCAGGCGGGCGACTTGTCGGCGTACATTCCGACCAACGTCATCTCGATCACCGACGGCCAGATCTTTCTCGAGTCGGACCTGTTCCATCAGGGCGTCCGGCCGGCGATCAACGTCGGCAACTCCGTGTCGCGCGTTGGCGGCTCGGCTCAAATTAGGGCGATGCGACAGGTCGCCGGCACGCTTCGGCTCGACCTGGCGCAGTACCGCGAGCTGGCCGCGTTCGCGCAGTTCGGGAGCGACCTGGACAAGTCGACGCAGGCGCAGCTCAATCGCGGGGCGCGACTCGTCGAGATCCTCAAGCAGCCGCAATACGAACCGTTGCCGGTCGAGCGTCAGGTGGCGATCATCTATGCCGGCACCAACGGGTATCTCGACAACGTCGCGCTGCCGGACATCCGCGCATTCGAGATCGAGTTGTACAAGTTCATCGAGACGCGCCACCCGAACGTCTTCAGCGGGATTGTCGAGAAGAAGCAGATGGACGATCGGTTGAAGGCCGTGCTCGACGCCGCGGTCAAGGAGTTCGCGGGCGACTTCGCGAATAGAAAGGCCGCGGCAGCATGACGGTTTATCACGAAGACACGAAGTTACACGAAGAACACGAAATGGTTTTGTACAAGACGTCTCTTCGTGATCTTCGTGACTCTTCGTGCCTTCGTGATGGACCGTCCTGCGGACGACTATGCCATCACTTATAGATCTCCGGCGCCGGATTCGCGCCGTGAAGAACACGCAGCAGATCACGAAGGCCATGAAGATGGTCGCCGCGTCGAAGCTGCGCCGCGCGCAGGAGCGGATCGTCAACGCCCGCCCGTACGCGCTGCAGATGCGGCGCGTCCTGGGCAGCCTCGCGGTGCGTGTCGATCCGGCGGCGCATCCGCTCCTGGCCGTTCGCGCGACGGGGCCCGACAGCAAAACGCTCGTCATCGTCGTGACGGCCGACAAAGGACTGTGCGGCAGCTTCAACACCAACATCATCAAGGCCGCCGGCGGATTCATCACGACGAGTCCGCAGGTGTGCACGCTTGGTCTGGTCGGAAGGAAAGGACGCGACTTCTTCGGGCGACGTGGGTTCGATGTGCTGTACGAACAGATCGGCATCTTCCAGAAGCTGCGATACCAGGACGCTCAGGCAATCGCACAGGCGGCGATCGAGGCATTCGTTTCAGGACAAGTCGATCGCGTCATGCTGGTCTACAACGAGTTCAAGTCCGTGATGTCGCAGCGGGTCGTGGTCGACGAGCTGCTCCCGATTACGCGTGCGGAGGTCGGCGCGTCGTTGGCGCCAGAGGTGGATTACCTGTACGAGCCGCCGCCGCAGGAGATCTTCGATCAGCTCCTGCCGCGCTACATGGAGGTCCAGGTGTATCGCGCGCTGCTCGAGTCCAACGCGGCGGAGCACGCCGCGCGGATGACCGCGATGGACACGGCGACGAGAAACTCGGCCGACATGATCGCGAGCCTGACCCTCTATATGAACAAAGTCCGCCAGGCCGCGATTACGCGAGAGATTATCGAAGTGGTATCAGGAGCGCAGGCGCTGTAGGGAGGGGATTGGGGATTAGGGATTAGGGATTAGGGATTAGGGATTTGGGGATTTGGGATTTGCGATTCGGGGTCTGCGATCCGGGATTCGGCGTGACTCGGGACTCACGAATCCCCAATCCCTAATCCCCAACCCCGACAAGGATTCAGACCATGGCAACCCAACAGCAGAACGTCGGCAAAATCGTGCAGGTGATCGGGCCGGTCATCGACGTCGAGTTCGAGGCCGGACACCTGCCGGAAATTTACAACGCGTTGCACGTCGTCTCGGACGGCAAGGGCGGCTCCGCGGTGCTCGACGTCATCGCCGAAGTCGAGCAGCATCTGGGCGAGAACCTGGTGCGGGCGGTCGCCATGAAGCCGACCGACGGCATGCAGCGCGGCATGAAGGCGACCGATCTCGGGGAAGGGATCTCGGTGCCCGTCGGTCCCGGCACGCTCGGCCGCGTACTGAATGTGCTCGGCGAGCCGGTCGATTTCCCCGACCGGCCGGTCCAGTATACCGAGCGCTGGCCGATTCATCGCGCCGCGCCCGACCTGGAGCATCAGTCGACCGAGTTGAAGATGTTCGAAACCGGGATCAAAGTCGTCGACTTGCTCGAGCCGTACCTGCAGGGCGGCAAGATCGGCCTCTTCGGCGGCGCCGGCGTCGGCAAGACCGTCGTCATCATGGAGCTGATTCACAACATCGCGCTCAAGCACGGCGGCGTGTCGGTGTTCGCCGGCGTCGGCGAACGCACGCGCGAAGGCAACGACCTGTGGCTCGAGTTCCAGGAGAGCGGCGTCATCGACGTCAACGATTCGAGCAAGTCGCGCGCGGCGCTCGTGTACGGCCAGATGACGGAGCCGCCGGGCGCGCGGCTGCGGGTGGGCCTCTCGGCGCTCACCGTGGCCGAGTACTTCCGCGACGCGGAAGGCAAGGACGTGCTGCTCTTCATCGACAACATCTTCCGCTTTACGCAGGCGGGGTCGGAAGTGTCGGCGCTGCTCGGCCGCATGCCGTCGGCGGTCGGCTACCAACCGACGCTGCTCTCGGAAATGGGCGAGCTGCAGGAGCGCATCACCTCGACGAAGAAAGGGTCGATCACGTCGGTGCAGGCCATCTATGTGCCGGCCGACGACTACACCGACCCAGCGCCGGCCACGACGTTCGCGCACCTCGATGCGACGACGAACCTGTCGCGCGCGATCTTTGAGATTGGGATCTATCCGGCGGTCGATCCGCTCGCATCGACCTCGCGCATTCTCGATCCGCGCATCATCGGCGACGAGCACTACGGCGTGGCACGGTCGGTGAAGCAGATTCTGCAGCGCTACAAGGACCTGCAGGACATCATCGCGATTCTCGGCATCGACGAGCTGTCGGAAGACGACAAGATCGCGGTGTCGCGCGCGCGCAAGATTCAGAAGTTCCTGTCGCAGCCCTTCTTCGTCGCGCAGCAGTTCACCGGGCTCGAAGGCAAGTACGTCGCGATCGCCGACACGATCCGCGGCTTCAAGGAGATCGTCGAAGGCAAGCACGACGAGATCCCCGAGCAGGATTTCTACATGGCCGGCACGATCGAGGAAGTGATCGAGAGGTTCCGGAAACGGCAAGCGGCGTAGAGAAGGGATTGGGGATTAGGGATTAGGGATTAGTTTAGGGATTAGGGATTAGGGATTAGGGGTTAGTTTAGGGATTAGGATGGCGATTCCCGCGCATGTGCAGCTCCACATCGTCTCGCCCGATCGGTCGCTGGTGAGCGAGCAGGTCGACGAGGTCGAGATTCCCGGTGCCGACGGCTACTTCGGCGTCCTCCCGGGTCACACGCCGCTGCTCGCGACGCTGCAGGTGGGGCAGCTCTGGTATCGTCAGGGGCAGGAGAAGCACTATCTGTTGCTGGCGTTCGGGTTCGCCGAAGTGCAGCCGGACCGGGTGACGATTCTCGCGCAGATTGCCGAGAAGGCCGACGAGATCGACATCGCGCGCGCTGAGGCGGCGAAAAAACGTGCCGAGGAGCGGCTGTCAAAGCCGACGATGGACATGGACTTCGAGCGGGCGCGG
>JAHFUJ010000150.1:3897-10984 GCA_023265105.1 Acidobacteriota bacterium
CTCCTTCGCTACCGCGGGCTCGTGCAGAGCCTCGTCGCGCGCGAGCTCAAGGCGCGCTATCGCGGCTCCGTGCTCGGCTTCTTCTGGTCGTTCATCAATCCGCTACTGCTGCTGCTGATTTACTCGTTCGTGTTCACCACGGTGATGCCGAACCGGGTGGAAGGCGTCCAGCCCTACGCGCTGTTCATGTTTTGCGGCATCCTGCCCTGGACCTGGTTCTCCTCGTCGCTGTCGGAGGCCTCGGGTTCGCTGATTTCGGGCGGCAACCTTATTAAGAAAGTCCTGTTTCCGGCCGAGATTCTGCCCATCGTGAGCGTCCTGGCGAACATGGTGCATTTCTTTCTCGGCCTGCCGATTCTCGTCGGCTTTCTGATCGCCTACCGGCATCCGCCCGACCCGTGGGACCTCGTGTGGTTTCCGATCGCCGTCGCCGTGCAATGGGTGTTTACCTCGGCGCTGGCGTTGATTCTGTCGGCGCTCGCCGTGCATTTTCGCGACATCCGCGACATTCTGGCGAACGTCCTGACGTTGTGGTTTTTCGCCACGCCGATCATCTACCCGTGGTTTCAGCCAGGCTTGGAACGGTTCACGCTTCTTTTCGCGCTAAATCCGTTCACGCACCTCGCGATCTCGTATCAGGAAATCCTATTCTTCAACGGAGCGATCGGCCATTGGCGATGGCTGCTCGCGCTCGGAGGCGCGTCGGTCGTCTTGTTTCTCGCGGGCTACTGGCTTTTCGATCGGCTGCGCGACTCGTTCGCCGAGGAAGTTTAGTGAACATGCTCTACCACGGAGCGCACGGAATCGAAGTGAGATCACGGAACACACGGAAGCATCACATTAGGAGAACGGTGTCCTCCGTTCGTTTCAGTGTCCTCTGTGGTAGCGCTTTTGGCAGGTGACGTGAACGCGATCGAGCTCATCAACGTCTCGAAGATCTACCGGCGTTACGGCCGCCGGCAGTTCGCGACGCTCAAGAGCGCATTGTTGCAGCGGAGCATCCTGCGCGACCTGCAACCGAGCGAAACGTTCCCTGCGCTGAAGGACGTCTCGTTCAACGTGCCGAAGGGATCCACCTACGGCGTGATCGGCCGCAACGGGTCGGGCAAGAGCACCGCGCTCAAGCTCGTCGCCGGCATCACTAAGCCCACGAGCGGTGCGGTGAAGGTCGACGGCCGCGTCTCGGCCCTCATCGAGCTTGGCGCCGGCTTTCACCCGGAGATTTCCGGCCGCGAGAACGTGTTCATCAACGGCATCATGCTCGGCTTGACCAAGCGCGAGATTCAGCAGCGCTTCGACGAGATCGTCGACTTCGCCGAGCTGCGCGACTTCATTGACGCGCCGGTCAAGACGTACTCGTCGGGCATGTACATGCGCCTCGGATTTGCCGTGGCCATTCACGTCGATCCCGATGTGCTGCTGGTCGACGAGGTCCTCGCCGTCGGCGACGAAGGCTTCACGCACAAGTGTCTCGACAAGTTCGCCGAGTTTCGCCGGCGTGGCAAGACAATCTTGTTGGTCACGCACTCGCTGAATCTGGTCGAGCGGTTCTGCGACGAGGCGCTGTGGCTCGACGGAGGCGTCGCGCAGACACACGGCGATCCGAAGCGCGTCGTCGGCGCGTATCTGACGAAGGTCGAGGAAGGGGAAGAACAAGAATTGGCGACGACTACCGCCCGAGCGGTGGAAGCAGCTAGCCGCCGGGAACCAAGCTCGCAAGCGCCTGCGGCCACGCCGAGCGCACCGCGCGAGGCGTCAGGGAGCGGCAGCCCTGAGCCGTTGCGAGGCGCGCAGGCGCCGAGCAACAGCGCCGGGGGTGGGCCCCCGGCGCGACTGGAAGAAAGTCGGGCCCCGCGTTCGTCCGGGGACATGTTTCAAGCGACCGAGGGGCGGTGGGGATCCCGTGAGGTCGAAATCACCGACGTCTCGTTCCTCGACGGCAACGGGCAGCCGTCGTTCGTCTTCCACTCGGGCGATTCGCTGTCGATCCGCCTGCGGGTTCGCGCGAATCACCTGACCGACGACTTCGTCTTCGGCATCGGGCTGTTCAATGTCGACGGCGTCTGCTGCTATGGCACCAATACGTTTCTCGAGGAGATGAATCCCGAGCGCCTGACCGGCGACGCCGAAGCGACGTTTGCGATCGACAGCCTCGACCTGGTCGAGGGGACGTACAAGGTCGACGTGGCCGTGCACAAGCGTGACGGGTTCCCGTACGACTACCATCGGCTGTTGTATACGTTCCGCGTCAAATCGCGGAGCCGCGACGTTGGCATCTACCGTCCGCATCACCGCTGGACGTTTTCAGCAAACGTGAAGTTCCAGGGTACAGGTGGCACGGGACTCTAGTCCTGCCGTACTCGTGGCGCAGGACTTTAGCCCTGCCGTGTGGTGGCGCAGGACTTTTCTGTGCAGGTCTGAAGACCCGCGCTACGACAGCTCGTACTCGTGGCGCAGGACTGGAGCCCTGCCCACAAAGGCGCGCGCTTTGCATCGGGCGCGGCATGATCTCCAACCGACCGCGCCGTCTTGCTGGTGTGTCTTACCTCGGATATCAACGATATTTCCTCACAACCTGCACAGCTGACCGTCATCGCGCCTTCGAACAAGCGCACATCACCGAAGGGTGCATATTGCAACTTCGGCGAAGCTCCGCCGCTTTCGCCTTTGCATTAGTTGCGTACTGCTTCATGCCCGATCACCTGCATTTGCTGGTGTACGGCACGTCGGAACGAGCGGATCTGAAGGCATTCGTCATTCACTACAAGAAGCTGACAGGGTTCGAATATTCGCGCCGGGCGGGCAGGCGCTTGTGGCAGCCCGGCTACTACGATCGTGTGTTGCGAGACGAGGAGGCGACCGAGGCAATTGCTCGGTACATTCTCGAGAATCCGATCCGAGCCGGTCTCGCCCGTCAGCTTGGCGAGTATCCGTTCGCCGGCTCGGACTTATTCGACCCGAGGCAGGTTTGAAGACCTGCCTCGCTGCAGGGCTAAAGTCCTGCGCCACGAGTACGGCAGGGCTGAAGTTCTGCGCCACGAGTACGGTAGGCTGAAGTCCTGAGCGACGAGTACGTTTATGTCAGACGAAACACGATGTGGACCGTGGTGCGAAAATCGATTGGCCGACCGCCGGCAATCGCCGGCTTGAAGCGCATGTGCTCGGCGGCGCGGATGGCCGATTCGTCGAGCCCATGGCCGAGTCCGCCGACAACGCGCAGCACGCGCACCTGACCCGACGCGCTGAACTCCACCTCCAACGACACTTCCCCTTCGAGCTTCAGCGCGCGCGCCTCCTCGGTGTAGGCCGGCGTCGGCTTGAACACGACTTCGACCGGCGTGTCGACGCGTTGCGGCGGCGGCGCGTGCGGGGCCGCCTTCTGCGGCGCCGGCTGGGCGTCAAATCCGCTCGCGCGGACGGCGGCGCGTGGCGGCTCGGAGCCTTGCGGGCGTCCCCCGCCACTTGCGGTGCCGAACCCCGCGTCGGTCACGACGCCTCCCGATGTTCGTTGCGGCGATGCCGCCGTCGTGCTGCCGAATCCGGCCTCCGTCACGACGCCGGGCGATGGACGATCGGTGCCGGGCCGCGGATCGGGACTGCCGGCGGATTGCTCGAACGTGCCGACGCTCGCGGTCCCGTTCAGTTTGAGCTCCGGCGCCTTCGCGGTGGGAGGTTCGAAGTCGGTCGTGCGAATCTCGCGCGCCGCTTCGGCCATTCGCACAGGTGCGGTGTTGGTCGGGAAGGCGCCGACAACCACCGGCGGCGGTTTGGGCGCCGCAGCGACGGGCCGCGGTGCGATCTCGACAGGCACCGGAGCGGGCGGCTCTATTCTGGCCTGCTGGATATCGTTCGCTGGGGGCGCCGGCGGCAGCGTGACTTCGAGCTGCGGCTTTGGCGGTTCTGGAGCCGGCACATTATTGACAGCGTCCGGACGTGTCACGGGCAGCGGTGTGATCGGCACGTGGATCGGAACCGGCAACGGCCGCGAGAACACCAGAAAGGGTCTTGATTGCATCGACACCGACGGAAGGGAAGAAGCGAGTCCCGAAAGGCGGATCGCTCCTCCGAGGATTCCGACGTGCAGCGCCAGGCTGACCGCCACAGCGGCAGGCGATCGACGCCGGGGGGAAGCGGTGTCAAACATGTCCTTCATTGCTGACCACAGTATCGGCGGCTGACCATTTATTCATGCGGGTGCACGCAGCAGCGACTCGCCTGCGCCGTACGGCAGGACTAAAAGTCCTGCGCTACGAGTACGGCAGGGCTGAGAGTCCTGCGCCACGAGTACTGACCATTTATTCATGCGGGTGCACGCAGCAGCGACTCGCCTGCGCCGTTGCAGGACTAAAAGTCCTGCGCTACGACACGGCAGGGCTAAGGTCCTGCGCCACGAGTACGGCAGGACTAAGAGTCCTGCGCTACGAGTACGGCAGGGCTAAGAGTCCTGCGCTACGACACGGCAGGGCTAAAGTCCTGCGCCACGAGTACGGCAGGACTAGGAGTCCTGCGCCACGAGTACGCCAGGGCTGAGAGTCCTGCGCCACGAGTACGGCAGGACTAAAAGTCCTGCGCCGCGAGTACGGCAGGACTAAAAGTCCTGCGCCACGAGCCCTCATCTGCGCCAAGTGCATGACCGTGCAGTTCCGCGAACGCGCAAGTCTGGTACACTGAAGATTTCCCGTGACCACCTCGGCCTCGCTCAATCTCCGCGCGGTCCTGAAGACCGCCATCGCGCGCGGCGGCATGGATGTGCCTGCGCGCGCGGTGTCGGGGCTCAGCTTATCCGCAAAGGCACTATACGTCGCCGGCGCCGCCCACGCGCTGCCCAAGGGCGTCGTCCTTTACATCGTGCCGAGCGACGGCGAGCTCGAACAGGCGGTCGCCGATGTGCGTTTCTTCATGACCGCGCTCGAAGGGCTGTCGGATTCGGCCGCCGAAGGCGCCATCCTACCGTTCCCGTCGCACGAAGTCGACCCGTATCGTGGGCTGGCGCCCCACGTCGGCGTCACCTCGGCCCGCGCCCGCGCGCTCCACGCGCTGGCCGGCGGCGCGGCGACGCGGGTGGTCGTCGCGTCGGCAGCGGCGCTTCTCCCTCGCGTCAGCGCGCCTGCTCGGCTTCTCGACGCGTCGATCGACCTCAAACCTGGCCAGGACGTCGCGCCGACCGATCTCGCGGAGCTGCTGGTCGACGCCGGATTCAGCCGCGAGGATCCAGCCGACGAGCACGGCGAGTTCGCGGTCCGCGGCGGCATCCTCGACGTGTTTCCCGCCGGCGAGTCGCAGCCGGTGCGGCTCGAGTTCATCGGCGACACCATCGAGTCGCTGCGCACGTACGATCCGGCGACCCAGCGATCCATCGCCGCGATCGATCAGCTGACCATCGTCCCATTGCGCGACATCCTCAGCCCAATCCCCAATCCCCAATCCCCAATCCCTTCTTCCAACGACAACCTCGATCGCACCGCAACCATCTTCGATTACCTCGCACGCGCGCGCGACGCGCGCATCATCGCATCCGAGCGCGACGAGATCGACGCCAATGCGACGAAGCTCATCGAGCAGTTGCAGCACAGCTACGAAGAGGCCGTTCGCAAGGCAGCGCCGGGTTCCAACGGACCCGGCCTACCGGTCCCCACGGAGCTCTTCGCGGATTGGAGCGTCATCGAGTCGCGCCTCGCGCAGGCAACCCATCTCGCCGAGCTTGGGTTGGACGACGACGCCCCCGAACCCCGACCCGAATCCCACGTCGCCCAATCCCTCGGCAAATCCCTAATCCCGAATCCCCAATCCCTTCCGACGCACCACGTGCATTGCCAACCCGCGATTGAACTCCACGGCCGCCTCGCCGACTGGGTCGCCGAAATTCGCAAGCTGAGGGAAGACGGCGAGACGACGCTGTTCGTCGCCGCGACGCCAGGACGCGCCGAACGGACGATCGAGCTGCTCAAGGAGTACGACATCCTCGCGATTCCGGTCGAGCGCGCCGAAGACGCGCGCTATGCCGCCCTTCTTGTCGCCGTCGGAAATCTGTCGCGCGGCTTCCGGCTCCCCGCCGCCGGCCTGCAGATCTACGCCGAGGCCGACGTTTTCGACGAAGAACGGCGCGTCCCCGAGCGACGGCGGTCGGCGACGAAAGCGTTTCTCTCCGATCTGCGCGATCTGAAGGTCGGCGATCTCGTCGTCCACATCGACCACGGGATCGGCATGTTCGTCAGCCTCAAGCCGATCGGCGTCGGCGACGCGCTGCAGGAGTTCCTCGAGCTTCGCTACGCGGGCCAGGACAAGCTGTTCGTGCCGGTCGAGCGCCTCGACCTCGTGCAGAAGTACACGGGTGCCACTCGGCCGCCCGTCGATCGCCTCGGCGGCACGTCGTGGGAGCGCGCGAAAACCAAAGTCAAGAAGGCGATGCGCGACATGGCGGAGGAGCTGCTGAAGCTCTATGCCGCGCGCAAAGCGGTGCCGGGCCACGCCTTCAGCGCCGACTCGCATTGGCAGCAGGAGTTCGAGGACGCTTTCGAGTACGAGCTCACGGCCGATCAGCACACAGCGATTGCCGACATCAAGCGCGACATGGAATCGGCCACGCCGATGGATCGGCTGTTGTGCGGCGACGTCGGCTATGGAAAAACGGAGGTCGCGATGCGCGCGGCCTTCAAAGCCGTAATGGACGGCAAGCAGGTGGCGTTCCTTGCGCCGACGACGGTGCTGGCGTTCCAACACGAGAAGACGTTGAAGGAGCGCTTTGCCGGCTTCCCGGTGCGCATCGAGATGGTCAGCCGGTTCCGCAGCAAGACCGAGCAAAAGGAAACGCTCGCCGATCTCGCCACCGGCAAGGTCGACATCATCGTCGGCACCCACCGGCTGCTGTCCAAAGACGTCGAGTTCCGCGACCTCGGAGTGCTCGTCGTCGACGAAGAGCAGCGGTTCGGCGTGTCGCACAAAGAGAAGATCAAGCAGCTTCGGAAGAAGGTCGACGTGCTCACGATGAGCGCGACGCCGATTCCGCGGACGCTCAACATGTCGCTCGTCGGCATCCGCGACATGTCGATCATCGAGACGCCGCCCAAGGATCGGCTGTCGATTCAAA
>JAHFUJ010000151.1 GCA_023265105.1 Acidobacteriota bacterium
CTGGCTCACCTGCTTGCCGTTCAGCAGGTAGGAGCCTTTGCTCGGGGTGTCGAGGCAGCCAATCAGATTCATCAGCGTCGACTTGCCCGAACCGGAAGGACCCATGATCGCCACGTACTCGCCGCGCTCGATCGAAATCGTCACGCCGCGCAGCGCGTGGATCTCCTCGGAGCCCATGACGTACGTCTTCCAAAGATCGACGGTTTCAATCAACGCCATGGTGTATTACGACATTAAGAATTAGGAACTGAGAATTAGGAATTAAGAATTGGCGCACGAATTCTCAATTCTTAATCCTTAATTCCTAATTTCGCAATCTTTTCAGGCCCCGCTGCGAAGGCGCGCCAGCAGATTCTTGGCCATCGCGGGCGCGTCGGTCGGCACGTGCGCGTCCCAATTGCGCGCATCGACGGGGATCAGCGCGACCTTGGCGCCGCGCGTCTTGCGCCGCTGCGCGGCGATCGCGTCGGCCAGCTCCCCCGGGGGCGCGATGGAGGACCCCATCAGGAACACACAGATCTCTTCCTTGGACGGCGCGCCCCATTTCACCGCCTGCGTCCACGCCTCGGCCACCGCCGCGCCGTCGACCCGCGACACGAACTGGACCAGCAGCCGCGGCCCTTTGCCGCGCCCGAACAGCTTGGCCTTGGGCACGCACGCGACGTCGAAGCCACGCGCTTGCGACTCGTCGTAGTTGGCGTCCACGCCCACGAACGCCTGGCGAAATCGTCCAATCGTCGCCTTCCTGATGAACTCGTCGCGGGTGGCGCGTTCCCGAGAGAATTGGCGGCCTTGGTGCGCCTCGCTTTCCGCCGTGGACGCCGCCGGCGGCGGTGCGGCGCTGGTTTCGGGCGCGCGCGGCTCGGGTGGAGGAGGCGGCGGCGGCGCGGCGGCCGCGGCCGAGGCGGTGCCCAACACTGCCTGGTCGTACTCGGCGCGCCGGCCCCCATCCGACAAGACGCCATACGCTTCGGTGAGCTCGGCGGCGCGGTCCGCCGCCATCGCCTGAAACTCTTTGCCGAGGTGCTGAACCTTGTCGGGATGATACCGCGCAATCTGCTGACGGAAGGCCCGCTTCACATCCGCTTGCGAAGCGGTCGGCGGGACACCCAGGAGATCGTAATAGTTTGTCAGCGGCACGATGGACGAGTCAGACCGGCGTCTCTATTTCTTGAATTCGGCGACGTTGGCGGCGGGTAATTCGCGGCGCCCCTCTCGCGTCTCGGGCTCGCGGAGCCGTTTGGGACTGCGCCTGGTCTCCGTGGTGCGCGCGCAATAGGGGCAAAAGTTCCAGCCGGGCTGCAGCGCCCGCCCGCAGTGCGGACAGCCGCCGCCCAGGCGCTTGCCGCAGTTGGGGCACGCGAGGAAATCGACGCCGACCGCCGCGCCGCAGCCCGGGCAGATGGTGCGCACCTCGCGGACCTCGGTGACCACGCGCAGCAGCTCTTCGGGCGTCGTGACGCCGCTCTTGACCTTGGCCAGACCGTCTTCGCCGAGACTGATCATACCGCCCGCGACGGCCGCGTCGCGAATCTGCGCTTCGGGCGCGCGCACGGCAATCAGGCGCCGCAGCTTGTCGGTGACACGCATCACCTCGTAGATGCCAATGCGCCCGCGATAGCCGGTATGGTTGCACTGATCGCAGCCGACCGACTTGTAGAAGGGGATCGCCGCCGCGTCGGCCTCGCCGATGTTCAACGCCCGGAGCGATTCGGCCGGCGGCGTGTACTGCCGGCGGCAGTTCGCGCACAGTCGCCGCACGAGCCGCTGGGCGACGACCCCGATGAGCGCCGAGGCGATGACATACGGTTCCGAGCCGATGTCCATCAACCGCGTCACGCACGACGGCGCGTCGTCGGTGTGGAGCGTCGAGAGCACGAGATGGCCCGTCTGCGCCGCCTGCATCGCGATCTTCGCCGTCTCCGCGTCGCGGATCTCGCCGACCAGAATGATATCGGGATCCTGCCGCAGGATCGATCGCAGCGCGCTGGCGAACGTCAGCTTGATTTTCTCGTTGATCTGCGTCTGGTTGACGCCCGGGATCTGGTACTCGACGGGATCCTCAATCGTAATGACGTTGGTCTTCTCCGACTGCACCGACTTGAGCGACGAACTGAGCGTCGTCGTCTTGCCGCTGCCGGTCGGTCCGACGACGAGAATCATGCCGTGCTGGTGGCGAAGGAACTGACGCACTTCCTCGAGCGCCGTCGCCGACATGCCGATCTCTTCGAGCGCCGGCACGCCCTTGCGGTGATCGAGGACGCGCATGACGACCTTCTCGCCGAAGAGCGTCCGGAGCGTCGACACGCGGAAGTCGACCTCGGTGCCGTCCTCGGCCGCCGAGCGAAGGCGGCCGTCCTGCGGCAGCCGTTTTTCGGCGATGTCCATGCCGGCCATAATCTTCAGCCGGGCGATGAGGCCTTCGTGGACCCACTTGGGCAGGTCCATCACTTCCTTGAGCAGCCCGTCGAGACGATGACGGATGAGGACGCCCTTTTCCATCGGCTCGACGTGCACGTCGCTCGCCTTGCTCTTGATCGCGCTCTTGACGACCAGATCGACCAGGTCGATGATGGGCGCCGCTTCGCTGCGTTCCTTGAGGCCCGCGATCGGCTCGAAGACGTCGTCTTCGGAACGGCGCGCCAGGGCGGTTTCCGCCGTCGGCACTTCCACGCCGGGCGCGCCGCCGCGCGCGCGCGCCGCCGGCCCGCCGCCTGTCACCAAATCCGACCCGGTGTGATGCGCGCGCACGAGCGCCTTGTCGGGGTAGCTGGTTTGAATCGCGTCGAGGATGTCGCCGCGAGTCGCGACCATTTGCTTGATGCGGTAGCCGGTCTGAAACTCGAGGTCCTGGACGAGGCTGAACAACAGCGGATCGGCCATCGCCACCGTCAGCAGGTTCTTCTCGAGCCGCACCGCAATGCAGACGCGCTTGAGCGAGACCTCCTTGTGGATCAGCACCACCGCCTCGGGATCGGGCGGGTTGTCGACGAGGCTGATGTAGGGGAAGCCGAGTTGGAACGCGAGCGCCTTCGCGATCTGCTTCTCAGTGGCGAGGTTCATGCGAACGAGCACGACGCCCAGCCGCTCGCCGGTGCGCTTGTGCTCCGACAACGCGCCGCGGAGATCTTCTTCTGTGATGAGGCCGGCTTGAATCAGGCACTCACCGATTTTTTTGCGCAACGCGGATCCTCATCCAAGACCGACCTGATGACGCGGAACCTTGATCTTACGAACCGCCCGCGTCCCGATCAACACGAAACTCTGTGCAGATTCGTGCTATCTCCATACAGCCGGTAGTAGGCTGGCATCGACCTACCCCATGGCATGGTCGTTTCAGCGACCGGAAACGCCAAGCGCGCGGACACGAAGCCTGCCTTCGTCATCCCCACGGGGCCGACGCCAATCAGCCCCTTCTCGATTTCGACACTGCGGCAGGCGACCGGCGACAGCTCGATGCCGATTCTGGTGGGCACTCCCGCTCTGTTGTCGGTTCGAAGCGGAACGCGCGGTAGCGGGCCGTCGGCGGCGGTAGCGCGCGATTGCGCACGTTTGCACAGCCCCGGCGCACTCGCGGGAAAACGCCGAGGCGGCGGCCTCAATCAGCCGGCGGAGTTACTTGCGTCCACGCGGCGGTTGGGTGAACATGTCCAGCATGTCGCCCGTGGGCACCAACGATACCGTATTTTCCAAAGAAGAGGGCGGTGACGCGCAGGCCGACATACGCCAGCGGATCTCCGCCGTACTCCTCGATCACATCGACACGATCACCACCGACACCGTGGCGATCTTTCCATTCAGCGGCGCCGAAACGATCGACTCCCAGTACTGCCATCGCATGGGCCTGCTGCTCGTCCAGCTCCTGGCGCTGGCCGTGCGCGACGGCAGGCTCGATGCCCGCGGCGGGTTCGTCGCCGATCTGCACCGCGTCGTGCTCGAGCGCGGGCTTTCGATGGAGCGGCTCTTTACCTTCGCGTATTTGATCGAGCGCACGGCGCTCGACGAGCTGGCGCTCGACCCGGGCGTCGGGGCCACCAGTGAGCCGTGGCCGCTCGTCGAGCAGCTCGTCCGCCGAGGGTCGTTCGATCTGCTCGCCGTCTACACGGACCGGGCGCAGCTCGAACCGGCCGAAACCGCGATCGTCGATCGGCTCACCACGCTGCACACCCGCGTGCTGCTGGACGCGGTGCTCGCCAAAGAGCTGGAACGCGCCGGACGATTCGGCTTTCCCGTGTCGTTGATCCTGTTCGACGTCGATCGGCTGTCCGCCATCAACCAGGAACACGGCTACGGCGTCGGCGACAAGATTCTCGAGCGGCTTGGGATTTTGATTCGCAAGTATTTCCGCCAGCACGACTGGGTGGCGCGGCATTCGGAAGATTCGATTGCCGTGTTGCTCTCGCGCACCGACGCCGAACAGGCAAGCGGCCTGGCCGAACGGGTCCGCCACACGGTCGAAAAGCGGCTCGGGTTCGTCAATCATCGCACCGACCAGCGGGTCGTGGTCACGCTGAGCGCAGCCGTCGTCAACCTCGACGTCGCCGTCGGAGATACGATCGATTCGGAGCAGTTGATGGCCGACGCGGAGGCCCTCCTGGAGCGCGCCAAGCAGCGGGGACGCAACCGCGTCGAGCGCATCGACGGCTACTCCGGCGCGCAGCAACCGCGCGCCCCCGCCGTCTAGTCTGCTGCGTTTAACGCTTTCGTACATCCGCCCAAAACGGCTCTACCACGGAGCACACGGAATACAAACGGGAGGACACCGCAGGGTTCCAATGGTCTTCCGTGGCCTCCGTCCTTTGGCGCCGTGACCTCCGTGGTAGCGTTTTGTCGCAAGTTCATGTACACGCAGATCGCACGCACCACACCCCACCAGCCGATCTACTCGCTCTCGCCGAATCGTTTGACGTCCTCAGGACCTTCTTTCATGACGACCGGTCCCTCTCCCTGCACCTGCCGCCGAATGAGCTCCACCACATCGGGATTGGCGAGGGTCGTGACGTCGCCCGTGTCCATCGTATTTGAGATCGCCGCAAGGACACGACGCATGATCTTGCCCGATCGCGTCTTGGGCAGGTCCGGTACGATATTCACCGCCTTCGGGCGAGCGATCTTGCCGATCATCGTCTCGATCGTCGAGACGATCTCTTCTTTGACCCGCGTTCCGTCCGAGACACCCGGCTTCAAAGAGACGTACACCACCGGCATCCGGCCCCGAATCTCGTCAACGACAGGGATGACCGCCGCCTCGGCGACTTCAGGAACCGTCAGACACGCCGACTCGATCTCCTTGGTCCCCAGGCGGTGGCCAGCCACGTTGATGACGTCGTCGACTCGGCCCAAGATTCGGTAGTAGCCGTCGGGAGGACCGACCGCCCCGTCGGCCGCAAAGTACGGCCAGTCTCGCCAATCCTTGCTCTGCCGATTCTTGCAGTACTTCGCATAGTACTGCTTCACAAAGCGATCGTCGTCTTTCCAGACGGTCTGCATGATGCCGGGCCAGGGGTTCCGAATGCAGATATTCCCCGCCTTGCCCGAACCGGTCGCGACCTCCTTGCCCTCCTCGTCGTAAATGATCGGAAAGATCCCGAGAACGGGCGGGCCGGTGCTTCCAGGCTTCATCGGATCGAGGGCGGGTTTGGTACTACAGAGGAAACCTCCAGTCTCCGTCTGCCACCACGTGTCGACGATGACGGCTTCGCGCTTGCCGACGACGTCGTAATACCATCGCCACGTCTCTGGCTCGATCGGCTCGCCGACCGTGGTCATGTGCTTGAAGTGATAGTTGTACTTCTTCGGCTCCTCCGGGCCGGTCTTCCTGAGACTGCGGATGGCCGTCGGCGACGTATGGAAAATGTTGACGTCGAGCTGTTCGGCGATTCGCCAAGGCCGCCCCGCATCCGGATAGTTCGGAGCGCCCTCATAAAGCACGCTCGTGGCGGCCAAGGCCAGAGGGCCGTACACGATGTAAGAATGTCCCGTGATCCAGCCAATATCCGCCATGCACCAGTACACGTCCTCGGGATGAATGTCCTGGTAGTACTTCGAGGTTCCGGTGACGTAGGCCAGGTAGCCTCCGGTCCGGTGTTGGCACCCCTTGGGCTTGCCCGTCGTCCCACTCGTGTACATCAGAAACAGGGGGGCTTCCGCATCCATCGAAATCGGATCGACTTTCGCGCGCTTGAAATCCTTTAACACTTCATCCATGAAATAGTCGCGGCCCGGCACCATCGGTTTCGTCGAGAGACACTGGCCGTAATGGCGCCGCCACACGAGGACTTTCTCAACGTTCTGGCCCTCTTTCTCGGCGAGTGCCACCGCGATATCCGCGCTCGGCTTGTGATCGACAATTTTCCCGTTGCGGTAGTAGCCGTCGGCGTAAATCATCACGCGGCTTCCGGAGTCAGCCGCGCGAAGCCCGGCGGCTTCACCACTGAATCCTCCGAAGACCACTGAGTGCACGATGCCCAGCCGCGCGCAGGCCAACATGGTAATGGGCAGCTCGGGAATCATCGGCATATGAATCGTGACGCGGTCGCCGGTGTTCAGCCCGCAGAAATCACGCAGAACGGCAGCCACTTCGTTCACCCGGGTGAACAGCTCCTGGTAGGTGATCGTGTAAACGGGCTCATCCTCCGGTTCGGGAACAAATATCAGCGCGGCCTTGTTCCCGTACTTCGCCAGGTGCCGGTCGACACAGTTGTAACAAGCATTGAGCTTGCCGCCGACAAACCATTTCCAGAACGGTGGGTTGCTGGTGTCCAGCGTGGTGTGCCAGTACTGGGACCAGTTCAGCAGGTCTGCATATTCTCGGAAGCACTCTGGGAAATGGTCTTCACTGAATCGTTCCGTGACGGCGGGGTCCACGAGATTCGCCTGTCCGACGAACTTTGTGGTCGGACGAACATACTCCTCTTCTTTCCAATGGACGGCGATCTGCGCCTGGCTTATCTCGGTTGCGCGTTCGGTGGCCATGACTCCAGCTCGGACTTCACTTCGAACTCTTCTTCGCGTCTTCGGCGGCCTTCTCTTCGGCGCGAGCGCCATTGAGGATGCCGAACATGCTGTAATTTCCCTCGTGACACGCGTACTCATACAGCTGACCCTGACTCTTCCTCCAGGGAATGGCTGCAGTCCAGGGCCTGGCCCACACCGTCGGATCGTCAACTGTGAATTGGTAGTCGATCGTGTTCGCGTCGACGCGCGTGAAGCGTTCGACCACGTGCAAGTTCGCGCCCGATCCTCTGAAGTTCGTCTTGTCAGTGAAATTGGTGGTGTCGACGACCAGCGTATTGCCCTCCCACCGGCCACGCGAGTCCCCCAACCACTGACGGATGCCTGGCGGGAGATGCGGACGCGCGTCTATGGGGATCATGCGAACCTCGTGGATCTCCTCCTGGAGAATCGCCACGTATCCAGGACCCTGCACGATCTCATAATTATTGTTGTAGCCGGTAGGAATCGGTGGCACAGGGCGGTATACGAGACACCGTTCCGGCAAGCTTCGGTCCAACCATGAGTCGGCGCCGCCGCGTCCGCTAAAACCTCCAAAAGACGCTAATCTCTTCTGTCCTTCCGGCGTCAAGGGAGGCATTCTCCCATCCGGTGGATCCACTATCAGCGACGTTCGCCCGATTGATTTTCCCCGGTCCCACCAGAAATCGTTATAGGCGCGGTTGAGGTCCTCGTCGGGAGTTCCGTCGCGGCGATCGGTGCTGCGACTTTCAGCGACTTGCGCATCCAGTGCGGCTCGCTCTTCCTCCGTAAGAACCTGTTTCCCAGCAAGCGTATTGGGTCGTTCCAAGGGCGTCGTGGTGGCGTTCTCCCATGTTCCCTGCAGGTCTGGCTGGCCGTCCGGCGTACGAGGCTGGGTCCAAGTTTTCGCCGCGACCGTCGGCTTCGTCTTCGCCGCGACCGTCGGGGCCTGGCCAGCGACGGGTATCGCCGCCAGCAACACGACGGCCATCGCGACCGCCAGCGTACCTATTGACGCTGGGAATCTCACTTCGACGACCCTTTCTTCGCGGCGTCTTCGGCGGCCTTCTCTTCGGCGCGACCGCCACTGAGGATGCCCACTATGCCGTAATTCCCCTCGTGACACGCGTACTCATAGATCTGACCCTGACTCTTGGTCCAGGGAATCGCCGCCGTCCACGGTCTGGTCCACGTGGTCGGATCGTCGAAGGTGACTTCATAGTTGAGCGTGTCTGGAGCGACGCGCGTGAAGTGCTCGATCATATGCAAACCGGTGGTGGATCCTCTGAAGTTCGTCTTGTCGCCGAAATTGGTGGTGTCGACGACCAGTGTATTGCCCTCCCAGTGGCCGCGTGAGTCCCCGAGATACTGCCGGATGTGTGGGTCGAGATGCGGACGCCCGTCCAGCGGGACAACGCGAGCCTCGTGGATCATCTCGTGGTGAATGACGACGGAGTTCGAACTCTGGACAATCTCGATATTGCTGTTGTAGGCGTTGCTCGAAATTCTCGGCAGACCCTGCGTGATGCAACGTTCCCATAAGCTGCGGTCCACCCACGAGTTGGCGTCGCGTCCGCCCTGGAAACCACCGGTAGCCCGCAATGGCCTTCGGCCAGGCTCTGCCTTTGCCCGCTCCTGCGCCTCCGGCGTCAAGGGAGGAATTCTCCCATCCGGCGGATCCACAATCAGTGACGTGCGCTTGGTCCCGACGACCGTTGTTGCGTGATCCCACCAGAACTCGTTGTAAGCAAGGCCGACGTCGGCGTCGCTCCCAACTTGACGGCCACGATCCGCGTTGCTCCTTTCGGCGGTTTGCTCTTCCAACGCACTCGCTTCCTCCTCCGCGAAAACCTCTTTCCCTGCCAGCGCACTGGGTCGTTCCAAGGGCGTAATGGTATGGTTCGTCCATGTTCCCTGCAAATCCGGCTGGCCGTCCGGTGTCCGGGGTGGCGTCCATGTCTTCGCCGCCTTGGCCGCGGTCGTCGTTTTCACAGCGGCCCGCGCGGCCTGAGCGGCGGCGGGTACCGTTGCCAGCGACACAACCGCGATCACGACCGCCAGTACGCCCAGTGAAGCTTCGACAGGGCTCAGCTTCATCCAACACCTCCTGTTACTTGCTCGGCTGCTTACTAATAGATCCATACATGAGCGGCTCGGCGAACTCCACGCACTTGAATTCCAAGAGTTGCATGTTCTTGTCCAGACGACGATAGAGGGGCATGCTCATCTTCCAGGGTCGCGTAAACACTTTCGGGTCCTCGATGGTCGCTTCGTACATGAGGTTGTCAGGGCTGACGGGGGTGTAGCGTTCAATCACATGTAACGCGTCGCTATGGAAATTCCCGGCCCTGTCGAACCAGGTCTGGTCGTTGAAACTCGTCACGTCGACGACCAGCGTGTCCCCATCCCAGCGGCCAACCGAGTGCCCCATCCACGTGTCGACGGGACTCGGAGCCACCTTATCCATGTGGATGACGCGCGTGGAACTCGCGAACTCGTAGGTGATCATGATTCTATTCGTACTCTGAACAATCTGAAACGGAAAGGGCATATACGTGGCGCGTGGCACACCCGGCATGAAACATTTGAGCTCCGGGTCGCCAAGAGTCCGATCGAACGGGTCAACCTTCATTCGGGTTTCAAAGTTCTCCTTCTTTTTCGCCGCCGCCGCCGGCAGGTAAGGGATCTCATTGCCCTCCACGACGCCCAGCCCCGCGGGTTCTGCGCCGATCGCCCCGAGTGCGACCACCGGTCCCGGTTGCGCAGCATGCCCCTGAATGTCCCAATTCGCCGTGTTGAGGGCCTGCCAAATACCGTTCAAGTTGGGTTTGCCGTCCGCCGTACGCGGTGCCTTGGAGGCCGGGGCCTGACCAGCGGTCGGTGTCACGACCAGCGAGAAGACGGCGACGACGGCGGCCGTCGTAATGATCGTACCTGTGACCCGATTTCGCATGTGATCGACACTCCTTATCCGTACACGGGGCATCGTTGCCGGCCAGAATCACCGGACATGACAACCAGACTTCACCTACCGTGTTAGTAAGGAAGTGGGTCCGGTATACATCCGGATCGTGTCGATGTCAAGGTTCTGTATACCTGAACAGATATTCACTCGTGTTGACGTAGCTGTCAGCTTTCGGCCTTCAGCTCTCAGCGCTGATCGGTGGAGATGTCTTTACCCGGGGCCGAGCGTCGCCAGCCGCGCGCGGACCTGCGCGGCGAGCTCGTCGTAGGTTACGGTGCCGAACTTGAGAAACGCGCGGTAATGCTCGACCGCGGTGGCGGTGTCACCGCCCTCGTCGGCGACGACGGCGAGGTTGTAGTGGGAGCCGGCGTTGCGCGGATCGATGGTCACGGCGCGCTGGAGGAGATCGCGAGCGTCGGCGGCGCGCCCCGAAGATTTCTGCACCAGCGCGAGATTGACCAGCGACTCGACGTTGCGAGGTTCGGCGCCGAGGGCCACGCGGAACTCGGCGGCCGCGGCGTCAAGACGCCCCGCGCGCATCTCGGCCACGCCGAGATTGTTGTGCGCCTTCACGTACTTCGGATCGATGAGGATCGCGCGCTGCAACTGCCTCGTCGCCTCGCCGAGCTCGCCCTTGTCCAGGTAGAGCAGGCCGAGATTGTTGTGCACTTCCGCGCTCGAGTCGTTCTGCTCGACGAGCGTCCGGTAGTGGGCGAGTGCGTTGTCGAAGTCGCCGACACGCTGGTAGTACAGCGCGAGGCCGAAATGGTCGGCCGACGCGGGCGTTGCTGCCGGCGGCGGCGGCACGGGATCGGTCGCCGGTGGCCGCGCTGACGGCGTGCGAGGGGGCGGCGGCGTCCGCCCGGGGGCTGGTTCGGATGCCCGTGGCGCCGGCGTCGGCGGTGTAACGAGCGGCGGGAGGGCCGGTCGTGGAACGGGCGCGGGTCGGACGGGCTCGGCG
>JAHFUJ010000152.1 GCA_023265105.1 Acidobacteriota bacterium
CGGCGCGTGGTTGTTGTGCCTGCGGCGGCCTCATCGCACGCTGGTGTACGACCTGCTGGACACCCAGGAAAGCCTCCGGCGATGGCCAGCCGTGATGTTGCAGCGTGTGATCATGCGGCGCGTCGATCGCGTGTACACGACCTCGCCCTGGTTCGTCAGCGGCTTCTTGCGCCCGCTCGGACTGCTTCGCCCTGACGATCACCCCATCGTGATCCCGAACGCGCCGTGGGCCGCGACGTTCGAGGGGATTAGGAGCCGGCGCGACGGTCCGTTCGTCGTCGGCTACATCGGATCGTTTCGGTGCGAGGCGGCCATTCGATGGCTGTGCGAATCGGCCGCCGAGGTGCGCCGCTCGGGCATCGACATCGAGCTCCTCTTTGCGGGCACGGGCGAAGCGCGTCCGCTCGTGGAGCTGATGGCACGTCAGCATGCCTTCGTGCATCACGAGGGCGCATACAACTATGCGAGCGACATTCGAGGGTTGTACGAGCGGGTCGATCTGGTGTTCGCCCTGTACGATGTGAGCTGGGACAAACGCACGCACCTGGCGTGTCGCCTCAGCGACGCGATCGCCGCCGGCCGGCCGATCGTCGCGGGCGCGGGCACGCGTATGGGCGAGCTGGTCGCCGGCCACCGGCTCGGATACGTTGTCGACTTCGCCGATCCCGCCTCGCTCGGCGCCGCCCTGCGAGATGCCGTCGGCCGACGTGAAGAATGGAGCGATCCGTGCCGCGTGCCCGCCGACCTCCGTCACGAACATCTGTTCGAGAGCCACGTCGCCAGTCTGCGCTCCAGTTACCGCGTGGCGCTTCGTCAAAAGCGAGCGTGAGACGCCGGCGAATGTTAGAATCGAACCTTCCGCATGCCTTCAATCGTTGCGCGTCGCGGGCGGCGGTCCGGGTGGGTACTTGCCGTCTGCTGCATCCTGTTCGGCTCTCCACTGACTGCGGCGGCACAGGCTCAGACGACCGGCACGATTCTCGTCGCCACGACGACCCAGGGCGGCGCGATCCGGTTGCCGGGCGTCGTGCTCACGATCTCAAGGCCTGACGGTCCCACAATCGCAACGCAATTCTCCGACGAGGAAGGCCGATGCCGGTTTCCGTCGGTCGCGCCCGGGACGTATTGGGTGACGGCCACGCTTTCGGGCTTCGACGATACACGAGCCACCGTACGCGTCGAGGCAGGAGTCGAGGCGGCCGCCCGGCTCGATCTCCCGGTGTCGGGCATTTCCGAACACGTCGAGGTGATTGGCAGGGCCGAAAACACACAGCCGACCATCGCCGAGACGCTCGCGCCGAAGGCCGTCCTCGACAGTCGCACGGTCGCGCAGCTGCCCATTCGCGATAACAGCGTCTTGTCGGCGCTGAAGCTCCTCGCCGGCATCGTGCAGGGGCCGGGTGGTGTGAGCATCAAAGGCGGACGGCCGAACCAAAGCGCGATTCAGCTCGGGATGGCGAGCCTCACCGATCCGACGACGGGCACGCCGCTGTTTCGCCTGCCGGCGGACGCCGTCGATTCGGTGGAAGTGTTTGCCAATCCGTACGCCGTCGAGTTCGGCCGCTTCTCCTCCGGCATGACGGTCGTCAACACCAAGCGTGCCGGCGACGCGTGGCAGGTCACGTTAAATAGCCCCGACGTCAGCTTCCGGACCGTGCGGCATCGCCCGTGGGCGATCAAGGGCCTCGAGTCGTTCGGGCCGAGGATTGGTGTTGGCGGTCCGCTGGTCAAGGGCCGGTTGTTTCTGCAGCAGAGCGCGCAAATGCGGTACGAGGTGGGGGAAGCTCAGAGCCGTTCGCAAGATGACACGCGGACGACGAAGTGGTTGAGCGCCTTCACACGCGTCGATGCGAACCTGACGCCGCGCCAATCATTGACCGGAACGCTCAACATCTTTCCGAGCCGGACCGACGCCGCGACGCTCAACACGTTCAACGGTCCCGAGGTGGCCGCCGACGTGAACGATACGCTGCTGGTGGGCAACGCGGCGGCGCACTCGACGGTCTCGGATAGCGCGGTCGTCGAATCAACGGTGCAAATGGGCCACTTCGACGTCAACGTCGCGGGACACGGCACGTCCCCGATGGAACTCGTGCCCGAAGGGAACACCGGCCACTTCTTCAACCGCCAGCATCGTCGGACCGACACATTTCAGTGGGTGGAAGCGGCCACCGGATCCCGATCGTTTTATGGCGTCCAGCATCTGTTCAAGTTCGGGCTGGACCTGCTGCGCACGACGTTTGTCGGCACGAGCGACAGCTCGGCGGTCGACATTCGCCGACCCGATGGGACGCTTGCACGCCGCCTGACTTTCGGCGGTCCGATCGAGCAGCGCGTCCGGACCACCGACGTCGCCCTGTTCGCGCAGGACCGGGTTCAAGCGGCGGCGCGACTCCTGGTCGAGGCCGGCGTCCGCATCGACCGCGACGGCGTGCTGAACCGCATCAACGGCACCCCACGTGTGGGCGCCGTGGTGCTGCTCAACGCCAGTGGGACCACCGTGCTCCGTGGCGGCTACGGCTTGTTCTTCGAACGAACGCCGTCGGTCGTCGGCGCCTTCGATCAGTTCGAGACGACGACCGACAGGCGGTACGCCGCCGACGGCACGACGCCGATCACCGCGCCCATGGTCTTCGTGCATCGCGCGGCGACCGCTCTGGATACCGCTCGCAGCACGACGTGGAATCTGGGGTTCGACGATCGTCTGAATCAGGCCTGGTTTCTTCGGACGGCGCTGCTCAGCCGGCGCGGCGTAAGCGAGCTTGTCGTCAGTCCGATGACCGCGGGCTCGACGTCGGAGCTTCGGCTGACCAGTGAAGGTCGTTCGTCCTATCGGGAGGCGGAGCTCACGCTCCGGTACGCGCCCGGCCCGGGACTCGAAGCGAGCGGATCGTACGTCCGGGCGTCGGCGTACGCGAATCTCAACACCTACACCGCGTTTTTCGACAGCGTGCGCTGGCCGATCATCAGCACGGATGCCTATGCGCCGACCGGCAGCGACATCCCGCACCGGTTCGTCGGCCGTTTTCGCGCACTCGTCGGTTCGCGGTGGTCGCTGTCGTCGGTCGTCGAGGTGCGAACCGGGTTCCCGTACTCGGCGGTGAACGAGACGCTCGACTGGATCGGCCCACGGAATCAGCAGTTCCATTTCCCGACGGTCGCGGTCGTCGACCTTGGCATCGAGCGGCAGTTCAACCTGTTCAAGTGGAAGCCGTGGATTGGGCTCCGCGCCTATAACGCGTTGAACGCGTTCGTCCCCACCGAGGTGCAGGCGAACGTGGCATCAGCCGCGTTCGGATCGTTGTACAACTCCTACCACCGGCAGATTCGACTGCAGGTCCGCATCGATCGGTGATGAGCAGGCCTGGGACGCAGTACAAAGGCGTGGTGGCTAACCTGCGGTCAACTGCCGTACACTCCGGCTAAAATGGGCCATCCGAGGGCGGCCGCTCTCGAACGTTCAGAGTGGTAGGTGCCATGCTTTCCAGAAGAGTGATGCTCTCGACTCCCTTGGCGCTGGTCGCCGCGCGTGCCGCCTCGGCCGCCTCGGGCAAGATGACGCTCGCCATTCACCAGAACACATCCGCCGGGGCGGGCTATCGCAGGTCGCTCGAAGGCTGGTCTCGCGCGGGCATCCAATACGTCGAACTCACCGCCGCGCTTCTGGACGAGTTTCTGAAAACCGACTCCTTGGCGGCCGCGCGCCGTGTTCTCACCGACCTGGGACTGACGCCGGTCTCCGGTGCGTGTGGCGTGCAGGGTCTCTGGGAGCCGAATCCCAATCATGCCGCGTCACTCGAGAATCTCAAGAAACGCTGCGAGATGTTCGCGGCCCTGGGCTTGAACCGCATTTACTCTCCAACCGGCACAACGCAGAAATTCACGCCGGACGACTACAAGGCCGGGGCGGACAACATGCGCGAGGTGGGGGAGATTGCCAAACAGTTCCGCATGACCGCCATGGCCGAATTCGTGCGCACGTCGTCGTTCATCTCCACGCTGCCCACCCTGCTACAGATGACACGCACAGCGGCGCATCCGAATGTCGCTCCTTTGCTCGATTGCTATCACTTCTGGTCTGGCCTCAACAAGCTCGAGGACCTCGATCTGATACGTTCCGGGGAAATCGGGCACGTGCACTTTCAAGATGTACCCGATATGCCGCGCGAGTTGTTGGATAACACAACCAGGTTCATCCCAGGCGACGGAATTGCTCCACTGCCCCGGATGCTTCGCAAGCTCGCGGACAAGGGATATGCCGGTCCCCTCTCAGTCGAACTCTTCCTGCCGAAATTCCAGCAAGGCGATCCCTTTGAGGTCGCCCGGGAAATCCGCCAGAAAGCGGAAGCGGTCATGCGCCGGGCGCGCGTGATGTGATCGAACGGCCGCGTGACGGGCGCATTAAACAGCGTCGAGCACGTGACCTCCATGGGGATGCCCTGATGTACTCGAGACGCAAGAGATTATTCGCGATGAACATCGTGCTCGTGCTCGCCATTGGGACGGCAGCGGAGGTGACAGCGCAGGCCAAACGTCCCGAGCCCTTAGCGATCGCGCGGCAGGGCTACGTGTTCGCCGGTGGTAAATATTCGACCGTGAACGGCCGGCAGGTGATGAGCGGCCAGCTCTATGCCGAATTCCAAATCCCCAGCAAACAGACACACCCGTGGCCCATCGTCATGGTTCACGGTGGCTCGCAATCGGGAACGAACTTCACGGGAACCCCAGATGGCCGCGAGGGCTGGGCGCAGTTCTTCTTGCGACGGGGCTATGCGGTCTACGTGGTCGATCAGCCGGGGCGGGGCAGAGCCGCCTACGAGGGCGATCTCTACGGTCCCACGGCTCCTCTCAATCTCGAGACAACTCAAAGGCAATTTGCGGCGCCGGAGCGCTACAACCGTTGGCCGCAGGCACATCTCCACACCCAGTGGCCCGGGACGGGCGTGCCTGGCGACCCGGTCTTCGACCAGTTTTACGCCTCGCAAATGCCTTCGATCCAAAACTTCACGTTGCAGCAGGCCTTGAACCGCGATGCCATTCTGGCGCTGCTCGAGAAGACAGGCCCGGCGATCTTGCTGACGCACTCACAGTCCGGGGCATTTGGTTGGCCCGTCGCGGACGCGCGACCGGATCTCGTCAAGGCGATCCTCGCGGTCGAGCCCAACGGACCGCCGTTCTTCAACGTCCAGAATGTTCCAGCGCCCGAATGGTTTCTGGATGACACGACTCAGACGCGGCCGTGGGGGATCACGGCCGATCCGCTCGCCTATTCACCGACTGCCGCGACGGCGTCGGATCTTTCCATCGTGCGAGAAGACAAGCCCAATGGATCCGACCTCGTCCGCTGCTGGATGCAAAGAGCGCCGGCACGGCTGCTTCCGAATCTCCAGAAGCTGCCGATCCTGGTTCTGACGGCGGAAGCCTCCTACCATGCGCCTTACGATCACTGCACCGTCAAATACCTGGAGCAGGCGGGCCTCGGTCCCGTCTGGATCAAGCTCGCCGATATCGGCATCCGCGGCAACGGCCACATGATGATGTTGGAGAAAAACAATTTGGAAATCGCTGCCGCGATGTCCAAGTGGCTCGACAAGGCGTTGCCGAGCGCAGCGACAAAAGCGCAATAGAAGAGGAAGAAACCAAGAAATTCGATTAGCGACGGTTTTTCCAATAACCGGGGCGACGGCTGGTGTGCGCGACGGCGACAATGTAGACGTCGTGCTCACGAACACGGTACGCCACTTTGTACGGGAAGCCCAGCACCCGGAGTTGGCGGCTTGGCAGCCGACCAGTTCGTATCTCGCCGAGTTCCGGATAGCCCTGAATCAGGTCAATGGTGTGCCCGACCGCGTCGAACAAGCCACCCCATCCGGGGCGCCGTTGCTCGTACCAGCGAACCGCTTCGGTCAACTACTCAGAAGCCGGATCGCTGAGTTGAACCGCCTTCACCGACCGAGAATCTCCTTCTCGATCCGGCGCTTGACGTCTGCCCAGGGTTCGAGGCGGACCGTCCCGGCCTCAATGGCGGCAACGCGGCGCTCAATCTCCGCATCCCACTCCGCTTCAGCATCAGGGTCCGCCGGGCCGTCAAGACTGGCGAGCAATTCGGAAGCAAGTTCGGCACGTGCTTCCGGCTCCAGCCGCAACGCATCGGCGAGCACAGAGTGGGCTGCTTTCAACATGCGATGATCCTATACTTCGGTTCACCGGCTATCAAGCAGCCGCTGGAAGCGTACGGCCCCGGCGCCCTTCGGCAACTGATTTCGCTCGCAACGTGCTTTCAGGACAACGCGACGCGCGTCACCCCGAGCTCGGCGCCCACGCGGCCCAGGACGTCGAGCGCGCGCGTGATGTGTTCGGGCGTGTGCGCCGCCGAGCAGCTGGCGCGCAGGACGCATTCGTCTTGCGGACACCCCGGCGGCACGATGAGGTTCACGTAGAGGCCTTCTGTCAGCAGCCCCTGCCACAGCGCAATCGTGCGTTCTTCGTCGCCCGTGAAGATTGGCACGATGGGCGATTCGGTCGATCCGATCGCGTACCCGCGCTCCTGCAGCCCGTGGCGCAGACGCCGGACGTTCGCCCACAGCTGATCGCGCAGCTCGGGATGCTCTCGAATGACGCGCACGGCCGCCTGCACGCTCGCGACGTTGGAGGGCGAGCCCGACGCGGTGAAGACGTACGCCCGCGCAAGGAAGTGCAGCGCCCCGAGCTCCCGGTGATCCGACACGCAGACGCCGCCCACTCCCGCCAGCGACTTCGAGAACGTGCCGACCACGAAATCGACGTGCTCGAGCACGCCCTGCTCCTCGGCGCATCCCAACCCGTTCGGGCCATACGTGCCGAGCGAGTGCGCTTCGTCCACGAGCAGATACGCGCCGTAGGTGCGGCACACCTCGACAATCTCCGTGAGCGGCGCGACGTCGCCGCGAATCGAATACAGCCCTTCGACGACGACGAGACGATTCCGAGGGCCGCGCGGCAGCCGTTCCAGTTTCTTGCGCAGGCTGTCGGACGAATTGTGGCGGAAGCCGATGACTTGCGACGCCGTCTGCCGCGTGGCGTCGTAGATGCTGGCGTGGCTGTCGCTGTCGATCAGGATGACGTCGCCGGGTCCGCACAGGGCGCCGATGAGCGAGAGGTTGGCTTGGTACCCGGTACTGAAGATGAGGGCGTGGCGCTTGCCGAACCAGCCGGCCAGGTCGCGCTCGAGCTGCTCGTGCAGCGCCAGCGTGCCGTTGGCCGTGCGCGAACCGGTCGTCCCGGTGCCGTACTGCGCGACCGCGTCGCGCGCCGCGGCGACGATCTCGGGATGCAGCGTCAGGCCGAGATAGTTATTCGACCCGAACATCAACGTCGGCCGCCCGTTGACGACGACCTCGCACGGGCCCAGCACCTGCTCGATGACCGTCGCGCCCGGTGCGGGTCCGGGCTCGAACTTCGCGCGCCGCTTCTCGACCGCCCGCAGCTTCTCCAGCAAGTCCATCTCGTCTCCGCTCACGCGCGCAACTCCGCTTCGTCCGCCGCCGCCGCCGTCAACAGATTCCCGCGCTCGTAGCGCGCTTTAGTGGCCGCTCGCTGCACTTTGCCACTGGTTGTCCGCCCGACGGTTCCCCGCGGCACCAGCACGACCTCGTCGACGCACAAACCGTGGAGGTCCGCAATGCGGCGGCGCACCCCGTCACTGAGCGCGGCAGGCGGCACGGTCCCGCTCGGCTCGACCACCAGCACCACGCGATCGGGCCCGCCGCTCCGCGTCGTCCCGAACGCGACCACGCGCCCGCGCCTCACGCCAGGCAGATCGTCGACGGCCCATTCTAAATCCTGGGGGTGGTACTTGCGTCCGTTCACGATGATGATGTCCTTCGCCCGCCCGCAGACGAACAGCTCGCCGCCGGAGAGATACCCGAGATCGCCCGTGTGAAGCCAGCCCTGGCGGACCGTCCGGCGGGTGAGATCGTCGTCCTTATAGTAGCCCAACATCACCGACGGGCCAGCCAATGTGATTTCGCCGACGTGACGTTCGCCGAGCCGGCGTCCCTGCTCGTCGACAATCCGGATCTGGTGGCCGGGCAACGGCAGGCCACAGCTCACCAGCGTCACGGCCGATTGATCGTCGCCCGCCGCGGGTACCGCCACGCGCCGTTCGGTCAAATCGTCGGCGGCAATCTGCTCCACGCGAGGCCGCCGGCCGCGCGGCGAGAAGGTTGCCGCCAACACGTGCTCCGCGAGCCCGTAGCTGGGGAGCAGGCTGGCTTCGCGGAAGCCGACCGCCCGGAACTTCTCGGCGAACGCCGCGAGGGTCGGCCCATGGATTGGTTCGGCGCCGCAGCCGGCGATATGCCAGCACGACAGATCCAGCCCTTCGAGATCGCGATCCTTGACACGCCGTACGCACAGGTCGTACGCGAAATTGGGCGCGAAGCTGATCGTCGCCCGATGCCGCGAGATCGCGCGCAGCCATTCCGCGGGACGTTTCACGAACGCCTGCGGCGTCAGCAGGATCGCGGGCCGCGCGCGGTAGAGCGGCGTCAGCGTCATCCCCACCAGCCCCATGTCGTGATGGAGCGGCAGCCAGCTGACCGCCACGTCCTCCACCGACAGCGCCAATCCCTGGGCGCCGCTGACGGCGTCGATATTCGACGACAGATTCCGGTGCGTCACGGCCACGCCTTTGGGCGCTGAGGTCGATCCGGACGTGAACTGCACGAACGCGATGTCGTCGAGCGACGGCGCGTCATCGGGCTCCCGCGGCGGCCGATCGAGCTGTTCGCGCGACAGCACGGCGCCGAGCCCGGGACAGATCGAGTGCATCGCTTCGAACCCGGCCGCCAGCTCGCGACTCGTCACGACCGCGCGCGCGGAGGCCGCGCGAAGGATGCCGGCCGTCAGCTCGAAATACCGCGGCAGATCGCCCGTCGTCGCCGGCGGGTACAGCGACGCCGGCACGACGCCCGCCATCGACGCGCCAAACAGCGTCGTCAGGAACTGTTCCGCGTCGTTGACGACGATCGCCACGAGATCGCCGCGCCTGAGCCCCGCCTCGCGAAGCGCGCGCGCCACGCCGAGCGACGCCGCGTGGACTTCGGCGTACGATCGCCGGATCTCGACGCCGCCGGCGACAAACACGTAGCCTTCGTCGGTGCGCGCGGCGTCGGCAAGTGCTTCAGGGAGGGTCCGCAGCGTGCGCATCAAGCGGTCGACCGTCCTTCGACGAGCGAGGCGACCTGCGCCACCACCTGCGCGACGGTCCGCGTGGCCGGCACGTCGTTGAGCGGAATGGAGATGTCGAAGCGATCCTCGAGCTCGGCGATGACTTCGAGCACTTGAAGCGAGTCGAACCCGAGATCGGCGACGAGATCGTCGCCGATCCTCGGCTCGATCGGCCGGCGGCTCACGTTCTTGAGCACCTCGTTGACGCCGTCTTCAATCTGCGCGATGGCCGGCTGAGGCATAGACGTAGCGTCGTAAGAATAGCATCAGCACATCAAGAATCGATAACCAGTTATGATCGGACCATCCCGAGATGTGATGGAGGCCCCCATGGCGGACGACGTCGAGCGACGAGTCATCGACCTTATCGCGCGAAAGAAGAAGCTGGATCCCACGACCGTGACGCTCGACTCGACGTTCGAACAGCTCGGCGTCGACTCGCTCGACGCCGCCGATCTCCTCTTTACCTTCGAAGACGACTTCAAGATCGTCGTGCCCGACGAAGTCGCCACGTCGATGAAGAACGTGCGGCAGGTGGTGGACGGCCTCCGCCAACTGCTCACGACGCGCACCGAGGCGGGCTGACGTGCGGCGCGTCGCCGTCACCGGCCTTGGCGCCGTGTCGGCCCTCGGCGTCGGCATCCCGGCGTTCTGGGGCGGTCTCGTAGCCGGCCGCAGCGGGGTCCGCCGGATCACCCGCTTCGACCCGTCGGCGTATCTCGTGCAGGTCGCGGCCGAGGTGCCCGTCTTCGACCCACGCGATTACTCGGAGGCCGTGCAGTCGGACCTGCTCGATCGCGTTGCGCAGTACGCGCTCGTGGCGGCCGACGAAGCGTGCGGGGGCGCGGGGCTCGAGCTGACCGACGCCGAGCGCGACCGGGCGGGCGTCGCGATGGGCTGCGGCATGGGCGGCACGGAGACGCAGGACGAGAGCTACCACAAGCTCTACGCCCAAGGCCTGACGCGCGCGCACCCCTTCACGATTCCACGCATCATGAACAACGCGGCGGCGTCCCATGTCAGCATGCACCTCGGCCTGCGCGGGCCGACCCTCTCGCTCGCGACGGCGTGCGCCGCCGCGGCGCATGCGGTCGGCGAGGCGGCCGAGATCATCCGATCGGGCCGCGCCGATGTCATGGTGGCGGGCGGCACCGAAGCGCCCATCGTTCCCGGCGTCGTGCGATGCTGGGAGGCGATGCGGGTGCTGGCGCCCGCGCCCGATGGCAATCCCGCCGGCGCGTGCCGCCCGTTCAGTCGCGATCGGCTCGGCATGGTCCTCGGCGAAGGCGCCGGCCTCGTCGTCCTGGAGTCGTGGGAGCGGGCGACGGCGCGCGGGGCGCCGATTCTGGCGGAGCTTGCGGGCTACGCCGCGACGTCCGACGCGGGGCACATCACGCAACCGGGAATCGACTCGCCCGCGCGCGCGATCGCGCTCGCCCTCGATCAAGCGCGCCTCGCACCGTCAGACATCGATTACGTCAACGCGCACGGCACCGCGACCCGCCTGAACGACTCGACCGAAACGACGATCATCAAGCGCGCGTTCGGTCCCTCCGCCCGTCGGCTCGCGATCAGCTCCACCAAAGCGATGCATGGGCATGCAATGGGCGCGTCGGCGGC
>JAHFUJ010000445.1 GCA_023265105.1 Acidobacteriota bacterium
TGCGCCGCGCGAGCTCGTGAGTGCGCAGGGGGCGGTGCCGGGTGATCTGGGTCCCAGTGAAGTCTTTATCGGGACTCCGTGGACGGGGGAACCGGGCATCACCGAAACGGTGGCTGAGATAGTGCAACGAGCGCGCGCCGAGGAGGAACAGGCCACGCAAACGCCGCGCGTCAGAAAGCCCGTCGGGGTTGCGGCGCTCGTGATGACATTCGAGCAGTACGTCGAGGAGAACGCGGCTGCCACGAGCATCGAGCTCACGGGCGCGGAGGTCGCGGAGTTCGAGGCGATGTTTCCGCCAGACGCGGTCGCCGGGAACCGCTACAATGAATCGATGGCGCGCCTTATCGACACCGCGCGCCAGCCCTATCTTGCCGTAGCATTCCGCCGGTTTTAGACTCCCTATCGCACTTATGGTTAGTTGCTTCAGGAAGGCATCCCTGGCGTTCGGAATCGGAATCGGAATCGTATCCGTCGCGTGCGCGCATTCAATTACCGGCGCCACCGACGGCGGCCGCGTGCAGACAGGCACGTGGGGCGGTGAACACGTGGCCATGACCGTGACGGCTGGCGGCGCGCATCTCGAATTCGACTGTGCATCCGGCGATATCAACCAGCCGCTGACGCTCGACAGCGAGCGGCGGATGGCCATGGACGGTGTGTTCGTCCGCGAACATGGCGGACCCGTCCGCGACGGAGAAACCGCCGACCGCAGACCGGCTCGCTACTCCGGACGTATCAATGGCAACACCATGACGCTTGGCATAACTCTTATCGATTCGAACGAGAACATCGGGACGTTCACCCTCAACTACGGCGCGGAGCCGGCCGTCCGAAAATGTCTCTGATATCACTGCGATCCCATCGTCATCATCCTTCGCGTACCCACTCCCGACTACGCCGACTCGTGTCATGCGTCGGCCTTGCGTGTGCCGGTTTGCTCTGTGCCATACGTCCGTTCGGTGCAGACGATCTGCACGCGCAAGTGCAGGCAGGTAACGGGACGGTAATCCAAGGCGTCAGCGTCGAAGCCGTGGCATCGGCGGTGGTTAACTTCGAGGATCTGGCGAAGCAGGAAGCTTTGAGTCCGCAGGTCTCCGAACCAATCCCCGTCGCGATTCCCGCACCAGGCGGAATCGAAGAAGTCGAGAGCGGCGCCGCTGAATCTGAATCTCCGTCTCCTGCTGCCCAGGGAGATGTGCCAAAACCTCTGGTGGCATCGCCGGCGCCGGCAAACAGTTTCGATGCAGAGATTGATCAGGCACAGGGAGGAGGGCTATCCGGCACCTTCAATATTCCACCGGACACGACGGGCGCCGTTGGCACAGATTCGGTGAACAAGGTATTTGTCAACCTTAATAACAACTACAAGATACAGAACAAGGCGACCGGCGCGCAGGTGAGCCTCGTGTCGATGCGAAACTTCTGGGCTTCGGTCGGAGCGAACGGCCCGTTCGATCCGCGTGTGCAATTCGATCCCTTCAACAATCGTTGGATTCTGGCCGCCGTTTCCGACGGATCGAGCGCGAACACATCGGTTCTGATCGGCATCTCCCAAACCAGCGATCCGTCAGGCTCTTTCTTCCTTTTCAAAATCCCTGCCCGCGTCGGGGGTGATCCTGCCGCCGTGAACTTCGCCGACTTTCCGATGCTGGGGTTCAACAAGAACTGGACGGTCGTGTCGATCAATATGTTCGCGTCCAGCTTCAACGATGGCCGCGTGCTCGTCATCGACTACCCGGCGCTTCGGACCGGCGTGTTTTCGGCGAGGCTTTTCTCCGGCATCTCGTCCGCCAACGGCGGATTCAGCATGCACCCGGCGACGACGTATTCATCGAGCGAGGAAACCGAGCATCTGGTCTCGCATATCAGCAGCGCGAGCGCCACATACAAGCTCAGTACGATTACGGGCACATCGGCTGCACCTGTGCTCACTATCGGAGCCACGAAAACCAGGGCTGGAGGTGGGTGGGTGCAGCCCGGCGGCAACATCCTGCCGCAGGCGATGGGAACGTGCAGTTCAACGCCGATGAATATCGACTCGGGCGATGCCTTTATTCGTACGAACGTCGTCTTCCGAAACAGCAGCATCTGGTATGCGCAGACGGTGGGACTTCCATCAGGCGGCCTTACACATACTGCAGCCCAATGGACTCAACTGAACACCGCGGGCGACGTGGTGCAGGGAGGTCGAATCGACGATCCCACGGCCACAGCTTCGAACGGCGGCAAATGGTATTCCTATCCTTCCATCGCCGCCAACGCGAATAACGACGTGCTCGTCGGCTTCTCCCAGATGTCTTCGGCTCAATTCGCTTCCGCGGGCTACGCCTACCACGACCACAACGACGGTGCCGGTGTCATGCGCGATCCGGTGATTTCCAAGGCAGGCGAGGATTGCTACAGCAAGGACTTCGCGAGCGGCAGGAATCGCTGGGGCGATTACAGCCACACGATGGTCGATCCCACGGGCGACCGCAACTTCTGGACGATTCAGGAATACGCAAGGGCGCAGGCCGCGCCGTCGGTCGGTGGGAGCACCAGTAAGTGGGGGACAAGGTGGACGAAGGTGAATCCGCCTGTCGTGCCCTTCACCGATGATTCGTTGAGCGCCGGCAGCACCGTGGTCAAGACGATTCACATCACCGAGCTGCGCACGCGCATCAACGCAGTGCGAGTCGCCCGCGGGTTGGCGGCGTTTTCGTTCACCGACCCGGACCTCAGCGGCGCGACGATAAAGGCGATCCACATC
>JAHFUJ010000153.1:0-5778 GCA_023265105.1 Acidobacteriota bacterium
TTCGCCAGCTCGCGCTGGTTCAATCTGAATGGAACGATTGTGCCCCTGGTGTCCGTCACGCCATGCTCGTTGGCTAACTCCACCAGCGTCTCGGCCACGCGTGCGGCTGCGCCTTTGTACAAGAGTCGCTCGAGGCGGGTATGTAACCGCTTGACCTGCAGCCCCATCAACTTGATAATCCGGTAGTCCAGATCGGACGACTCTCGAACCAGGCGGAGCATCAGCTCCTTGCCGATGGCGCACAGCACTGCGTCCTCGTGGACCTCGGCAATGTGATCGCGCGGGCTGTCATCAGTGATCGCCAGCTCGCCGAAGATGTCGCCGGAGTGCAGAAACGCGAGAATGACCTGACGATTACCAGGTCCGACGAAGACAATCTTGATGACGCCGCTCTCCAGGAGGAAGACCTGGTCGCTCGGATCGCCGGGCAGATAGATCCGCTGGCCGCGCTTGACTTCCAGCATCCGGCTCGATTGCGCGATGAGCTGCCGGGCCGGCCCGCCAAGCCCATCGAGCAACCTGAACCGCTGTAGATACCAGACCTTCGAGTGGGCAGGCATGTGATCGGTCAGTGGCTGGGGTAACGGGTTGTTGTCGTTGAGGCGTTTGCTGGCATGCGTGTACCCATCACTAGATTCGGTGGCACCGGCGGAAAGGTTACGGACGACCGCCGCTTCGGGCTGCTGATGAAAGCCGCCCAGGGAGGCGACACAGACGCGTACGCCCAGCTGATGCAGGAGCTCGTGCCGCGCCTCCGCCAGATCGTGCATCGTCACCGCGGATTTCTGGGACAGGCAGCCGTCGAGGATCTGGTGCAGGATGTCCTGCTTTCCGTGCACGCGGTCCGCGCCACATACGATCCCAGCCGCGATTTCGTGCCGTGGCTCCTCGCGATCACCAAGCATCGACTTGCCGATGGGGCACGACGAGACGCCCGCCGCGTGGCGCACGAAGTGTCCGTCGAGGATCTTGCCGTAACCTTTTCCGACGAGAGCGCGAATACCACTTCGGAGGTGTACGGCGATCCCGAAGCGCTGAGGCAGGCCATCCAGGAGCTCCCGCCCCGAGAACGCACTGCCATCGAGATGTTGAAACTCCGCGAAATGTCGTTGAAAGAGGTTGCCGCCGCGACCGGGACCAGCATAGGGTCGCTGAAAGTTGCGACCTACCGCGCCATGAACACGCTCCGCAAGAGGCTGACGTAACGTGATGACCCGAGACACTGAAGGGCTCATTCGGCGTCTGGCGGCGAACATCGAGCCGGTTCGGCCGCTGCCGCGTCCGTGGATTAGAACAGCGGGGTGGTTGGCTCTTTCCGCGGCGTACATCGCGCTCATGCTGCTCGCCCCTTTGCGACGAAGGGGCTTCTCCCCGGAACTGTCGCAGCCGCGGTTTCTCATCGAGCAGGTGGCGGCCTTGGCGACGGGTATCGCCGCCGCGGCGGCCGCGTTCGCGTCCGTGGTCCCTGGATACAACCGCAAGTTTCTGGCGCTGCCGCTTCTGCCGCTGGCGGTTTGGTTGGGAAGCCTGGGGCAGGGCTGCCTGCAGGATTGGCTTCAACTGGGCGCCTATGGTCTGGCGCTGCGGCCCGATTGGGACTGTCTGAAGGCGATCGCCAGGTTTGGCGCCGTTCCCGCTCTCGTGATGGTCGTGATGCTTCGGCGCGGAGCTCCGCTGACGCCGCATCTGACGATGGCTCTTGGCGGACTGGCGGCGGCCGGGCTTGGAAACGTCGCGCTCCGCTTCGTTCATCGCCCGGACGCCAGCGTGATGGTGCTGGTGTGGCAGTTTGGCGCTGTGTGCGTCCTGTCGGCTCTGGCAGCCGGGGCGGGTCGCTACCTCCTGAATTGGCGTTCGATTGGCGGAGGTGTTCGTCTCAGAAGCGAAACATGAGCTCGACGTACCCGAGGGCGGCGGAGGTGTTGGTGACGTAGATCATCGTCGGTACCAGCCCGCCGGCCGCGTAGCCGTAGTAGCCGTTGACGGACACTCGGGGCGTGACGGCCAGATCGGCGCTCACGTCGTACAGTGTTGCAAAACTCGAGCGTCCGTGAGACGGCAGGCCCGCGTATCCGAACGTCTCCGGCTGGAACGCGCCCCCGCCCTGATACCAGAGGTCGTTGCCGTTGGCGAGGCGAAGCGCATGCACGTCCGTTCGGACGTTGAACCTCGGTGATGGTCTGAGCGTCAGCTCGCCAAACGAGTCCGCCGTATTCATCATGTTGAAGAAGGGAAAGCGCGCGTACACCCGGGGCGTCGTCAGGATCTGAAAGAACGTGCCGTGGGTCGTATCGTTCGGATTGTCGTCACCGGAACCGTAATCAAAACCACCCCGGATCCAGGGCGCGAGCGCCGGCGCCATCTTCGGCTGCCAGCCGGCTTCGGCCACAAACGCTCCAGCGCGATGCGCGAGCGTTCCCCATGAGCCGGTTTGAACCGCACCCCAGAGGAGCAGATCGATCGTACCAGCGGGCGTCCCGACTGCACGCAGGTAGTGGCCGCCCAGCGTGCCGATGCTTACGTGCCGGCCGTCGGCTTGTCGCGCCGACAGCGATCGGTTGTCCGTCTTGACGGCCGTGTCACCACGGCGGTCGTTGTATTCGAGCCCGAACAGCCGCCATTCGCCCGCATGCGTCGCGTCGCCGAGCTGGCCGGTCACGGCGCCGTAGAACACGTTCACGTTCAGCTCGCCCCAGCCGTCAACCTGAAACACGCCTCGCGTGGGACGCGCGGCGATGAAGGTCACGTTCAACCGGGCCTTGTCGATGGCGTATTGCGCGCCGTCGAGGCTGCGCCCCACGTGGGTGAACGCGAAGGTTCCCAGAAGGCGCTGCGCGATGCGGTCGCGCTTGAGTGCGGCGAGCGTGGCATTCTTCGGTGCGACTTCGGCGCCATCGAAGAATTCCATCCGCCCGAGCTTGAGCGACTGGCCCTCGACCCCGCCAAGATCCTTGAAGCCCACGAATGCCTGCTTCACGAAGGGCATCGCCGCCGTGGTGCTGTCGCTGTTGGCGGTGAAGTAATTCGCGCCGAGTCCTTGTGGGCCGGATCCGATTGCCTGAGTGGGCAAGCCCAGGAGGACGGGCAGCGCGACTTCGAATTGCCAGTCGCGTGCCTTCCTCGATTGGCGGAGGGCCAGTCGGAAGAGTGAGCCCGAGTACGTGTACGTGCCGTTTGGGTTGCTGCCGAACCAGTCCCACGATTCGATCCGCGTCCGCACTGAGCCGGAGACGCTCACGCCGCCAATTTCAACGGGCGCCGACGTTGCTCCCTGTGCGAAGAGCCGGACGCGGCTTTGCGCCACGACGGCCACGATCGTCGTGAGCACGACGACCCCGTGTTTTAGGCCGTGATGCGACAAGAATCAGCCACAGAGCAGCGTCCTGTCATGCGTATACCGCCACCGGCCGGCTAAAAGGTCAGCGAGCGGCCCCGCGGGCGGGCGCTGCGGCCGGCCGAGGAGCCGGCCGCTCGAATGGCTTGATCGCCAGCGTCCACGACAGGGGAACGGACGCCGGGTTGTAGCAGATCTTGTCGTCGCACGCCTGATACTCGAACGTGCCCGTGAGGGTCAGGGTGTCCTTTCCGCGAAACGCCGCCTCTGCCTCCGCCGTCACTTCGGGGATCACTTCCTGCAGCAGTGTGAACGGCTTCTGATACACCGGCACGCGTTCGTTGAGCGGCCTGAAGAAATAGATCTCGGAGGACGGGAACTGCATCGGAAGCGTGCGGACGAACGGCTGCGGCGCGACGGTCAGCGCGACGGAACGATAGCCCGCGGCGCCTGGCGCATAGACGTGCATGCCCTTGTGTGGCGTAATTTCGAGGACGAGAGAAAAACGATTGCCGAGCGCGACGACCGCGTCGGTCGGGTAGGTTTTGATCTCGATCTGACCGGTCGACACCTGGGTGCCTGGGACCGGCGCTCCGCCCTGGCCGAGCTTCAGCATGAGATTGGACACGGTGTTCCGTTCCCGGAAGAAATCTTCGAAGAACCGCGACGTCACGCGGCCCTGCCGGTCCACGATGAAGCTGCCGGGATACGGGATCCCGCGGACTCTTTCATTCACCGCGTTTTGCGTGACATGGACGCGCACATCAGCCGCCAGCACGGGATCGTCCAACCCCTTGTCAAGAGCTTCCACGGCGATCGTGGCCAGAATGCCGTAGGCCGTGATCGTGGCCGAGCCGACATCCGACAGCATCGGGAACGTAATCCCGTGCTGGTCGCTGAAGGTTTTCAGAATCTCGGTCGAGTCGTAGCTGATGGTGGCCAGCCCGAGACCCTTCTCGCGAAGTTGCTTTGCCTGACTCTGCAGCTCGACCAGCTGCGTCCTGCAGTAGGGTCACCAATCCGCCGAGCGGAGGAAGACCAGCATGGCGCCCTTGGGACCCATGATGGACTGGAGCGTCTGGACCGTTCCGGTCTGGTCCTTCAGGCTGAAGGCCGGAACCTGCTGGCCCACCTGCGGTCCGAGCTTCGATAGGTCGACCTTCACTCGGGGCTGGGCAGGAGCCTGCCCGAGCAGTACGACCGGGAGTGCGAGCGCCGGCAAAGTGGCAAGGAGGCGCATAATCAATATCCCCGTCCCTTTTTCGAAATTCTCGCCCTAAACATATCTGACGGCCACTATTTTGTAAACACCCGATCGGTCGAGGTGTGATCGAGCCCACACCTGCTCAGTGCGCTGCGATGCTGTAGAGATACTTGTATCCGCGCAAGTAGATCTCGTTGTCCACCAGCGCCGGCGACGCATCGAACCCATCGTCGAGCGTATTGCTGGCCAGCACCTCGAACTTTCCGCCGTGACGGACGACCAATGTCGTCCCGTCGCGGCCGGGGATGTACACCCTCCCGCCGGCTCCCACGGGCGATGCGAACACTTCCGGCACGCCGTTGAGGCGCTGAAGCTGATAGTGCGGCCTTCCTGTCTTGGCGTCGAAGGCCGACAGGATTCCGGAGTTGGTCTTGAGCAGGTACAGAACACCGTCGTACAAGAGCGGTGACGGCACGTACGGCGTATCGCGGCTCAGCGTCCACACGATGGCGTTCGACCCGGTGATGTCGCCGCGGGCGTCGGCCAGACGGATCGCTTTGAGATTGTTGCCGCGGAACCCGCTCGTCACGAATACCATCCCGTCGGCGAAGACCGGCGACGGAATCGGGTTCATCGTCACGCCCTCGCTCTCCCAGACGAGCTTGCCCGATTCCAGGTCGTAGCTCCGCAGACGATTCATGCCGCTGGTCACGACCTGTGCCCGGCCGTCTTGTTCGACGATGAGCGGTGTCGCCCACGAATCGATTTCCTTGCGTTCGGCCCGCCAGATCTCTTGACCGGTCTGCGTGTCGAGCGTCACGACGAACGACTGGCCCTGATGGTCCCACACGATGACAAGACGGTTGCCATAGAGGGCGGGAGTGGTTCCCTCGCCAAACTGGCTCCGCATGTTCTTATGGCCGAGGTCCTTCTGCCAGAGCAGCTTGCCCTCCAGGTCGTACACGAACAAGCCGCGCGACTCGAAGAACGCGAAGAGGCGCTCGCCGTCCGTGATGGCCGAGCTGGACGCCCACGTCCCATTCTCCGGCTGCGACCCTTCGTGCGGCTGCTCTTCGCGCGCGGTTCGCTCCCAGATGATGCGCCCGGTGCGGCGATCGATCGCCAGGACGACGAACCGATGAACCGGTCGCGGCGTGATTCCGCCTCTGGGTGCATGCACGCCGTCGCCGTTGATGCCCACCGGGACTGCCGTCAGCACGAATAACCGATCGCCCCAGAT
>JAHFUJ010000153.1:5878-10813 GCA_023265105.1 Acidobacteriota bacterium
CGACAACTGGCCGCAATTCCGCGGCCCACAGGCCGGCGTCGTTGCTGATGATCCGGCGCTGCCCGACACCTGGAGCGCCACCGAGAACATCGTCTGGAAGATCGAGGTGCCGGGCGTGGGATGGAGCTCGCCCGTCGTGTGGGGCGATCACGTGTTCGTGACGAGCGCCATCAACACGGTGGAAGCCGCGCGGCCGACGCCTCGAGCGTACGTGGGCACCGACGTCGCGCCCACCAGCGCGACTCATCGGTGGGTGGTGTTTGACGTCGACTTCAAGACCGGCAAGATCCGGTGGCAGAGGGAAGTCGGCAGCGCGGTGCCATCCCAGGCGAAGCACATGAAGAACAGCTACGCCTCGGAAACGCCGACCACCGACGGCCAGCGCGTGTATGCCTACATCGGCGCCGTCGGCTTGTTCGCGTTCGACATGAACGGCAAGCCGCTGTGGTCCAAGCCGATGGGACCGTTCAAGTCGCGCCAAAGCTGGGGTCCGGCCGCCTCGCCCATCGTCTACAAGGATCGCGTCTACATCGTCAACGACAACGAGGAGCAGTCGTTCATCGCCGCGTACAACGCCGTGACCGGCGACGAGGTGTGGCGCGTCACTCGCGACGAGGGCTCCAACTGGTCGACGCCGTTCGTGTGGGAGAACGAGCTGCGGACCGAGATCGTGACCGCGGGCTCCCGCAGGGTGCGGTCGTACGATCTCGCCGGCACGCTGCTTTGGGAAATGTCCGGGATGTCCAGCCTCCACATTCCGACGCCGTTCGCTCGAAATGGGCTCCTGTACATCAACTCGGGCTTCCGTGTCGACCCGTTCCGGCCCACCTACGCGATTCGCGTTGGCGCCACCGGCGACATTTCGCTCAAGCAGGGCGAGACCAGCAACCAGTACATCGCCTGGTTCTATCCGACGCTCGGGTCGTACAATCCTTCGTCGCTCGTGTACGGCGACTACTACTACACGCTTTACGACACGTCCTTCCTGACCTGCAATGACGCGAGGACCGGCAAGGAGATCTACGGCCGGCAGCGCATCAGCGCGGAGTCGACCGGCTTCAGCGCGTCGCCGTGGGCGTACAACGGCAAGATTTTCGCGATGAGCGAGGACGGCGATACCTTCGTCATTCAGCCGGGCCCGGAATTCAAGGTGCTCGGGAAGAATTCGCTCAACGAGATGACGCTGGCCACTCCGGCCGTGGTCAACGGCAGTCTCATCATCCGCACAGCATCGAAGCTCTATCGCGTCGCGAAGAAAGCACCTTAGGGTGTTTCTTACGGAGAGCACTCTAGGGTGCTTCACACGCAAAGCACTTTAGGGTGCTTTTTTCGGAAAGCACTCTAGGGTGCTTGACGTCGGGGAGAATGCGGTCGTTCGACTTCCAACCTCGAACGCGCGTCGTGTTCGGCGAAGGCACACTCGCACGTCTGGGTGAGCTGGCGTGCGAGCTGTGCTTTACGCGCACGTTGATCGTGGCCGACCGCGGGCTCGTGGCGACAGGCTACGTCGACCGCGCCACCAGATTCCTCGCGGCTGCCGGCGTCTCCTCATGCTTCTTTCACGACTTCGATTCCAACCCGGACACCCGAATGGTCGAGGCCGGTCGGACGCATGCGGCCGCCTGCGCCGTCGATTCGATTGTGGCGCTCGGCGGCGGCAGCTCGCTCGACTGCGCCAAGGGCATCAACTTCGTGCTGACCAACGGCGGCATGATGCGCGACTACTGGGGCTTCGGCAAAGCGTCGCGTCCGATGCTGCCGGCCATCGGGGTGCCGACGACGGCGGGCACCGGCAGCGAAGCGCAGACCTACGCGCTCATTTCCGACGCCGACACGCACGCGAAGATGGCGTGCGGCGATCCGAAGGCGGCGTTCCGGATCGCGATTCTGGATCCGGTCCTGACTGTCTCGCAGCCGCGTCCGGTGACGGCCGTTGCAGGCTACGACGCGCTCTCGCACGCCGTCGAGTCGTACGTCACGACCCAGCGCAGCGACTTGTCGGACCTGTTTGCGCGCGAGGCGTGGCGGCTGCTCGAATGTCATTACGAGCGTGTGCTGGCCGAGCCTGGCGATCTCGCTGCCCGCGGCGCGATGCTGCTCGGCGCCCACGACGCCGGCATCGCCGTCGAGCAGTCGATGCTCGGCGCCACGCACGCGTGCGCCAATCCGCTGACGGCCCACCATGGGACACGGCACGGCGTGGCGATTGCCGTGATGCTGCCGCACGTCGTCCGCTGGAATGCCGGATATGTGGACGATCGCTACGGCGAGCTGCTTCGGCTGACGGGACGCGGCGATGGGGGAGCGCCGGGCGAGCGTCTGGCCGCGCGCCTCGAAGAGCTGGCACGCGTGGGCGGGTTGCCTGCGACGCTGCGAGAGATTGGCGTTCCTCGCGCCGGGCTGCCGACGCTTGCCGCCGACGCCGCGACGCAATGGACCGGCACCTTCAACCCGCGGCCGTTCGATGCCGCCGCCGCGCTCGATCTCTACGAACGCGCGTACTGAAAACAAGTGCAACCACGAAACGCGAATGGAAATGCAACCACGAAAACACGAAGAAGAGGTCCTTTTGACGCGTGTAGTACGTAGTGTCCGGCTTTAGCCGGACCGTGACAGTACGTAGTGTCCGGCTTTAGCCGGACCGTGACGGTACGTAGTGTCCGGCTTTAGCCGGACCGTGACGGTACGTAGTGTCCGGCTTTAGCCGGACCGTGACAGTACGTAGTGTCCGGCTTTAGCCGGACCGTGACCATCGGAGAAGCCGAGCGTCGGGCGTCCCTGGAATATCTTGCGCGCCGCCAGGACGACGTCGCGTCCTGCAAGGTGAGGTCCTTGTGGTTCGTGTCAACGGCGCGCATGGCGCTTCCGCACGGACCGCCGAATTCCCGCTTTCAGCGCATCGAGCGTCCGACGCGCTGGTTTCCTCGCAAATCTGGACAAAGCTCGGCCAGGGAGGTAATCTCCGGCCATTCGACGAACCGGCATCCGCCGGGCGGGTGCACAAGACGTTCAAAGGAGGCAGACGATGACTCGGCTTCTTCGACACGCTGCCCGGTCGGTACTCCTGGTCCTGATCCTGCCCGCCTTCGTGGCCGCGGAAATCTCGCGCGTCGAGGTGGCGTCGCGCCGCGATCTGGCAGGCGGACGCTCGTTTGGATCGATCGGTCCCTACGAACAGATCGCCGGAAAGCTCTACTTCCTGGTCGATCCGGCCAACAAGCGCAATCAGGTCGTCGCGGATCTGGACAAAGCGCCGAAGAATGCCGCCGGAAAGATCGAGATGTCCGCCGACCTGGTGATTCTGAGGCCTCGCGACGCAAGTCGTGGCAACGGCATCGCGCTGTTCGATATCGTGAATCGCGGCGGCGGTGTCGCCCTGACCGCGTTCGACGGACCCGCGGCGAGCACGCCCGACGGTGAGGTCGGCGATGGATTTCTGCTCAACCGCGGTTACACGATCGTGCGCGTGGGGTGGGAGTTCGATGCGCGACGCGAAGGTGCGGTGCGGATCGACCTGCCCGCGGCCGTCGGGGTCACCGGCCTTGTCCGCGCGACCTTCATCCCCAACAACCGGAACGCCGACGCCACGGTCGGCGACCTGGTGGGCTACACGCCGAGCGATCCGGCGTCGCCCCAAAACACGTTGAGGGTGCGCGCTCGGTTGGGCGCCGAGTGGGTGACCATTCCACGCGCCAAGTGGCGGCTGGCGGGCAACACCGTCACGCTGCAAGAGGGATTCGAGCCCGGTCACACCTACGAGCTGGCGTATGTCGTCGTGAACCCGCCGGTGGCGGGCCTCGGCTTCGCCGCGGTGCGAGACGCCGCCGCCTGGGTCAGATATGCCCCCGACGCGACCGTGTCGGCCAAGTACCTGTTTGCGTTTGGATCGTCGCAAACCGGCCGCTGGCTGCGAGACTTTCTTTACGAGGGCTTCAATACGGACGAACGCAACCGGCAGGTGTTTGACGCGGTGATGCCGCACATTGGCGGCGGCGGAGGCGTCAACCTGAATCAGCGATGGTCGACACCGACGTCGTTGTTGATGGAAACGGCCATGCACTTTCCGTTCTCGGATAAGAAGCAGCGGGATCCTGTGACGGGCGTCGAGGAAGGTCTGCTCGAGAACACGCGCGCCGCCGAGCACCAGCCCAAAATCTTCTACACGTACTCGGACACCGAATATTGGGAGCGCAGCGTCGCGCTCACCCATACGACGCCCGACGGATCGAAGGATGTCGCGCCGCCAGAGAATGTGCGCCTGTACCACTTCGCTGGAGCGCCCCACAACATTGGACGGTTCCCGCCCGCCGTGACCAACGGTCAACTGCCGGACAATCCGTTCGACTACAGGGTGTCGCTGCGAGCGCTGATCGTCGCAATGGAGAAATGGGTGCGCGAGGGAGTCGCGCCCCCGCCGAGCCGGTATCCCCGCTTGCAGGACGGCACGCTCGTCGCCGCCGCGGACGTGGCATTTCCGAACGTCAACGGCGTCACCTCGCCTCGCAACGCCCGCGTGGGGGTTCGGGGAGCGAACCGATTGGTGGCCCGAGATGGCGCGGGCACGCCGCTGCCCTATCTGGTCCCGCAGGTGGACCGCGACGGGAACGACCTGAGCGGCCTTCGGCTTCCAGAGGTCGCGGTACCCCTGGCGACCTATAGCGGCTGGAACTTCCGAAGCACGGCGATCGGCGGCACGGAGCAGTTGTTTCCGCTGCAGGGTGGATACATTCCGTTCGCGAGCACGAAAGCCGAACGCGAGCGCGCGGGCGACCCGCGCCTCTCAGTCGAGGAGCGCTATCAGTCGCGCGACCAGTACTTGAAGCTGGTGCAGGAGGCGGCCGCCCCGCTTGTCAAGAGCGGCTATCTTTTGGCCGACGATGTACCCGCGATTGTCAAGCACGCGGGCGAACACTGGGATCTGCTGGCGCGGCGTGC
>JAHFUJ010000446.1 GCA_023265105.1 Acidobacteriota bacterium
GCACATTCGACCCATCGCGATTCATCACGTAGATCTCGCTGTTGCCGTCCCGCGTGGACGTGAAGCACAAACGCGTGCCGTCCGGCGACCAGGCGGGCAGCCAGTTCTCGCCGACCTTTCCCCCTTGGTCAGCTCGTCGAGCAGCGCCTGGAAGATATGCGAGACGAAGATCTGTCCGCCTCCGCGGCGATACGACGTGTAGGCGATCGATCGTCCGTCGGGCGACCACGCCGGATTGATGTTCAGCGTCCTCGACACCGTGACACGTCGCTGGTTGTCCCCGTCGTAATCGGCGATGTAGAGCTCCTTCACGCCGCGGTTTTCGATCGTACCGCCCATGCGCTCGCCGTCGCGATCGGAATCGAACACGAGCTTGGTCCGCGCCACACCCTTCAAGCCGCGCTGCGAGAGATGCAACTCGTCGGAAATCTGGTGCGCGTAGACGCGCGGGTTTGCCGTTGAACCCGAATACTCGCGCCCGTACGCCGTTTGCCGGGTGCGCACGTTGAACAGCCGCAGCTCCACCTTGAGGCCGGTACCCGTCTTCTGCACGGTGCCGATGACGAGGCCGTCCGCATTCAACTCGCGCCAGCGGTCGAATGGCACGTCGGCGAACGAGGTGGCCGCCGGAATCGTGGCGTAGACGTCGCGCGGAATCAGGCCGAACTCCCGCTCGAAGTTCAGATCGTCGAAGAGCACCTGACTGATCGTCCTGGCGATCGCGACGCTCTCGGTGTCCTTCGAGACCGCGATGAATTCAGGCACCGCCAGGCGCGGCGGGGCGCCCGAATCGCCGGTGATGGTGGTCTCGACCTCCGACGGTTGCGGCGGCTGCGCCGGCGTCGCGGGTGGTTGCGGCGGCTGCCGCGCGCGCGTAGACGCCACAGTACTGGCGAGCACGACGATTAGGAATATCTGTTTCATCTTTCGTACTGGAATATGCCGTGAACGGTCAGTGTGGGATTGGGAAACGCATCCGGTAATGGCGGCAGTTGAGTGACGGCCACTGCGCGTCGAGCGGCGAGGTCGAGGGCCGTATTGCCGCTGCCCTTTTCGACGCTCGTGTCGGTGATCTTTCCGTCACGTTGGATCGTGAATTTGATCACGCACTCCCCGGTGGTGCCTTGCTTCTGCGCCCAGACACTGTGAATCCGCTGGACCATTGTCTGCAGGTACTCGGGACAACAGAAGTCGGCGACATCGAGCGTGCCGCCAAAGCCTTTGCCTCCGCTCGACAATCCAAAGCCTTGACCGCGCACGCCGGTGTCCGCGACCGCGGTGCCGGCACTGGTCTGAGCGCCGCGGGTCGGCGTCCGACCCCGGGCTTCATCGGGCGCCTGCTTGACGGCCGGTGCCGGCGTCGCTTTGGTCGGCTTGGCGCCTTCACGGGGGAGCGTCATCTCGGGCGTTTTCGCGGCTGGCGGCCGCGCTGCGTCGCGTTTGGCTGCTTCCTCGGTTTGGACCTGCACGGGCCGTCCGCCGATGGTCGTCATGCCGCCGCTGTCTGCACCGGCATTGCCGCCGAGCGAGATCGTCATCACGGTCCGCGGCGGATCCGATTCGCGACTAAAGAACCGGGCCGGCGTCAGCAGCAGGGCCGCGGCGAGCACGACATGCGCCGCCACCGACACCACGACCATTCCCTGGAGTCCAGCGGGTGCCTGCATCCGGTCGCGGAGGACGTCGGTCACATCCATGGCTTAGAGCGCATTTCAAAAGTAGTTGACGGGCCTCTTGTACTGTTTCGTACGAATTGGTACGGTGGCGTGACCGACGGTGAGGCGGTCACGCATGTCAGCCCCCCTTCTCGATGATGCCTTGTGGGCGCAGATCGAACCGTTATTGCCGAAACGGCGGCGGGTCCGCTGGCCGTCGATGGGCCGGCCGCGCGTCGCCGATCGCGCTGCCCTGACCGGCATTCTCTTCGTGTTGCGGGCGGGCGTCCCGTGGCAGATGCTCCCGAAGGAAATGGGGTGCGGATCCGGGAGCACCTGTTGGCGGCGACTCGTGCAGTGGCAACGCGCGGGGGTCTGGCGTCGACTGCATGAGGTCTTGCTCACCGAATTGCGACGCCGCGGCCAGCTGGATCTGGCCCGCACCATTGTCGATAGCAGTTCCGTGCGCGCGCTGCGCGGGGGAAAAAAACTGGACCGAACCCCACCGATCGCCGCAAGAAGGGGTCGAAACATCACATTCTCACCGACGCGCAAGGGGTTCCGATTGTCGCGCGGCTGACCGCCGCCAACCGCAATGACATCACCGAACTGCTGCCGTTGGTCGATGCGTTCCCGATTTTGGGCGGCCGGCCCGGGCGGCCCCGCCGGAAACCCGACTGTGTCCAAGGGGACCGCGGCTACGATTCCCAGCCCCATCGCGACGAGTTGCACCGCCGCAGGATTCGGACCGAGTTGGCGAAGCGCCGGACACCGCACGGCAGCGGTCTCGGGCAGACGCGGTGGGTCGTCGAACGCACCCTGGCCTGGCTGCATCGCTTCCGCCGGCTCAACGTCCGCTATGAGCGACGCCCCTGCGTCCATCAGGCGTTTCTCACACTCGGCTGTGCGCTCATTTGCTGGAACTTCCTTCGTTAGGCCCGTGGTTACTTTTGAAACGCGCTCTAAGAGCTGGTTGCGAAATTACCGCCGCAACCTCTCCAGCACAGAGGACACGGAGGACAGGAGACTCAAACCTGAAGAAACGCACCTGGCCTCTGTGTCCCCCGTGTCCTCCGTGGTCGTGAGCCGTAAT
>JAHFUJ010000154.1 GCA_023265105.1 Acidobacteriota bacterium
CCATTGGCGTTCCCCCCGTTCGCGGTCGCCCGAGGTCCGGCTGAAGCCGGACGCCACGAGAGCGGATTATGACTCGATGTCCTCGGCCAATTCCAGCGGCCGCGGCGCTAGTGTCCCGAGCTGGAAATCCGCTGACATTTTCCGGGCGGGGCGCTCCGGAAAATCTGTCACCGGATTTCCAACTCGGGACACGAGGTCGATGATACTCGAGAAGCGCCTGGCCGCTTGGCGCGCCTTGGCGGCGCGCGCCTCTTGATAAATGCGCGCCGGCACCGCCTGCACGTCCCACGCAAGGCCGACCGCCTTCATCAGGCGGATCACGTACCACGTCGGATCGAACTCCCACCAGTAGAACCCGTTGCGCGCCGCGCGCTGAAAGCGGTGATGGTTGTTGTGCCACCCCTCGCCCGCCGCGAAAAACGCCGTCAACGCGTTGTTGCGCGATGCATCGCGCGTCTCGAACCGGCGCGACCCGAACATGTGATTGATCGTGTTGATCGCAAACGTCGCATGCGCAAGCGTCATGGTGGGCAGGCAGAACCCCCAGACCAGCCACGGAAAGCCGCCGCTCGCATACAGAGCGGCCGCGAGCGCCAGCGGCGGCACGAAATAGTAGCGATCCAGCCACACAATCTCCGGCGCCTTCGAGAAGTCGCGGAGGACCGGGTTGCTCGACTCCAGCCGATCGTATCGCGTGTCGTCGAGAAACCACCCGATGTGCGCGTAGTAGAAGCCGCTCACCGCCGGACTGTGCGGATCGCCGTCGCGATCGGCGAACCGGTGGTGGTTGACGTGATGGCCCGCCCACCAGAGCGGTCCCTTTTGCATCGCCGCGGTGCCGACCAGCGTCCACACGAAGCGCGCGGCGCGGTTCATCTGGAACGCGCGATGCGCGAAGTAGCGGTGGAACGCGAGCGTCAGGCCGATCGCGCGCAGGAAGTGCGACGCCGCCCACAGGGCGACGAGCGGCCAGGTCCACGGCACGGCAAACACAAGCAGGGCCGACGCCTGGACCGTCCAGAACACGACTATTGAGATTGTTGTCATCGGCAAAGGAGATCTCGTGGAGCGCTCGGGCGACAGGACTGCGGGCCGAGCGAATCGAAGGTGGCGAGTGGTTGGCGACTCGTTCAGTTCTCTTCCTCGTACTCTTCTTCTTCCGGCGGGCCGAGGCGCGTCGAGGGACGCAGCGCTTCGCGGTAATCGAACAGCGGCAGACCGCGCACGTGCAGCGACAGCCGGCAGGCCGGCGACTTCTCGTCGACGATGACGGTGACCGGGCTGCCTTCCACGCCGTCGCGGAATGTGATGCGGCAGCCGCAGGCGAGCCGCGCGTGCGTAAATCCCTTCAACATTCGCTCCGCATCATATCATGGGCAGGTCTAAAAGACCTGCGCCACTACTACAAGTTCTGCGCCACGACCACAAGTTCTGCGCCACGACGACAAGTTCTGCGCCACGACGACAAGACCTGCGCCACGACAACAAGACCTGCGCCACGACCACGGGCAGGTCTAAATGTTCGTCCCAAACGCCTCTACCACTGAGGTCACGGAAGCGAAGGACGGAGGTCACCGAAAGGAATATTGACCGTTCGGTGTCCTCCCGTCTGTATTCCGTGTCCTCAGTGGTAGCGTTTTGTCGCAAGTACCTGCGCTACAAGAGAGAATTAATCTCGCTCTCGAACGAGTCCTTCGACGAGATTCCGGTGTGCTTTGCGCAAATCCTGCCGTCGCGCGAGATCACGACCGTGACCGGGATGCCCCACAGCGGTCCGTAGGCATCCTGCACATCGTCGTGCCCCAGGCCCTGCAGCACCGGATAGTTCATCTTCAGTTGGGCCACATACGGTTTGAGCTTGTCGACCGTGTCGTCGACCGACACCCCCAGCGCCTGGAGACCCCTGTTGCCGTATTTCGTCTGGAACTCGACGAACCATGGAATCTCGAGCTTGCACGGGCCGCACCACGTGGCCCAGAAATCGAGCAGGATCACCTTCCCCTTGTAGGCGGACAGCCTGACGTCCTTGCCGTTCATGTCCTTCAACGTGAAGTCGAGGTTCGCCGGCTTCGCGTTGGCCGGACAGGCGCTGCCCGACGCGACCGTCTCGGCCGGCGCGGCCGGCGCGGCCGTGCGATGGAACACCCACGACAGCGGCACATTCAGCGGCAGCGGCACGCTGAGCGTCAATACCGCAAGCGCCACCGCACCCAGGGCCGCGATCGCCCATCGCATTCGCATCGGAATGGCTCCTTCTCCTTATTCTAGATCACCGCAGGCCGGCCTGAACGAACGACACCATCTGCGCGACCTCTGCCGGCGGCTCGCGCGCGATCAGCACGAAGGTACGGTCGCCGGCCGACCAGATCGCCGCCTCGTGGCCCATGACTTCGACAATCTCCTCGGGCCTCGTCGTCTTCGGCAACATGAAGACGGACACGGGCCGCCCGTTGTGCCGGTACATGATGTGCGCGACGCGGCCCTCGCCGTACAAACACGGCCGCGCGCCGACCAGCCGCAGTCCCGCGCGATCGGGCTGCTCGGGCAAACGCATGTGCCAGTCAAAGCGCGACGCCATCGAGCGTTCGACGGCCGCCGGCTCGTCGTGCGTGCCAAGCACGCCGTTGATCACGCCGAAGCATTTCAGATGATCGGCGGTCAGTTCCGCCGCCAGGACGCGCGACGATCGCTCCGTCAGACGATAGAGAAACGCGCCGCCGACGATGAGCACGAGGCTGGCGGCGAGGGCGAGCGGGGTCAGGCGGGCGCGCCAGGTGCTCCGGGGAGGCGGCAGCACGATGGGGCGACTTGTCGCGAGCGCGTCGAGCGCCGCACAGCGCGCGCGCAAGCCCACCGGCGCGTGGCCGCTGTTGAGCGCGGCCTTCTTCGCGCGGACCAGATCGCGGATCGTCCGCTCCGCGGCGACCCGCGCCTGACACGGCGGACAGACGCGCAAGTGCTGGTCGACAGCCTGGCGGTCGGCGGCGGCGATTTCGCCGTCGACGTAGGGTGTGACGAGCGGATCGAGTTGAGTGCAGGCTTTCATTTCTTTAACTCTGTCGTGGGGCCCCACCTTTTTCACTGCGCCTGGGGCCCCACCCCCAGGCGCTCTCGCTCGCGCTTTCGCGCTCGCTCGGGCTCAAGGCTGTCGCGACCTATGCCTTCGCGCGCTTGTCGCGCGCTCGGCTTTGGTTTCAGCGACTGTCCACTTTCAGAATGACTCTGTCACCGACAAGGTGGCGTTCCGCGGTCAGGTGGTCGAACAACAGGCGGCGGCCGCGCGAAATGCGAGACATGACCGTGCCGATTGGAACCGACAGCATGTCAGCAATTTCGGTGTACGAAAACTCTTCCACATCGCGTAACCAGACCGCCTGACGAAATGCGTCGGGCAGCGCGTCGATGGCCGCCTGGAGATCCGGCGTGAGCGTCTCGCGGAGCAGCAGCGTCTCGGGCGTCTCTCCCAGCCCCACGCCGAGGGCGAGCCCCGTCCGCGCGTCGGTCGCGCGGTCGACGGCGTCGCTGTCGATGATGACCGCGTCGCGCCCGCGGTCGCGCGCGCGGTTCCGAGCGGTGTTGTGGAGAATAGTGAACAACCAGGCCCTCAGGTTGGTTCCCGGCTCGAAGCGGCCGGCGGCCCGGAAGGCCTTGAGGTACGTTTCCTGAACCAAGTCTTCAGCATCAGCCGGGACCCGGGTGAGACGCAGGGCCGTGCGGTACAGGCTATCCAGATACGTCAAGGCCTCGGCCTCGAACGTGGCAGTGCCGCCTGCCTCCACCGATTGCCGGCCTTGAATGCGCATCACCCCGCGCGCGCTAGTGCCTCGCTGCGGAAATCCGCGTGCATTCGGCCGGCACTGCATCGCCGCCCTCGGTGCCAACGCGGATTTCCGCAACGAAGCACCAGGATACGTAAACCCACGCGCGCCCTGACTTATTCCACGTGGTCGCGCGACTCTCAGATCCGCAAGTATACCCTGTCGCCCAGAGGGGTCAGGATGAGGCTGCCTGAGGACATTCTTTACTTTGCGGCGGGGCCCCACCCCCGCCGCCTGTGCCCTCGCGCGCTTGTCGCGCGCTCGGCTTTGGTTTCAGCGACTTTCCGCTTTCAGAACGGCTCTATCACCGACCCACGCTGCCACGGGCGCTTCGCGGCTTACGCCGCTCGGCATCGGTAGCGGCGACTTTCCGCTTAGTCAGCGCTGACCGGGGCCCCGCGACCACCAGCCACCAGCCACCCAGGCCCCACGACAAACTAACTAAGGCCCGGCGTTTGCAGGCGCCTTGGCGTCACGAGTAAGATCGCTGCAGCTTCCGGCCGGCCATTCTCGCTATTCCGAGGTACTGCTTATGCGCTTCCGCGCGCCGTCACCGCAGCTCGTCACGCCAGTCCTCCTCGCCGCGGCGCTCGTGGTCGGCCTCGTGGGCGCCGCCGCCGCACAAACGCCCTCGACGCCGTTCGTCCCGTACTTCGGGAAGAACAACATCCACTACGACAAGTTCGATTGGCGCATCTACACGACCGACCACTTTGAGATTTACTACTATCCCGAGCTCGAAAAGCAGCTCGAGCGGGTGGCCGGGTACGCGGAGAGCGCGTATCAGCAGGTCAGCGCCGATTTGAAGCACGACCTGCCGTTCAAGGTGCCGTTGATTCTGTTCAAGACGCACAGCGAGTTCGAACAGCAAAACGTCGCGCCGGGCGTGGCCAGCGAGGGCGTGGGCGCCTTCGCCGAGCCGATGCGCGACCGCATGCTCCTGCCAATCGACGATCCGCCGGACAGGTTGTACGGGCTCATCACGCACGAGCTGACCCACATCTTCGAGTTCGACATCATCCCGCAATCGCTCATCCGCCGCAGCGTCCCGCTCTGGGTCAACGAAGGGCTGTCCGACTACGAGCGCGGACAGTGGACCCCGATCGACTTGATGTCGGTACGGGACGCGGCGGTCGCCGACATCGTGCCGAAGATGACCGAGCTCGAAGGCTACGGCAACACCGGCAACCCGCGGCTCATTTACAACCTCGGCCACGCGGTGTTCGAGTTCATCGAAGCGAAATTCGGCAAGGAAGGCATCCGGCAGTTCATGTTCTCGTTGAGGAAAAGCGTCATCGGCGGCGGCGAGGACGCCTACGACGAGGCGCTCAAGATGAAGAAGGACGAGTTCGACCAGACGTTCGAGCGCTACCTGAAGGACCGCTTCAAGCCGTTCCGCGACAAGGAGCGCCCGGCCGACTACGGCCGCGATCTCGCGCCGAACAAGGAGAAGACGAATTTCGCCGAAGCGCTCTCGATTGCGCCGTCGCCCTCAGGCGATCTGATCGCGGCGGTCACGGTCAACCGCAAGGATCAAGAGATCGACATCGTGCTGCTCTCGTCGAAGGACGGCTCGGTCGTCCGCAACCTCACGAGCGGCTTCGACAAAGACCGCGGCTTCGACCACATCGTCGTGCTCGGGGAGCGGTGGAATACGATGCCGTGGGTGGGATGGTCACCCAAAGGCGATCGCATCGCCTATTTCGTCCGTACCGAGAAGGAGCGGACGCTCATCGTGCAGAACGTCCTGACGAGGAACATCGAGGAGCGGATCCCGATGAAATCGGTCGACGAGCCGGAGTCGCCGTGCTTCTCGCCCGACGGCCTGACGGTCGTGTTTTCGGCGTTGCGCGGCGCCATCGGCGACATCTACACCGTGAACTTGCGCACGCAGGAAGTCACCAATCTGACCAACGACGACTTCGCGGATTTCGGTCCGGTCTACTCGGCCGACGGCACGCACCTCATCTATAACGCGCGGGTGAGCGGCAATCAGAAGCTCTTCCGGCTCGACCTCGACACGAAGAAGAAAACGCAGCTCACCTTCGGGACGCAGGACGAAAGCGCGGCCCAGTTCGTTGACGATCACACGCTGGTCTTCTCGTCGACCGCGACCGATCCGGCCGTGCCGCTCGAACCAGAGGTCGCCAAGAACGGCAACATCTACAACATCTGGACGCTCGATCTGAAGACGGGCGAGTTGCGGCAGTTCACCGACGCGCTTGGAGGCAATCTCTCCCCCATCGTGCTGAATCAGGGGAACACGAGCCGCATCGCGTTTGTCACCTACTACAAGGGCGATTACGGCATCCACACGCTCGAGCAGAAAGAGCCGCTGCACACCGCCTCCTCGGCGGACTTCGGCGCGCCGGGCCCGATCATCGATTTCCAGGCGCCGCTCACGCACACGCTCGTCACCGAGAACCAACGGAAGAAGGGCGCCTTCGAGAAGATGTTTCTCGAGGGCAGGCCGCCGGTCAACGTGGGCGTCACGAACAACGGCGATGTCTTCGGCGGATCGGAGATCAGCTTCGGCGACGTGCTGGGCGATCAGCAGTTCAACGTGTTTGTCGCCTCCATCGCGCAGTACCGCACGATGTCGCTGTCCTACGTGAATTTGGCGCGGCGCTTCCAGTTCGCGCTGCAGGGGTTCTCGCAGACGCAGTTCTTCTACGGGCAGCTCAGCAACCTGTTCTACGCGCAGACGTACGCGTTGAGCCGCGATCAGGCGATCGCGACCCGCACGGTCCGCGGCGGCACGGCGTTCGGCATCTATCCGTTCGACCGCTACCACCGCCTCGAGCTGTCGGGTGGCCTCATCCAGCTCCAGGAGGAGTACAACACTCCGGGGCTCCAGGACTATTCCCAGGCTTATCAAACGGCGCAATTCGGCCAGACGGTCTTCCGCAACGGCACGCTCATGCCGTTCGGCGTCACGCTCATCCAGGAGACCACCGTGTTCCGCGAGTTCGGACCGCTGGCGGGCAGCACCATGCGCCTGGCGTACGATGTGGCACCGAAGATTGGCGGCATGCTGTCGCGCCAGACCTTCGACGCCGACGCCCGCCACTATCTGCGGCTCGGCGGCAGCGGCGTCCTCGCGACGCGCATTCGCGGCTTCAAGAGCACCGGCGACTTTCCCGACTTCACCTACTTCGGCGGCAACTCGGAGATGCGCGGGTACAACTATCTGGAGTTCTCCGGACAGAACGTGGTGTTTGCGAACGCGGAGCTGCGGTTCCCGCTCATCGAGGCGGCGCTCACGCCGATCGGCGTCATCGGTGGCATTCGCGGCGTGTTCTTCGCGAACATGGGCGGCGGATGGTTCAACGATCAGCCCTCGCCCGACCCGTGCGGCGGAGGCGGCTATAAGTTCGCGACGAGCCGGCAAGTGAGCTGCACGCCGGCCATCGGCTTCTCGGTCGATCAGTTCGGCAATACCATTAACCGGTACGCCACGCAACCGACGAAGGTGTCCGGATTCCGCCTGCAGGACGGCCGCGCGTCGTACGGGGTGGGTCTCGAGACCTTCGCGCTCGGCTTCCCGATCCACTTCGATTGGGCCTGGAGGACGCTCTTCAACAAGAACTGGGAGGATGTGCTGTTTGCGGCCGATGGCGGCAGCGCGAGCTTCCGCAAGCCGCGCTTCGCGGTCTGGATCGGTTACGACTTCTGACCGGACCGGCACTCCAGGGTGCTTTTCGCACAAAGCACTCTAAGGTGCTCTCCTCACAAAGCACTGTAGGGTGCTCTTCTCGCGGAGCACTCTAGGGTGCTCTTTCAGTGAAGCACGACCTACGAGGCTTCCTTCAACCGCAGGACGCTGCGTTCGAGGTCGAAGCCGACATGGTAGCGGCTCAGGAACTTGTGGCCGACGATGCCGCCGACCTGGAACCCGAGGAGCGCGCTCGGGGCGCTGAGATTCAACACGACGACCGGCAAGTTCTTGTAGCGGATCGTGTCGAACGCGAGATCGACGCCCGGCATCAGAAACGCGTCTTTGTCCCACCCCGACGCGCCGTACACCTTCAGCGCGATTCGCCGTTCGGTCGCCGGCCTGTTGAGGGCGATCGCCGTCGCCTGGCTGATGGAAATCACTTCGCCGCCGGTATCGACGATGAAGTCGGCCTGATGGTCCGCCCCGACGACGCCGCGCACGGTCGCCAGCCGATACAGACGCAGCGGCAGCTCCAGATCCTGCGGCGCCGGCGGCAGATGCTTGGCGAAGGTGAGCGTGTGCGCCTTGTAGTCGATGGCCATCGAGAACCCGAGCGCAAGCGGCGAGAAGACCTCCGTCTCTTTGATTGGAAAGTTGACGAGCGGTGGGTCCTTGATGAGGCACAGCACGTTGCGCACCTTCAACGATCCGATTTCGAGCGAATTGATCCGCGCCAGTTGCAACGCGCGCAGCCCGACATCTCCCACGCCGGCGCTGAGCGTATAGGTGATCGGGTTGACGCCGAACCTCTGGGCGGTCGGCCGCGTGATGATGGTGTTCTCCGACCCGGTGTCGACGATCAAATCCTGCTTCCCGTCGTTGATCTTCGCGCGCACGACGATCTTCCCGTTGACGAGCTTGAAGTCCACCGTGTGCACGATCTGGTCGGCGCCCGGATCCATCTCGAACGGGACCCGCCGGCCGAACGAACGGAGGAATCCAATCTCGGCGCGCGACCACTTCGCCTTGAGACTGTTGTCCTTGTCGGGCAGCAGGTTCACGTAGTTGCCGAAGGCCGCGGCGGCTTCCTCGTACTTGTGCATCCGCTCGTAGATGGCGCCGACGGTGTGATGAATCTCGAGGTCGCGCGGCGCGAGCAACAGCGCGGCCTGCGCCTGGTTCATCGCCCCGTCGAGTTGGTTGCGTGCCATGAGCGATCGCGCGAGGCCGTGGCGCCCGCGTGCGAGCTCGGGCACCATCGACAGCGCGTCTTTGTACTTTTCTTCCGCTTGTTCGAACAGGCCCGACGCCCAGAGCGAATCGCCGTAGAGCGACACCGCCTCGGCGTCGCGTGGGGAGGAGGTGACCAACGCCTCGGCCTCGCGGCGCGCCGTCTCGAACTCCGCGACGCGCAGCGCCGACTGGATGACGCCCGAACGGGCCGCGCGCAAGCGCGGCACGTCGCCGGTGGCCAGGGCGTGCTGGTAGGCCTCGAGCGATTCGTTGAACCGGCCCTCCGAGAAAAACAAATTCCCGAGCTGGAGCTGGATTTCCGCCGCCTGGGACGGCGGCGTGACATCGGCGCGACTGACCAGCGTGGCCCCCGCGACAATGGCTGACACGGCGACAACTCGGAAACCGCGCTGCATGGTCCCTCCACCAAAAAGTGTCCGCCGTGGACCCCGCGCGCTTCCAAGACCAGCGCCGGGCGCTTGGCATCTAATGTCCCGTCCCCGGGACGCTAGGTAGATAATCTACCGAGTGGAGCCTTTCGACAAGCAAAAAATGAGACTCAATGGGTGTACTGCTCGATCGGGACGCCGTCGTACATTTCATCGACCCGCAGGATCTGCGTGTCCCGGCTGTAGCTGCCCAGCTCGTAATCCTCGCTCATAATCAACGCTTTGATCGGCTTGGTCGGGCACACCTCCGAGCACAAGCCGCAGAAACTGCACCGCGACAGGTTGAAATCGAAATAATCGAGGATCTTGATCTTTTGCCCGGGCTCACGGTGGCCGCCAAGGGCGATCAGGTCGTCGGGGCACGCCTTGGCGCACTGATCGCAGACGATACAGGTTTGCGCGCCCGTGCCCGGCTCGACCTGCAAGCGCAGCAGGCCGCGGAAGCGTGGCGCGGTCGGCCGCCGTTCCGCCGGATACTGGAACGTGAAGGCCGGCTGCGGCGTGTATTTCAGCGTGACCCACAAGCCCTTGAGCAGGTCGACGAGAAAGATGGTCTTAAGGAAATTAATGATGGTGGTCATTTACGATTGTCGATCTGGTCATTGTCAATTTATTGGTCAATCTGGTAATCATCAAATAAATCGACAATCACCAAATCGAAAATCGAAAATCTTCTAGTCTCCTACAAGCGTCGGCTCGGTGGCGCCCGACAGGATCACGCGTTCTTTTCTGAGCACCGTGCCCTCTTTGCGAATCTTGTCCTGCAGCCGCATCAGCCCGTACAACAGCGCCTCCGGGCGCGGGGGACAGCCCGATACGTAGACGTCGACCGGCACCACCTTGTCGACCCCCTGCAGCACGCTGTAGGTCGGGAACGGTCCGCCGGCGTTGGAGCAGCTGCCCATCGAGATCACCCATTTGGGCTCGGGCATCTGATCGTAGAGACGCCGAAGCACCGGCGCCATCTTCTTGGTGACCGTCCCGGCGACGATCATCAGGTCCGACTGGCGCGGCGACGCCCGAAACACTTCGGCGCCGAAGCGCGCGATGTCGAAGCGCGACGCCGAGGCCGCCATCATCTCAATCGCGCAGCACGCGAGGCCGAACCCCATCGGCCAGATGGACGACTCGCGCGCCCAGTTGAGCACGCGATCGATGCTCGTCGTGATGAAGTTGTCCTCGAAGCGGTGGTCGATCAGGCCCATTCAGGGGTCTCCTGGTGACTGGTGCTCAAAAGGGGGACGGGAGCCCTTTTCAGAATCTGCCGCCGCCGGCGTACGCAGAAAGCGAAAAGGGCTCCCGTCCCCCTTTAGCCACTCGTATAGTATGCCGCGTTTCGGGGGATGAAGTCTGCCCATTTCCGCGGGGTTTCGTCCAGCGCGAAAATCGCCTCCACCGGACATGCCGGCACGCAGGCGCCGCAATCGATGCACTCGTCGGGATGAATGTACAGCATGTCGGCCGTCGCGAATGCCGGTTCGTCCTTGCGCGGGTGGATGCAATCGACGGGACAGACATCCACACACGCGGTATCCTTGGTCCCAACGCACGGCTCACAGATGATATACGCCAAGCGACACCTCATGATACCGGGGTCGGGAGTCTTTTGCACTTTTGCTGGGACATGGTCATCTTATGCACCAGCAGGTCTG
>JAHFUJ010000155.1 GCA_023265105.1 Acidobacteriota bacterium
CGCCACGAGTACTACACACGTAGCGCAGGACTTTAGCCCTGCCGTGCTCTGTCCCAAATGCGGGTGCGACGACGAGTCGATGCTCGAGCGCGTCGACGCCGCGCGCTGGTTCTGCAACACCTGTTCGCACGATTGGCCGGTCGCGTCTGCGGCCGCGCCGCGCCGGTTCGCTTCGGTCGACGACCTCGTCGCACGCATGGGCCTGCGCCGCGACGAGCTGGTCACGCTGGCCGACCTCGGCGCGCTCAATACGTTTGGCTACGATCGCCGGTCCGCGCTGTGGCAAGCCGAGCGCGCGGTGCGTCCGTCCGGCGAATTATTTACGACGATCAACGCAGAGACCGCGGAGCTCGCAGAGTTCATCAACGATCCGAGTCCCCAATCCCCAATCCCAAATCCCGACACCGACAGCGACCCTGAGGCCGATGAGCATTCTTTACGGCGCGTGGGGCCCCACCCCCGCTCGCGGCAAGACCTCTTTACGGCTCGCGGGGCCCCACCCCCGCTCGCACCGGCCGCGGGCGCTGCGCTCGAGCGTAGACTCTCGCGCTCGGCCGAAGCCGAAACCGAGACCGAGACCGAGACCGAGGCAGAGTGTCCGCTCAAGCCGATGACCGAGGCCGAGCGCCTTGTGGCGGATTATGCCGGCACGGGCCTCACCCTCGGCCGCCATCCCATGGCGCTCCGCCGCGACGAGCTGGCCATGCGCGGCGTGTTGCGCGCATCGGATCTGCGCACGACGCGTCAGGGCCGCCGCGTGCGCGTCGCGGGGATGGTGATCACGCGTCAACGCCCCGGGACGGCCAAAGGGTTCGTCTTCCTCACGCTCGAGGACGAAACCGGCGTGGCCAACATCATCGTGCGGCCGGATCTCTTCGCGCGCGAACGGCTCGTCATCGTCGAAGAGCCGTTTCTCGTCGTCGACGGCGTGCTCCAGAATCAGGACGGGGTCACCTCGGTGCGCGCGGAGCAGGTCCAGGGGATGCGCGGCGCCGACGTCGACTTCGACGCCCACGACTTTTATTAAAGCGTCATCTATTTCACGGCGTCCGCGCCCGCCTTCGCGCACTGGCCATCCTGCTGACTCGTGCCGCCCGAGACTCCAATCGCGCCAACAAACTGTCCCTCCATCACGAGCGGAATGCCACCTTCGACCGGAACCGCACCTTCCAGGCGCAAAACGCGCAGGCCCTCTCCGCCGGCCGCCAGCGTATCCTGGAACGCCTTGGTCGGGCGCTTGAACAGCGCCGCCGAGCGCGCCTTGTCGATCGCGACGGCGACGCTGCCGGTCTGCGTCGCGTCCATCTTTTCGAAATACACAAGGTGGCCGGCTGTGTCGACGATGGCCACGGCCATTGTCCAGTTGTTCTTGCGCGCCTCGGCCAGCGCCGGGGCGGCGGCTTTCTTGGCGGTCTCCAAGGCAATCGCCAGGCCGTAGGGATTGAGCATCTGCGCGAGCGCGATGAACGCGCAGCGCGCGAACATTCCGGCAAAGAGAGACGTCAGGACGGGCTGCAGGGCCATGGTGGCTGCTCCTTGGGTCCGCGAATTCCGTTATTCGGATGCTTCATTTTGTAACATCGCGCTCTGAAATGCGCCATATTACCCCGATACCTGTTGGCACCACGTTTGCCCCTCAGGCTTGCGGGTTCACTGCCAAACTAAGTGGACCCGAGGAGGATAGTGCTGTGGCGTTTACGGGCACGCAGCAGGAGGTTCTCGCGCCGATGGCAGCGTCAACTGAACGCCCGGTGCAAGTGCTGGCGACGACGATGACGATTCACGAGCTGACCATCGAGCGGCCTGCCATCGTCGCGTACTTGCAGAATATTCCTGCCGACAAGCAGGAGATCGCGCTCGTTCACGCGCTGGAAGTCGGGATTACCGAAGTCGTCGCGAGGCGCGAGCGTTTTCGGCACTAACAAGGGGGTCTGGGCCGCGTCCTGCGGCCCGAGACAGTTCGCAGGCAGGGTCTGGCCTACCGCGTCGGGCGGGGCTGAAGTCCCACCCGCGCGGCGGTCTGAGGTCTCCGCCAAAAATCCATCGTCGACACACGATGCACGCAGCCGACCGTGCAGTACGGGGCGCACGATTTCGGCGTCGCGAACTCGCGTCTGATGTCGTCGATCGTGTACGACTCGAGCGGCACGCCGGGGTACCCGCGCTGCTGCGAGCAGTAGTGCACGAGGCCGTCCTCACACACGTATAAGTAGCGCGCCCCCGCCCGGCACCGCCACGCGTTCGGCTTGCCGTCGGCCAGGTTGTCCTGGAACGTGCGGACCCCCGAGTAAAGGTTCTTGAAGACCTGCCACGGTCCGTTGATGGCGGCCGACACCTGGTCGTACACGCGGCGTTCGATCGGGCCAAGCGGCTTGAGGCGGCCCGCCCGGTCGTGAATGATCCCGATGGAGGTCGAAAAGCCGAGCGCGCGCGCGCGTGCGTTGATCGTGCGCGCGTCCTCCGGATCCTTGATCCCGCCGCCGAGCACGGAATTGATGTTGACGTCGAAATCCGCGTGCTCTTTGAGGTGCTGCAGCTTCCTGTCCAGCAGCCGCAGGCTCTTTTTCGACACGTCGTCCGGCTCGACGTTGTCGATGCTGATCTGCAGGAAGTCGAGGCCGGCCCGGTTCAGCGCGTCGATCCGCTGCGGGACGAGAAAGTAGCCGTTGGTGATGAGGCCGGCCATCATGCCGCGCCGCCGGATGTGCGCGATGAGCGCGTCGAGATCCGGGTGCAGCATCGGCTCGCCGCCGCTGAAGGCGACGACCGACGTGCCGAGCGCGGCCAGGCGGTCGATCCGCTGGCGCATCGTGTCGGCGTCGACCGGCGCCGACACTTTGTCGTACTCGTTGCAGTACCCGCAGTCGATGTTGCAGCGGCGGATCGGGATGATCTGGACGAGCAGCGGGTGCGCGGTGTGGGTGAGCCCCCGCACGAACTCGCGCAGCGACCGCGCTTTTCGACCGGCTGTGGTGGCAACTCTCATGCGTGCGTCTCGACCGGCCGCAGCCGCCTGACCCGCGCGCCGACCTTCATCGAGCCGGCGAGGATGGATCCGACCGGGACGACGCCGAGGAGTTGATGCCGCGCCACAGCCGCGAGGCCGGCCGATGCGAGGCAGCCGCAGCTGCTGCAGTCCGGCGCGCCGCCGAACTGGCACGGCGTAATCCGCGTCGTCAGATCCGCCGAGATGCTCAACGTCGTGCGCGCGAAGATGCATTCGGCGGGCGACTGTGGCGGATTGGCGTACACCTCGATCAACTCCTTGGGCATCCGCAACTTGGGATAGCGAAGGCGCAGCGCCAGGAGATCCGCGACGACCCGCTCGCGGTCCGCGGCGCTGAGCCGCTCGGCCGAGATCTCGCCGATCTGCGGCGTGTACAGGCTCATCCAAATCGTGCCCGCCTCAGCGCGCATCGACCAGAAGCGAATGAACTCTTCGAGGTATCCCGGCCGGTTCACCTGCTGGCGCGTCACCGTGCAGTGCACCGTGATGTGGTGGCCGGCGATGTGTTTCAGGATGCGGTCGTACGTGGCCGGGGCACGGCGCGCGTCATGCTCCGGCTGCAGGCCGTCGACCGACACGACGATCTTCAACCGATCGAGTCCGCGCCACGCCTCCGGAATGTCGCGTACGGCGCTCGTGACCAGCTGGACGTGAATGCGTCTCCGCGACAGAAGGGGAAGCAGGACGCTCAGCTCGCGGTACCGCACGAGCGGCTCGCCACCGACGATCGAGACGTGGAGCGGCCGGTGCCGATCCACCAGCGCGAGGACGCCGTCGACGAGCGCCTGGCCCTTGAAATCCCGGACCTCGCGTAGGGTGACGTCGCCGCCGAGATGGTCGTCGCCGTAGGCATAGCACCCCGGGCAGCGCAGGGGGCACTCGCGCGTAATTTCAATCGAGAGCGCTGGAGTGTGACCCGTGAGGATCCGTCCCCAAGCGGCAAAGATACCCTTCACCAGGCAACCTCCGCCCCACTATAGCAGGCGCGGCCGTTCGTCGCACGGGCGCATGGACTATGTTAATAGGTGAAGTTCGGCAACACGGACGCGAGGCCCTCATCACATGCCGATGTCGAGTCCACTGCCAGACGCTGGCGCGAACACGCAGTGGCATAAGGCCCAGAGGACGCGGCGATGGTTGTGTCTCGTGGTCCTTTGTGGCTCGATGGCGACGTCCACGGCGACGCAGCCGATCGCGGGCGATCCGTCGCGACTGCAACTCCGCGTCGGGATCGCGCGCCCCGGCGGCGGCTACGCCGTTGCCACGATCCCGCTCGACACCTACGTCGCCGGCGTGCTGACCGGCGAGGCCGCGCGCGACAGCCCGCCGGCCGCGCTCGAAGCGCTGGCCATCACCGTGCGCACATTTGCCCTGGCGAACCGCGGACGGCATCGTGCCGACGGGTTCGATCTGTGCGATCAGACGCACTGTCAGGTGCTGAGAACGGCGACGGCGACAACCGAACGCGCGGCGACGGCAACCGCCGGCCGCGTCTTGCTCCGCGCGGGTGCGCCGGCCTCCATCTATTACTCGGCGTCGTGCGGCGGGCGGACCGAGATCCCTTCCGCGGTCTGGCCGGGCGCCGAGGACCCGCCGTTTCTTCCGTCACAACCCGACGATGCCTGCGGCGGCGCGCCGGTGTGGGAGGCAGAGATCGGTGAGTCGGATCTGGTCCGGGCGCTTCGTGCGGCCGGCTTTCGCGGCGAGCGCGTGCGCGATGTGCGTATCGTCGCGCGTGATGCCTCGGGACGCGTGGCGCGGCTGCGCGTCGACGGCCTCACGCCCGCGGAACTCTCCGGACAGGATCTGCGCGTCGTCGTCGGGCGGACGCTCGGGTGGCAGCAGATCATGAGCACCGCGTTCGACGTCCGGCGTGTCGCCAACGCCTACCGGTTCAGCGGACACGGCTCGGGGCACGGAGTCGGTCTTTGCGTGATCGGATCGGTGGGGCTCGCGGCGGCGGGAAAGAACGCGGCCGAGATCCTCGACCGGTATTTTCCGGGACTGGACATCGGATTGCCTGGTCCAAGCGTAACCACGACCGCGGCGGAGGCGTCTAACCCTAGAAGCACGCGGCCGGATGTATCGGGAGGATCCGCGACAACCGCTGCGCTGTCTGAGGTGTTCGTGTCGTTGCCAGACGAGGACGAAGGCGAGCAGGGCCGGATTGTGGATGTGACGCGCCGCTCGCGCGACGAGCTGGCGCGCGCGCTCGGCGCCGCCGCGCCTGCGCGCGTCACGCTGCGGTTTCATCCGACCACCGACAGCTACGAGGGCGCCACCGGGCAGCCGTGGTACACCTCCGGCGCGGTGGTCGGCGGCGATCTGCATCTGCTGCCGCTCGCCACGCTTCGCGACCGCGGCGTGCTCGAGCGGACGATTCGACACCAGCTCGTGCACGTCATGACCGACGCGGCGCTCGGAGGGCGGCCGGTGTGGGTCCGCGAGGGCGCGGCGATTTACTTCGCGGACCTCGGGGCAGCGGCCCCCGGAGTGGCGGGGGGCCGGTCGATGCCCCCTCGGCCGGACCCGCCGACATTCCGGCCGCAGCCGCGCGAGTCGTGTCCGGCCGACGCCGAGCTGCTGCGGCCGGTGTCGGTCGGCGCCCTCAGCACGGCGTACGCGCGTGCGCGTGGCTGTTTTGCCCGCCAAATCGCGGCGGGCAAGGCCTGGCGGGACGTCAAGTGACCTCGATGGGCTCGAGTCCAGGCGGGCGAGGGCGGCGGGCGGATCCGAACGCCGCTTGCCGGCGTCTGTGCTTATAATAATTGCAAGGTGACCTGTGCTGATTAAACGCCCCGCCGACATTCCGAGCTCCGAGATCACCGACAAGCGGCTGTACCTGAACCGGCGCGAATTCGTGCGTGCCGCGGCCGGGACGGTCGCGGCGGCTGCCACAGCCGTCCTCGGCACCGAGGCGGTCCTTCAGGCCAGCCAGGCGGCCGCCCATAAGCGCAAGCTGAGCGGTGTCAAGAGCAGCCCGCTCAGCGCCAGCGAGAAGCCGAACACGTGGGAGCAGATCACCACCTACAACAATTACTACGAGTTCGGGACCGATAAGGACTCGCCGTCCGAGCTCGCGACTAATCTGAAGACCGAGCCGTGGACGGTGACCGTCGACGGCGAGTGCAACAAGAAGGCGGCCTATCACCTCGAGGACGTCCTCAAAGGCGAGACGCTCGAGGATCGCATCTACCGTCACCGGTGCGTCGAGGCGTGGTCGATGGTGATTCCGTGGGTCGGCTTTCCGCTCGCGAACTTCATCAAGCGCTGCGAGCCGACGTCGAAGGCGAAGTTCGTCGAGTTCACGACGCTGTACGATCCGATGCAGATGCCGGGCACGCACCTGCCGCCGGCGTTCGGCGGATTGCGCTGGCCCTACGTCGAAGGGCTGCGCATGGACGAAGCGATGCACCCCCTCACGATCCTCGCCGTCGGCTTGTATGGGGAAATCTTGCCGAATCAGGACGGTGCGCCCATCCGCCTCCACGTGCCGTGGAAGTACGGGTTCAAGAGCATCAAGTCGATCGTGAAGATCCGATTCGTCGAGAAGCAGCCACTGAACACGTGGCAAGACCAGCAGGCTCGCGAGTACGGCTTCTACGCGAACGTGAACCCGAACGTCGATCATCCACGGTGGAGCCAGGCCACCGAGCGCCGCATCGGCGAGTTCTTCAAGCGCAAGACGCTGATGTTCAACGGCTACGGGGATCAGGTCGCGAGCCTGTACGCAGGCATGGACCTCAAAGCCAATTACTGAGCAGAGGAGAAGCGCCTGCGGCCCGCGCGAGGAGAGCGAGTCAGCGCCCGCGGCCCGCGTGGGGGTGGGACCCCACGCGAAGTGAATGACGAGCGCCGCAGCGCGAGCGAGTGACAGCCTTGAGCCGTTGCGAGGTGCAAACGCGCCGAGCAACAGCGGCGGGGGTGGGGCCCCGCCGCGATGGGAAAGGCAGGGCCCCACGAGCATAGGAGAATATTGACCCGGCTGCTGAAGCCTGCGATCTTTGTCGCCAGCCTCGGCCCGGTGGCGTGGCTGCTTTGGGCGGCGTTGACGGGCCACCTCAGCGCGAATCCACTCAGCGATATCACCAACGAGACTGGCGTCTGGACGCTGCGGTTTCTCTGCATCACCTTGTCGGTCACGCCGCTGCGCCGGCTGACCGGATGGAACATCGTCATCCGGTTCCGGCGGATGATCGGTCTTTTCGCGTTCTTCTACGGCACGCTGCACCTGCTGACCTACGTCATCCTCGATCGGTTTGCCGGGCTCGATTTTCCGAACGGCATTGTCGCGTGGCGCACCGTCCGGGACCTGGCGGCATCGATAGGGCCGGACATCTACAAGCGGCCGTTCATCACGATGGGCTTCACCGCGTTCACGTCGATGGTGCCGCTGGCGGCGACGTCGACGGCCGGCATGATCCGGCGGCTTGGCGGCCGGCGGTGGCAGATGCTCCATCGGCTGGTGTATGTGGCCGCCACCGCCGGCGTGATCCACTACTGGTGGCAGGTGAAGGCCGACGTGCAGCGTCCCGTCGCCTACGCGTTGGTCGTCGGCGTGCTGCTCGGGTTCCGTGTGCTTTGGGCGCGCGCGCACGCGCGTCAGGCGGCGCCGGTGCGGCCCCGCACCGATCCGCTCCGAATCGATCGGGCTCCCTGGTGAATGCCGCAGTCGTGTGCTAAGATTGGACATTCAGTTCATGACGCGGGGTGGAGCAGTCCGGTAGCTCGTTGGGCTCATAACCCAAAGGTCGCGGGTTCAAATCCCGCCCCCGCAACCAAATTTTCAACTGTCGGCTGACAAATGGCTGACAATCGGTAGAACCTCGCGGGGCGCTTCGGCGCCCCGTTGAGCGTACAGACCTCCGACCGTTTGCTCTCAACAGCCGACGCGGTATCCTGATGCTGGAGAGGCCAAGGCCATGCCCACGATAACGTTCGACGTGCCGGAAGGTGCGCTCTCGGCGCTGCGATTGTCGCCGAAAGAGTTCGTGAAAGAGATGCGGGTGGCGGCGGCACTGCTCTGGTACTCGCACGGCGAGCTCTCCCAGTCGAAGGCGGCCGAGATCGCCGGCACGAGCCGCGCGGAGTTCATCGACGAGCTCGCGCATCGGCGCATTCCCGTCGTGCAGGTGACGGCCGAGGAGCTGCAGGACGAGATTCACCGTGAGTGAGGCGTGGGTCGTCAACGCCTCACCACTCATTCCGTTCTCCCGCATCGGCCGCCTCGATCTGATCGACCACCTGGCTCTCGCAATCCTGGTTCCGAACGCCGTCATCGAAGAGGTCCGCGCCGGTCAGGACAAAGACCGGACCGCGGCGACGGCAATGGCGTGGGCTGAGCAGTACCGCATCGACGACATGCAGCTCATGGCCCACATCGAGCACTGGGATCTTGGGCCGGGTGAATCTCAAGTGATCGCGCACAGTATCGGCCGTCCGAGATGGGCGGTTCTCGACGACCGCTCGGCGCTGTGCCGTGGCCCACGAAATCCAGGTCATCGGATCGCTTGGGGTCGTTCTGCGTTCGAAGAAGAATCGGCAGATCGATCAAGCTCGCCCGCTGGTCAAAGAGCCGATAGCGGCGGGGATGTTCTGGACGACGAGTTCGCGGATCGTGCGTTAGCGAGTGTCGGGGAATGAGAGCGCCTGATGGCGAATCGGAGCAGTGGAGCGTTCGCATGCGCTCGATTGCGATCGAACTGCCGGAGGATATTGCCGATCGCCTGGCGGTTTGGTCGGACCTGGCGCGGCCCATCGAAGCTGTTGCCCTACAAGGCTAACGGTCAAATGGTTCGTGCACGTGCCCTTGTCGCGCGCACCGAAGCACGCAAGGCGGTTCTGACCCGCCATGATGAAGCCTGCGCCGCGCAGGCCGCACTTGGTGAGCCCTGAGAATAGGTACTGCGGTCGCCGCACGTGGCCGATGTTGCGGCTTTTCACGATCACCCGGCGGGATCGTCGTCGTTCGGCCATGATACGCCTGCCCATCTTGAACGTCGATGCCGGTTCGCGTACTCGTTCTGCTGTCGATGGTCTCGGGTGGAGGCACCACGACATCCCCCGCGCCGATATCCACCTGCAACGGGATGCGAACGTTCCCGAGCATCGCCATCAGCGTGACGCGCATGCCGCCGTACTCCTGCCCCTCGCGAATCGCCTCAACGCGGACGGACTGAGCGACGAACGTCAGACCATCTTCAGGCGCGGGAAGCTCGCACAGCGCGACGAAGATCCGCTTCAGTGCCTCAGCCGATGTGTCTCCGAACCCGAGCAGGTCGACGTCCTTCGTCGGCCGGATGGCCTCGCCCAGCCACACGAGGAGGAGTGCCGCACCCTTCAGGATGAAGCGGTCGGCGAATTCCGACTTCGAAAGGCGGTACAGCAGACGCTCGCCTCCGAATCTGGCCAGCGTGAGCTGGTGTTCGACGTCGAGCTCGTGGCTCCGTCGGACGAGCCGTGCCTGAATCGAGGCGACGATGTTCTTAGGGCCACCAGGCTTCACAGGACGACCGTTTCGAGATAGGGCTGCATGACGCGCTGGACGCGGAGTCGCTTGGCGATCCGATTGAGCTCGTCGAGGTTGAGGCGCTTTCCGCGCCACGCTTCGGAAAGCGCCTCGAGGGCGACGTCCAGGCCGACCGTGTTCCTAAACCGGAAGCAGTCCGCGACCGTGCGGGCGATGCTGTAGATTTGTACGGTCTGTCCTTCAAGTCGATGTTGCTCGATGCCTAGATCGAAAAGCGCTCTCGATACTCGAATGATCCGAAGAGGCGGATAGCTGATGGTCGGAATCCGTGTACCACGGGGCACTGCAATCCAGACCTCCCCCGGTACCTGCGCCCCGATGTTGTGAAAGCGGAGAGCAGACGTCAGGCACACTGCTCCTGCTGAAACGGCGCTCGCAGCCAGAACCAGTGCGTGATTCTCGCTGACATCTCTGGTGGCGAGACGGTACCGTCCCGAGCCTGCTCGTTCGAGCTCGCCGGCTCGGGCCATGCGGGTCAGGGTTTCGGTATGTATCCCCAGAGCGGTGGCGTCACGGGCTCTCAGGAACGGGCGCCTTCGAGCCAGGTCTAGAAGACGACTACGCGAGCTCTTCCCACGGTGTGGCGTTTTGCTTGCAGTCATTGATAAGTGTTAGCATTTTACCACATCAGCTGCACGCGACTTCTGCCGGTCTGTCCCGAAGGCTCGTTCCAGCCGCAGGGCCATCTCAGGCGAGAGGGCCGTGGCCGCGCGCTCTCATTACTTATTCCCAACGGCCAACGCTGCCCCAGCTTTCGATCTGGTTCGCCGCAGCTGGGGCACGACGCTCCGATCGACGTTCGATTCGCTGAATTACGGGGCGGTGACGGGAGCCGTCTTCGCGTGGCTGTGGCCGCGATAACTGTTTAGATTTCGCGCGACAGGAGACAGTGAGGCCTTCACAACCCTGAAAAGCCGTCCGGAAACAGCCGCTCGAAACGCGTCCAACTGCCGGTCGTCCCGTCGGCGGTCGTTCCCGAGACCTTCAACGTCCTGTTGAATCCAGGTCACCAGGATGCCAGGCGCATCACGGTCGCCCACGGCAGCGAACATTCGATCGCCCCGGGGCTCCTCAAGTCATTGGATCGCGCCGCCATGGATCGCGCCGCCATGCTGCGGCGGCCGCATAAATAAGGTATACTAGAGCCTCGCTCCTTACGTAAGCCAGCCTGCGTTCATCCAGCGCCGACCGGCCTTCGGGCAGGCGTTGGGACACCCCAGCAACCACCGCGTCCTGCTAGAGCGCGTTCGCGATCATATGGATTCGA
>JAHFUJ010000447.1 GCA_023265105.1 Acidobacteriota bacterium
ATCTCCTACTTCGCGTCGGGCTTCGCTTCGGGCGTGAGGAACTCCACCGTGGAATCGTGCATCCAGCCGCTGGTCTCATTCTTGTACCAGCGCATCAGGATGCCCGTCTTCCGGAGTTCGGGAGCAAGCTGGACCTGAATCCACTCACCGCGTCGCCCGATCATCGACATGACGGTGCCCTTCGGCGCAAGCACGAGCACTTCGTTCCCCGAATTCGGACCCGAGTGGATGTTGGCATGAGCCGTCGGCACGCGGACCCGCGCCAGCACCTTTGCGTCGGCGGCCGCGGGAACCGCCTGGCCCTGTCCGCCTCTCTGGGCCTGGCCTTGCGCTCCCTCCGCTCCTCGAGCGAGACCCGGCACCATGAGCGCGATCGCCACGGCAGAGGACAGCATTGTGATGGGGATAGTCTTCATAGGACCATAGTCAACACTCCGGCTTGCCCCCGCGTCAAGGGTTTCTCGCCTTGTCTCGCGGGTTTCGTTTGACAGGCGCCGGCCGCAAAGGCAGTATTGCGCCACGGTAGGAGGGTCCCAATGCGCGCGAGAAGGCTCATCACTAGCTTTGCTGCCGTGGTGCTGGTCGCACTTGCCCTCATCGGAGAGCTGGCGATCGGTACGGGAGTAAAGGCTCAGCAGCCGGCCCAAAAAGTTGATATGGGTGATTACGAGCCGGTCGTACCCTGGCCGAAGCCGTTACCCGACACCGATCTCTCGCATGACGGCTGGACATGGGGATCGGGCGCCGGCGTTTGGGCCGAGAGTCCGGACAAGGTCTGGGTCATGCAGCGCGGCGAGATCGAGCTGCCGCCTGGTGCTGCGCCATGGACGTGTGCGTGCCTCCTCAACCCCCGCAGGACGAATACCGGCAGGCGCGACTACTCCGGCACGCCCTACCCGTACAAGATGCGTCGCCACCACCTCGTGTTCGCCGTCGATCGCGACGGCCGAACGGTTGAGGAGTGGCTGCAGCACGACCGCTATCTGGCGCCGCCACGGGGCACGGGACTCGGCGAGATGGGCCGCGGGCCTCACAAGATCTTGATGAACCCGTACGACCGGGAGAAGCGCATCTGGATCATCGACGACGACATGCACCAGATCAACATCTTCACCCACGACGGCGCGCTGCTGAAGACGATGGGCGAACGAGGCGTTCCGGGGCGCGGGCCGAACAACTTCAATCGCCCGACCGACATCGCCTGGCTGCCCGACGGGACGTTTTTCGTGGCCGATGGCTATGCCGGCGTGCGCGTGGCGAAGTTTGACCCGAACGGCAAGTTCATCAAGGACTGGGGACAGCCGCCGGTGGATCCCGCCAACCCCAAGCCGTACGAGTTCTGGTCGGTGCACAGCATCGGCATCAGCCGCGATCGGAGGCTCTTCGTGGCCGACCGCGAGCACCACCGGATGCAGGTCTTCGACGAGGACGGCAAGTTCCTGACGATGTGGCCGACCGGCTATAACTCATCGGTGCTGGCTCACATCGTGACTGAGGACGATCACGTGTGGGTGGCAGACTGGACCACCGACCGGCTCGTGAAGTACGACCTCGAGGGCCACTACATCCTCGACATTGGCGGGCACGGCGCGCTGCCGGGACAGTTCGACGGGGTCCATCAGATTCATGTCGATTCGGACCGGAACCTCTACGTGACCGAGGTCGCGAACGACCGATCTCAGAAATTCCGGCCGAAATCCAACGCCGATTCGAACAGGCTCGTCGGACAGATGGCCGTCGTGAATCCTGTGCGCACACGCAAGTAACCGAAGTGGGTGCAGGCACGTGGGCATGACGGTGCCCGACTGCGACACGGCCGACGGATTGGACGCTGACATCGCCAGATCTGCAGCATCAGCGTGGCCTTGAACAGTTCCAGTTCCAGGTCTGGGAACCCCAGATCCGCAAACACGTTGCCGCTGCTCGGCTCAACCTTGATGCCGCGGTTCTTCTTCGCCATTTCTTTTGCGCCTCTCCATATCTCGCTGCTCCGCCATAGCGAGCCGTTTGCGGATGAGATCGATCTCCCGTTTCGGAGTAGCGATACCCTTCGTCGACTTCTTCTGAAACGCGTGGAGCACGTACACCACGTCGGCAAAGCCCACGGTGTACACGGCTCGATACGCGTCCTGCATATATTGATATCATCGCGCAAGTGCTCGCGATGGCGGGCGCGCGACCCTGGCCTCGCTGCGATCTTCGGTCCGACACCGCGTACATGCATCAACGTCTCGTTGTCGGCCCAGACGACTCAAGTGTGGAGGGGAAAGCATCATTCCATATGTTTTAGACTGGTCAACGCTTTGGCCTTCCCGATCAATTCGGTCGAAACATCTCGCCTCCTGCTGCGCGTGCCGGAGCTGGCGGATGCAGAGGCCCTGATGGGCATCTTCTGGGATCCGGAGGTCGTGGAGCGGAAGCAGGTCACATTGCTCGAACCGCCTGGCGGTCTCGACCTGGCGTTGAAGAAGACCAACGACATGCTCCGCCAGTGGGAGCTGCGCGGATACGGTCATTGGTCTGTAATCGAGAAGGTGACGGGACACGTGATCGGCTGTGTCGGTTTTTACCATCCGCAGAGACAATGGCCCGGTGTCGATCTCGGCTGGGTCCTTCACCGCTCCCGATGGGGCCACGGCTTTGCGACTGAGGCGGCGACAGCCGCGCTTGGATGGGTCTGGGAATACACTCAGATCGACCGTATCGTCAGCCTCATTGCACCCGATGATCTTCG
>JAHFUJ010000448.1 GCA_023265105.1 Acidobacteriota bacterium
ACGAGCTACTTTGAATGGCTCGGTGCCGGCCGCGTCGAGATTCGAACGGTCGCCGGGGCCATGCACCCCTCCGAACATCGCGGACCTGTGTTGACGCTCGTGCAGTACGGGTTCGACCGCGACCGCCTGTACGTGCGGCTCGACGCGGCCGGGCGGATCGCGGATCTGCTGGCAGACGGCTACCGGTTCTCGCTGGAGTTCCTGCAACCGGAGGGCGTTCGGTTCTCGGTGCAAGAGACGCTCGGACGTGTAGGCGGCGCGTTCTGGGACCGCCGATCGGAGGCGCCGCATTGGGTCGAGCGCGGAACCGGCGGGACACAGGTGGCGGCCGGCACGGTGTTGGAGCTGGCGGTACCGCTCGTAGACGTGGCCGCCAAAGCGGGCGCCGTGCTCGCGTTTTTCATCGCGGTCCACGGCGTCGGCGGCGCCGAAGTGGAGCGGCACCCCAGCGACCGTCCGATCGAGGCAGAGGTACCGGACGAGCGTCTCGATGCGCGAAACTGGACCGCTTAGCGGCCCGTGGTGCAGGTCCGCGCGGGCCGCGAGACACAAAGAAATCCGCCACGGAGTCGCGGAGGCACAGAGAACAAGAGGCCACAGAGCCACGGAGTCACAGAGAAGAATTCTTCTCTCGGTGTCTCGGTGGCGTGTGGCCCAATTGTTCTGTGTCTCGTGGGTCGCAGGGCCTTTTCCACGGCCTGCTGGGGTATAGTCTGAGTCCCTGGGAGGAGTCGATATGAAGAAGACGAGCACGCTGATCATGCTGGCGGCGGCACTGTCACTCACGGTGAGCGCGTCGGCTCAAGTGACCGTTCTCACGCATGCCACCCTCATCGACGGCACCGGCGCGGCGCCGCAGAACGACGTCACGCTCGTCATGGAGAACGGCCGCATTCGCGACCTGGGATCCTCGGCTAGGATTGCGGTGCCGTCGGGCGCCACTGTTCTGGATCTCACCGGCAAGTTCGTCGTGCCCGGCATCATCAACGCCCACGGCCACGTCGGCGCCAATCGCGACCCCGAGTTGCGTCAATACGCTCTCTACGGCGTGACCACCACGACCAGCATGGCCGTCGACGCCGACGACATCGCCGAGTACAAGGCCGAGCAGAAGCGCGGCAATCTCCGCGGCGCCCGAATCCTCACGGTCAAGTACCGCTTCATGTCCACGACCGAATACAACACGCCGGAATCGGCGCGCGCGAAGGTCGACGAGATCGTCGCCAAGGGCGCGGATTTCGTCAAAGTGTGGATCGACAGCCAGAACGGCCGGATTGCGAAAATCAATCCCGAGGTGACGGCGGCGGTCATGGACCAGGCGCGCAAGCACGGGAAGATCACGATGGCCCACATTTATGAATATGCGGACGCCCGGCGGATGGTCGACCAGGGCGTGAACATTCTCGTTCACAACGTGCGGGATCAGGAACTGGACGCCGATTTCATCTCGACGCTCAAGCAGCGCAACATCTCGGTGGTGTCCACGCTCACGCGCGAGGAAGGGATGTTCGTCTACGCCGAATCACCGGCCTGGATCGACGATCCGTTCTTTCGCAAGGGGTTGTCGGCGGACCGGCTGACGCTGCTCAAGACCAAGAAGCGGGAAGAGCAAGCCAACGATCCCGAGCTGGCTCGGAACAGGCGCGCGTTCGCCCTCGACACGATCAACCTCAAGAAGCTGTCGAACGCCGGCGTCCGTATCGCCCTCGGCACCGACAGCGGCGGCGCCGCCGACCGCTATTTCATCCAGGGCTTCTTCGAGCACCGGCAGATGGAGCTGATGGTGCAGGCCGGGTTGACGCCGATGCAGGTGATCCAGGCGTTTTCGAAGGGCGCCTCGGAGGCGTTGGGCGTCGACAGGGAATTCGGCACGCTGGCCAAGGGCAAAGCCGCCGACCTGTTGGTGCTCGACAGAAATCCACTCGACAACATCGTCAACATGCGCGGCGTCCAGGCTGTGTATCTGGGCGGAAAGAAATTCGAATAGAGGTGCGCACAGGTCTCGAGGTCGAAGGCCGGGCCGGTTCCGCGGCAGGCTAGTCGTAGGTTAACATAACATCCATTATCAGACCCAGCACGAATACTGGAAAACGGCCCCCTTCTGAGGCCCTTGGGCGCCCTTGGGCGCCGACGGCACCTGACGAATTGACACGGTTTCCTATTTCGCTTTGCGCAGATCGCGGAGGATTGCTTCCAAGGCGTCGATGATCTCTTCCCGGCTGGCGCGGCTCTTGGAGAAGCTGAGCTTCAGATTGAACGCCTTGCTCGGCGGGCGGTACGCGAACAGGTAGTGCTTCGGGCGGCCCACCCTCCGCGTGGCGGTCGCCTCGCGCAGCTGGCGCCTGGTGGCGCCGCCCTGACTGGCGATTTTCTCGATGAGCGCGGTCATTTTTTCCGCGGTGTCCTGCCGAACGACCTGCAGCAGCAACGACTTAGAGGAAATGTCGGCCAGCCGACAGAGGTTTCTGACGACGTGGGGCATTGCGTTGAGGGCGAGCGACTCGGTGACCGAGGTACGCGATTTTCCGAGTCGCCGCGCGAGATCCTCGTGCGTGTACCCGCAGCGCTCGGCCAACCCCTGCAGCGCCTCCGACTCTTCGAACGGCGTCAAGTCCTTGCGCTGCAGATTCTCGATCAGCGCCAGCTCCAGCATCTCGGTTTCGTCGACGTCGCGCACGACCACCGGGAGATCGTGCAGCCCCGCCTGCACCGCCGCCTGATAGCGCCGCTCGC
>JAHFUJ010000156.1:0-6644 GCA_023265105.1 Acidobacteriota bacterium
GGTGCCGTCGCCCTTTGAAAGCCTCAGCCTGGTGTTGCTGGAAGCCTGGAACCACGCCGTGCCGGCGCTCGTCAACGGCCGCTGCAGCGTGTTGAAGGGCCAGGCGCGGCGCGCGAACGGCGCGTTGTCCGAGGCGAAGCGCGGGCATGAAAGGTGCGTCCAACTGACTAAAATGAGCGAGTCGCGAACTGGATGATGGCCAGACGAGAGCCCAGCGCCTTGAATAGATGACTATGGCCACGGACCGTCGGCAGCGAATCTCGCTCCTCTCCCACGAGGCGCGGCGGTTAGCCGCCGAGCAACGCCGTGCTTTTCTCGATGCGGCATGTGGCGACGATACCGCTCTGCGGCGGGAGGTTGAGTCGCTGATCGCCGACGAGACTCAGAACTCGGATTCCGAGACTGTCGACGGCGTCGCGGCCCCGGGGACGATCCTCGGCAGCTACCGGATCGAGCGCCTGCTCGGCCGCGGTGGGATGGGCGCTGTCTTTCTGGCGCACGACACCGTGCTCCATCGTCCCGTGGCGCTGAAGATCGTGTCGGCTGCCGGCGACGGCGGTGCGGCGCGCGCGCGGGTCCTGCGCGAGGCTCGCAGCGCTGCCGCCCTGAATCATCCTAACATCTGCACGATTTACGAGGTCGGCGACGCCCAAGGCACCGCCTTCATCGCGATGGAGTACGTCGACGGCCGCTCGCTCCGTGATCGCCTGGACGAGGGAGCGCTGCCGCTCGACGAGGGGCTTCGCTACGCGCTTCAGGCGGCCGGCGCGCTGGCGTACGCGCACGACCACAGTGTCGTGCACCACGACTTCAAAGCGGCTAACGCGATGCTCACCAGGGACGGCCGGGTGAAGATCGTTGATTTCGGCCTGGCGCGGCGTAGCGACATGCTCCTGGCGGATGTGACGACGTTGGCCTCGCTGACGCGATCGGGTATAGCGGCTGGGACGCCCTACGCGATGGCACCCGAACAAGTGCGCGGCGAGGCGACCGATGCGCGCACCGACGTCTGGAGCCTCGGAGTGCTGTTATACGAGATGGCAGCGGGCGCCAAGCCGTTCCACGGCGCGACGGTTCCGGAGCTCTTCTCGTCAATTCTCAGAGACCCGCCGGCCGATCTGGCGGGGACGGTTCCTGTCGCGTTGCGGGCCTTGATCTCACAGTGCCTGGCCAAGGATCCCGAGCGCCGTGTTCAGCTCGTCGGCGACGTGCGTGCCGCAATCGACGCGATTCAGACCGGTCGCGATTTTTTACCGGCGGTCCCGCTGCCCGAGTCGGCTCCGGTCGCGAAGAAGGTTCCAGCACGCAGGCAGACAATCACCCGTCGAGGCGCAATCGGGTCTGCCGGCGCCGCCCTCCTAGTCGCCGCGGCCGGCCTCGTTGCATGGCGCCTGTGGCCGGGCGGTATCGCGGTGCGAACGCTGGCGGTCCTGCCGCTCGAGAACGTGGCGAAGGACGCGGACTTCGAGTATCTGTGCGATGGAATTGCCGACAGCCTCATCCGGACGATTTCCAGCCTCCCGTCGCTCAAGGTCAACAATCTCAGTTCGGTGCTCACCCTCAAGGGGCGCACGGCGGATCCACTGACCGCCGGACGACAGCTCGGTGTAGAAACCATCCTCGCCGGTAGACTGCAGCGGGATGGGCCGCGTCTGCTCATCTCCGCTCGACTCCTCGACGTCGCGACGGGCAGGCAGCTCTGGACTCACGACTACAACCGCGACGCCGCGGAGCTGCTCGACGTCCAGGATGAAATCGCCAGCGCGATCATGAACGACGGCCTGCGTGTACGGCTGAGCGAGAGCGAACGCCAGCGGCTCGTACGGCATCCCACGAGCGACGGGGATGCGTACGATCTGTACCTGCAGGCCGGGTTCCTCCAGCGGCGCGCCACCGAAGAGGACTACCTGTCTTCACGGGGGCTGCTGGAGCGGGCGGTCGTTCGCGACCCGAAGTTCGCGCTGGCATACGCGTCGCTCAGCGCCAACTACGCCATGATGGTGACCGATGGGCTCGAGCGGCCGACCGACGCGTGGCCGCAGGTTAATCGCTACATGCGGCAGGCCCTTCAGATCGATCCCGATCTGCCCGAGGCGCAGGTGATGGCGCATGCTTTGGCGTTCTTTTTCGATTGGGACTGGGCGGGCGCCGAGCGTGCACGGCAACGCGTCCTGCAGACGCCGGTTGGCGATTTCGAGCCCCAGTTTCTTCGAGCGTTCGCCGTCGAGCGCTGGGCGCTCGGCCGGCTGGATGAGGCGCTGCAGCTGGCGCGCCGGACACGGGAGCTGGATCCGCGCAGAGGATATCTGGCCACTCTTGAGGCGGACTACCTGCTGCGGGGCGGGCAGCTCGATGCCGCCGCTGCGCTCTACGAGCGCGCCAGCCAACTGGATGCGGAAAACCCGAATTCGTTATTCGGCCTGGCAGAGACGCGTTCGCGGCAGGGACGTTTCGACGAGGCACTTGCAGCCCGGCGGAAAGCGCATGCCTTGGCCGGCGACGATCGGCTCGACTCGCTGTTTGCCACCGCGCGGGGCGAACCGGGATACCGTCAAGTCGATCAGGCGTGGGTGCGTCTCCAGTTGGAGGCGCTCAAGGAGAGGCAAGCCACGAGCTATGTGTCCCCCCTTGATTTCGCCCGGGTCTACGCCCAACTCGGCGAGAAGGAACTCGCCTTTCAGTATCTCGACGCTGCGTTCGCCGATCGGTCGCCCGGCCTGGTCTTTCTGAAGGTCGATCCCGTATGGGAGAGCGTCCGGGCCGACCCGCGGTTCGGAAGGGCGGTCCAGCGTGTCGGGTTGCCCTGACCGGCCGGTGACCGGCTCGGGTCTGACCGGCTTATGACCGGCTTGCGTCTTGACAGCCCCGAGCACGGTCGACTACCTTCATGCTGATCAATCAGATCACGACCAAAGGAGCGGAACCATGAGGAAGACCTGGCTCGCGGTCGGTGTTCTTTTGTGTGCGGCGACTTGGGGCGCCGACCTGCTTGCTTGTGGCGACAAGTTCCTCGTCGTCAGTCGCGGTACGCGCTTCCAACGCGCGGGGCTCGCACGTAAGGGGGCCAACATCCTCGTGTACGCCAGCGCGAGTTCGACCTTGTCCACGACTCTCGCAAAGGCGGAACCCGACACCACGCTGCTCAAGGCCGGCTACATGCCAACCTTGGCCCAAGGCGCCAGCGAACTCGACGAGGCGCTGCGACAGGGCGGCTGGGACCTCGTCGTGGCTGACCTGACCGACAGCACAGCCGTGCGCGGCCGGCTCCAGGGCAATAAGGGCCCGATGATCCTTCCGGTTCTGCTCAACGCCACAGGTACTGAGCTTGCGCAGGCTAAGAAAGACTATCAGCGCGTACTCAAGGGACCGGTCAAGAGCCAGGCCTTTCTGCAGGCGGTCGACGATGCCCTGGCGCTGAAAGAAAAGCTTCGGACGAAGTCCGCGGCCTGAGACTCACGCGCCCAATGAAGCGTGCCCGACCCGTGGCGACGCGGAGGGCGACTCGCACCTTCCTCTCCCTCCTGATGCTGGGTGCGGGTGCGTCACAGGCTTCCGCTCAGGCCTGGGTGCCACCGGCCCGCGTTGGCGTCGTCAGCTCTGTCTATCAGACGATCGACAATACGGGGCATCGACTGACCGACGGCTCGATGCTCCGAGGGTACGACAGCGCGAGTCGAGGCGTGCTGTTCAGCCTCGACTATGCCGTCACCGACCGCTTCTCGTTTTCGTTCGGCGTTCCCTACATCGCATCCAAGTACATCGGCCCTGAACCCAGCTTGTTTGGATTGCCGCTCGACGAGTGCTTCTGCTGGAATCACGCGTGGCAGGATCTCGGGGCGACGGTGCGCTATAACCTCGCCAACGGGGCCTTTGCGCTCACGCCCTCTGTGTCCTTCGGGACTCCGACCCACAACTACGACTACTTCGGTGAGGCTGTGGTCGGGCGAAACCTCAACGAGGTCCGAATCGCCGTGGATGCCGGACAGCGTCTCGACGCGATTTCCGACAGGCTGTCGATCTCAGCCAGCTATTCGTACGCGTTCGTCGAGAGGGTGCTCGATCTCCCGAACGATCGGAGTAACATCTCGCTCGAAACGGGCGTCGTCATCACACGGAAGCTCTCCAGTCGCGTCGCATTTTCCTGGCAGCAATCACACGGGGGGCTTCGTTCGACCGAGGTTGTGACGGACGAGCAGATTCAGCAGTTCGACCGGCTCCTGAAAGACAGCAACTTCCATATCGTTGGTGGCGTCTCGTACTCGTTCCCGCAATTCGACGTCTTCGCTTCCTACACACATTACGCGACCGGAACGGATACGCACGCGGGCCACGCCATCTCTGCCGGCGTGAGCTGGCCGTTTGAGCGCTGACCCGTAAGCCTCTCGTTTCCGAGTGTTCTGTCGGCCAACGAATAGGGTTTCATCCGCACTGCCACCGACGATCGGGGCCAGCGCCAGCGCGGGCTCAGTGCGGATAAACCCTGTTGGACTAAGTTGGACTAGTTAATTAGGTAGTGAATTGGGTAGTTCCGTGAGGTCCCGGTCGTTGGCGCGACTCGTGACTACTGGGGTTTGCCAACCATGGGCACGAAGCTGACAGGTAGCGTCTTTCTTTCTGTGACGCCGCGCGTCGACTTCGTGACGATCGTCATCTCCTGAAACGCCGTGCCGACCGGCAGCACCATCGTTCCACCGATGGCCAGTTGATCCAGAAGCGCCGGGGGAATCTTCTCTGGAGCCGCGGTCACGATGATGCGCGGAAAAGGCGCGCGTTCCGGCCACCCGAGATAGCCGTTCCCCGTACGCACATGGACGTTGCGGTAACCGGCTTCGGCGAGGGTCCGACGCGCGCGGTCGGCCAGTTCGGGGAGGATCTCAATCGTGTAGACCTCGCGAACCAGCTCCGCGAGCACGGCGGCCTGGTAGCCTGAGCCGGTTCCGATCTCGAGCACGGTCTGGTCGCGATTGGCCCGAAGTACCTCCGTCATGTAGGCCACGATGAACGGCTGCGAAATGGTCTGATCGTGGCCGATCGGAAGCGGCCTGTCTTCGTACGCGCGATTGCGAAGTGCTGGCGGCACGAACAAGTGCCGAGGCACGCGGGCCATCGCCGCCAGAACTGCGGGGTCGCGGATGCCGCGCGCCGCGATCTGCGTGTCCACCATCCGGCGACGGGCACCCTGCCAGCTGCCATCTTCCGTTTGCCCACGCCACCCGTAGGCAGCGGTCGCCAGCACGAGCCCGGCCGCGACCGCCGCGGATCCGGATCGCCGGCGTCGCGCATTCAAGTGCGAACCCATCTGTGCTTCCCCGCCTCTTACTCCCTATCTCGTCGAACGCTTCAATCTCGATCGCGAGCTGGCAGGAGGGTCACGCGACCTCGAGTAGTCCCGCCGCTCCCATGCCGCCGCCGACGCACATCGTCACCACAACGTATCGCACGCCGCGGCGCCGTCCCTCGATGAGCGCGTGACCGACCAGGCGGCTGCCCGTCATGCCGTACGGATGGCCGACCGCGATCGCGCCGCCGTTGACATTGAGCCGATCGTTGGGGATGCCGAGCCGGTCGCGACAGTAGATCACCTGCACCGCAAACGCTTCATTGAGCTCCCACAGGCCGATGTCGTCGAGCGACGTGCCCGTTCGCTGAAGGAGCTTTGGAACCGCGAACACCGGACCGATGCCCATCTCGTCGGGCTCGCACCCCGCGACCGCAAAGCCGCGGAACACGCCCATCGGCTTCAGCCCCTTCTTCGCCGCGGCGCTGTCGCTCATGACGACGCAGGCCGAAGCGCCGTCTGAAAATTGGCTGGCGTTGCCGGCAGCAATCACGCCGCCATCGATCGCCGGTTTGATCTTGGACACCCCTTCATAGGTCGTGTCCGGACGAATGCCTTCATCGTCGGACACGGTCACCTCGTTGATGGTCTCGACGCCCGTGTTCTTGTCCACGACCTTCGTCTTGGTGACGATCGGGACAATCTCGTCGCTGAACTTTCCCTCGCCACGCGCCTTGGCGGCCTTGAGCTGGCTGTCCACGCCGTAGCGGTCCTGACGCTCGCGATCGATGCCGTAGCGCTTGGCGACGGTTTCGGCGGTGACGAGCATCGGCCAGTAGATCTCCGGCTTATGACGCTTCAGCCAGTCGTCTTCGGAGTGGTACTTGTTCCGCTCGTTCTGCACGAGCGAAATCGATTCGACGCCGCCGGCAACGAAGACATCTCCTTCGCCCGCGAGAATGCGTTCGGCGGCGAGCGCGATCGTCTGCAGACCCGAGGAGCAAAAGCGATTCACCGTCATGCCGGGCACGCTCGCCGGACAACCGGCGCGGAGGGCGATTTGGCGCGCGATGTTGCCGCCGGTCGCCCCCTCGGGATAGGCGCACCCCATGATCACGTCTTCGATCTCGCTCGGGTCGAGCCCGGCGCGCTCGATCGCGTGCTTCACCACGTGGCCGCCCATCTTGGCGCCGTGGGTCATGTTGAGCGCGCCGCGCCAGCTCTTGCAGAGCGGCGTGCGGGCCGTGGAGACGATGACCGCTTCAGGCATGAAGAATCTCTTCGCCCATTCTCGTGACGAATTCAGCGCGAGTCAATCGCATCGCGAAGCAAGAGAAGAGCCCTACCACGGAGGTCACGGAACAAC
>JAHFUJ010000156.1:6744-8613 GCA_023265105.1 Acidobacteriota bacterium
ACCACGGAGGTCACGGAACAACGACGGAGATCACCGGAAACCACAATGACTCTGCCGTGTCCTCCTGTCTTATTTCCGTGTTCTCAGTGGTAGAGCCTTGTACATTGCTGGCGAGTGGGGACACAATCCGCTGCCCGCGCCGCGTGGACGCCGTACGTTTTCTCCGATCGGATCGGTACGCGGCTCGTACGCGCGGCGCATGGCGATTCGAGCGGCGTCCGCGGCGCGGCGTGGCTGTGGGAATAGGCGTGAGTGAGCGGCCCAGGCGGCGGGTGCAATATGCTAGAATGCCTGCCGCCCTATCGCAATCCGATCCGGGGAGGCTCCGCGGTGGAACTCCATGAACCAGTCGAGCGCATCCTCAAGCAGAAGGGGTCGCAGGTGTACTCTATCGCCCCTGACGTCACGGTCTACGACGCTCTGGAGCAGATGGCTGATAAGAATATCGGAGCGCTTGTCGTCATGGACGGGCCCGATCTTGTTGGGATTATTTCCGAACGCGACTACGCGCGCAAGGTGATCCTCAAGGCGCATTCCTCAAAGGAATTGAAGGTCAGCGAGATCATGTCCAGTCCGGCCGTCACCGTGAACCTGAGGACCGCGATTGATGAGTGCATGCAACGCATGACGGACAAGCGCTGCCGTCACCTGCCGGTCGTGGAGGGGGGAAGGGTTGTCGGCGTGGTCTCGATTGGTGACCTCGTCAATTGGATCATTACGGCCCAGGACCTCGCGATCCATCAGCTTGAGGACTACATCACGGGTAAGTACCCCGCCTAAATCAAGCGCCAAATGGCAACCCTTGCGGTACAGATTGCCTTCTACTATCTAGCGGCCGGCAGCGTCGCGAGCGCGACGCTGGCCGTGACTCGCAGGAATCCTGTTCATAGCGTGCTCTGGGTGCTCGCCCTCTTCTTGCACGTCGCAGGAATTTTCCTCCTTGTGCGTGCGGAATTCCTGGCAGCCGTGCAGATCATTGTGTACGCGGGTGCCATCCTGGTGTTCTACCTGTTCGTTCTCATGCTGCTTGACCTGCCACGCGAGGCGGCGGGGCCGCGATTCGGCGCCCATTGGCCGCTCGGCGCCGCCGCCGGGTTGGCGTTCGCGGCCCTGGCATGGCACGCCCGTGAACCGGGGCTCCTGCCGACGACGGAGCGTACGGCAGCCGGAGGCCCGCCGCTTGGCAGCCTCTCCGCCGTCGGAACGGCGCTCTTCACCGACTTCGCGCTGCCCTTCGAGATCGCATCGCTCATCCTTTTGGCCGCCATCGTCGGCGCGGTCGTTGTCGCCAAGAGAAAGATCGAGTCCTGATGGTGCCCGTGGGCGCTTGTCTGGGACTGAGCGCGGTCCTCTTTGGGATTGGCCTGATCGGCTTCCTCGGCCGGCGCAACATCATTCTCATGCTCGTCTCAGTCGAGATCATGCTCAATGCCGTCAACGTCAGCCTGGCTGGCTTCAGCTATCAACTGCAGGACCAGCGCGGCCAGATCCTGGCTCTCTTTGTGATTGCCGTGGCCGCCGCCGAGGCAGCGGTCGGTTTGGGCCTGGTGCTCGCGCTGAGTCGAAACAGGCCGGGACTGAACGTGGAGGACCTCACCCAACTGAAGTGGTGACGCCAGGTATGGACCCCGTCGCTGTATTTTCAATCAAGCCTCTACTCGCGATTCTTGTTTCGACGGTGGGCGTGCTCCTCATCGTGGGGACGGGGGAGCGCCGCGCCAACCTGCGAGAATTCTGGTCGATTGCCGCCGGAGTCCTTCAGGTCGTGTGCGTGGCGTCGATGATCCCCGACATCCTGGCGGATCGCGCGCCACAAGTTGTCCTCTTCCGGATCCTGCCCGGACTCGAGCTGGCATTTCGCGTCGATGC
>JAHFUJ010000156.1:8713-10665 GCA_023265105.1 Acidobacteriota bacterium
TTCGCGACAGTCCGGGTCTTCCTGTTCATTTTCGGCGTCGAGGCGATGCGGCATCTCGGCGCGGATAAGCTGGCGTTGGTCGTTGCGTCGGTGACGATTCTTGTCGCCTCGCTTCTGGCCCTCGGCCAGGACAATCTGAAAGCCCGGCTCGCGTTCTCGACGATCAGCCAGCTTTCCTACATTGTCCTGGGAGCGGCTCTCCTGAGCCCCGGCGGGATCGTGGGCGGGATTGCCCATATCACGAATCACGCCGTCTCCAAGATCACGCTTTTCTTATGCGCCGGTTCGATCTACGTCTCTGCGCACAAGACACAGGTCAGCGAGACGTCGGGGCTTGCCAGGCAGATGCCCTGGACCATGGCCGCTTTTGCGATCGCCTCCTTGAGTCTGGTGGGGATTCCTCCCGCGTCCGGGTTCGCATCCAAGTGGTACTTGGCCGTTGGCTCGCTGCAGCGCGGAAGTCCGTGGGTGTTGGGCGTCCTGCTCGCCAGTTCGCTGCTCACCGTGGGGTACCTCGGCCCCGTCGTGTACAAGGCTTACTTCGAAGAGCCTTCTGACTCCGGGCCGCATGAGGTCCGCGAGGTGCCCTGGATCGTCATCCCCTTGGTCGTCACCGCTCTGGCCAGTTTGCTCCTGGGCATTTATCCGGATCCTGTCCTGAATCTGGCCGGAAAGATGGTGCCATGAAGTTCCTCCAGCGGCAGTTGGAAGACCCGATCCGATTGAAGCGTGTGACGCGCTGGTTCTACGTACTCCTGGCCGTACTTGCCGTCACCGAGTTCGCAGCACCACGTCTCTTCCGTGGAGAGCCTGCCGACTTCTGGTTTGAAGATCTTCCAGCGTGGGAATCGTTCTACGGTTTGATCTCCTGCGTGGTGATCATCATCGGGTCAAAACTCCTGGGGAAGCTGTGGCTCATGCGTCGGGAAAACTACTATGACTCTTGAGTGGGTGCACCCAGGTCTCGTGCTGATCCTTGGCGCCTGGGTGCTGCCATTCCTCAAAGGCAGCATCAAACGCCTCGTGATGGTATTGCTGCCCGCTTTCGCGCTGGCCCTCTGTCTTCGCCTGGCGCCGGGGACGTATGGCGTCGTGCACTTTCTGGGACAGGAGCTTGTGTTCGGCCGGGTGGATCGACTGAGCCTGGTCTTCTCGTACGTGTTTGCTCTCCTGACGCTCGTGGGGATGATCTACGCGCTCCATGTGGACGATGACGCGCAGCACATGGTGGCGCTGACTTACGGCGGCGCTGCGCTCGGAGCCACGTTCGCGGGAGACCTCTTATCCCTTTTCGTGTTCTCCGAACTGATGGCCGTGTCAGCCGTGCTCCTCGTCTGGCTCCGCCGCACGCCAGCCTCCATCGCCGCCGGATTCCGCTACCTGCTCGTCCATGTATTCGGCGGACTCTGTCTCCTGGCCGGAACCGTACTCTACTGGTCCCGGACCGGGTCGATCGCCTTCGCTGACATGTCGCCGTATGCAGGGAGTGCCGCCTTCACGCTGATCCTCGTCGCCTTCCTTTTGAACGCAGCAGTGCCGCCCTTGGGCGCCTGGCTTCCCGACGCTTATCCGGAGGCCACGGCAACAGGAGCGGTCTTCATGACGGCCTTCACCACTAAGTCTGCCGTCTACGCCTTGATCCGGGGATTTGCCGGCACGGAAATCCTCGTGTGGTGGGGAGCCGCCATGGCTGTTTACGGCGTGGTTTACGCCGTCCTCGAAAACGATGCGAGGAGGCTGCTCGCCTACCACATCATCAGCCAGGTGGGCTACATGGTTTGCGGCGTGGGAATCGGGACTGAGCTGGCCTTGAACGGCGCAGCCGCCCACGCCTTCGCGCACATTCTCTATAAGGCGCTGCTCTTCATGGGAGCGGGTGCCGTGCTCGAAGTCACTGGCCGGCGAAAGCTCAACGAGATGGGAGGGCTCTACAAGACGATGCCGTTCACGCT
>JAHFUJ010000157.1 GCA_023265105.1 Acidobacteriota bacterium
CGTCGGCGTTGGACAAATAGAACGTCCGGACCACCTGATCGTCGAACTGCGCGTGCTTGGGCGCCGTGTCCGGGAAGATCAGAATCGACCGCTCGCTCTGCACCTTGTACGAGAGCTGATTCGTGCTCAGAATCTGATTCAGGGCCTGCTCGAGGGTGACGCCGTTCAATTGCACCGTCGCCGGGCGGTCGACGACTTCGCGATCGTACGTCACGTTGATGCCGGTCGAGCTACCGATGAAGTTGAGGATGTCGCGCAGACTGGCGTTGTTGAAAACAATTGCGGGGAGCGGTGTCGTGAAGTTCAACAGCGCCGGCGGCTGCGACGCCGCACGCGCCTGTTCGCGCAGCAGCTGGATGGCCGGCGCCTGGCGCGCGGCGTCCACGCGCTCGCGGATCGTGCGTTCGAGCGCGGCGACTTTCGCGCCGGCCAGGCGGTTGCTCGGATCGTACTCGCTGGCCTGCCGGTATTCGCCGAGCGCGGCCTCGAGCTGATCCTGCTGCTCGTACTCGCGCGCCTTCTCGAGATGCGCGCGGGAGGCGGCGAGCATCGCCCGCTGGAGCGCGATCTTGTAGTTGGCGTTCTCGGGGGCGGCCTGCACCGCCTTGCGATAGGCCGCCACCGCCTGATCGAGGTCGCCCGATCGCATAAGGGCGTCGCCCTGGCGAAACGCCTTTCCGGCCGCGCACGCTGCGGCGAGAAGCGCCATCGCCAGCAGAAGGCCGAGCCCCTTCACCCGTCTCGTCACAGGACCTCTCAACTTATCCGCCCGTGAGGCGGATGGTCTGCCGTCCTCGCCCGTCGAGGTACGCCATCTCGATCGATTCGGCGCCGATCCGCAGAATACGGAATCGGCCCTCGATGATATCCCCTTCGCGTCCATGAAAGACGTTCCGCCCGTCGCTCAGGACGGCGATCTTTTTCGGCGACTGCTCGGGCGCCTCCACGATGCCGATGAACTTGAGCGTGATCGGCGGCAACGGCGACGGCGCCGGCGGACCGCTCGGCGCAACCGGCGTCGGGGGCCGCTCGACTCGCGGCGGAGGCGCCGGCGCCGGAGGCGGCTTGAAGCGGAACGGGTCGCGCTCCCCCGCCACCCGCTCGGGCCGCTTCGCCTCGAGCATCGGCAAATGCACGAGAGGACTCGCGCCGGTCGCGTCCGACGTGCGCGGCGCGGTCGCCACTCCCCCTCGTCCGTTGGCCGACGAGGCCGGCCCGAGAGCTGTGCGAGGCCACGCGAGATAGGCCACCCCCGCGAGGACCACGGCCACCACGCCCAGCACGAGCTGGTTGCGGCGCTCAGGTCCCATTGGCGGCCACACGGTAATACGTCGAGAGCTCCAGCATGAGCGTGAGCGGCTTGTTCGCCTCGTCCTGCGACAACGTCACATCGTCGATGATGATGAATTCCGGCGTGGTTTCGAGCTCGTAGATGAACTGCCGCAAACCTTCGTACTCGCCCTGAAGGACCATGCGGATACGCAGGTGCGCGAGCCTCGCGGTCTTCGGCGCCTGGTCGACTTCGAACCGCCGTTCTTCGTACTGGACGCTGGCTTGTCGGGCGAGCGCGGGCAGGCGCGCGTAGGTCATCCGGCGCGCGGCCGGGAGATCGGCCGGCAGCACCTTGTCGTAAAAGGTCGACAGCTCCTGTTCGGCGTGCGATTTGCCGGTGATGAGCGCGGCGGCCGCGGCCTGGTCCCGTTCCGCCGCCTTGCGGGAGTTCGCCGCGGCGATCGCGCGGTCGGTGGCGCCGGCCGACTTCTGTGCGAGCGGGTACACAACGAGCGCATACACTCCGGCGTTGACCAGCAGCGCGATTGCGAGCGGTGCGACGACGGAGCGGTGTTCGACGAGGATACGCTTGAGCAGCGTCATCGTGTCTGCGCTCCACGTGCGTCCGCGCGGCCGGCCCCTGGCACGTACACCGACGTCAGCGACGCCTGGAGCAGCCCCTGCTCGTCGATGTGTTCCTCGCTCGACAGCAGATCGGCAAACGTGCCGGTCCGCTCGAGGCTCTCCATGAACTGGTTCACCTCGTCGACGGTTCTCGAGACGACGCCGATCGTCAGGACGATGCCGCGCTTGGGCTCGACCTTGGGCCGCACCGAGGTGATGCGCACGTTGTCGGGCAGCGTCATCTCGAACTGGTTGAACAGCTCTGTCCACGAAAACGTGCGGCGGTCGATCAGATCGTTCGCCTGGCGCGCTTCGGCGGAGGCAAACTCCACCTGCCTGGGATCCATGCTGGCCCGCAGCCGCATGGCCGCCGCCCTGGACTCCGCCGCGCCCTTCTCGTCCCGCGCCGCCTCGGTCGCCAGTTGCGTGTCGCTGCGCGAATAGTGGACGACCTCGGTGGCGTTGAAGATGCTGACGGCCACGACCACGGCGCCCACGCCCAGCAACCAGAGGCGCACCGCGCGCTCGTTGTAGAACGGCCGTGTGGAAAGGTTGGTGCGGATCACGCGCTCACCTCCTGCCCCCGCAGCAGCAGGCCGACGAGCGGGGTGAGCGTGTCGAGGAGCGCCGGCGCGGCGACAATTCGATCGGTCAGTCCCGCGGCCGCACGCGGGTCGATCGTTTCGACGGGCGCCGTGAGCCGTTCCTGGAGACTCCGGCGGAGCTGCTCGGCGTCGCCCGTCTGACGCGCACCCGCGCTGGCGGCGCCGGCCAGCAACACGCGCCCGAAACCGGAGCCCTCGAGGCGATCCTCGTAGTACATCGCCGTCTGATGCACGAGATCGGCCAGCGTCCCTTCGGTGTCGGCCGAGCGGTTCCTGAAAAAGATGAGGTGCTCGCCGCGCAAGATCGCGATCGAGGCGTAATCGGGTGCCACGTTGACGAGCAGCCAGTCGGTCGAGGAGGACGCCGGCGCCGACCCGGCGAGCGCCGCGTTGATGACGTTGAACGTCGCGAGATCCACGATGCCGGCGTGCGCCCCCGCCTCGGCGCAGAGCGACTCGTATTCCTGCACGACGTCGCGCCGCGCCAGCGACACGACGAACTCCTGTCCGTCCCGGGCGCGGAGTCCCGGCACGTAACTGACCTGCGCGTCCTCGATCGCGAACGGCGCGGCCTTCCGCACCTGCCAGCGCACGAGCTGATCGAGATCGGCTGCGCGCGAGGGCACCTGCTCGAAACGGACCAACGAGACTTTCGCCACGAGATCGGGCACCACGAGGCCGATGCGCCGGGGCCGGCCGGTTCGTTCGAGCACCCGGCCCAGGGCGGCGACGACCGCGGCGCGGTCGTGCGCGTTGTGCGCGGTCAGCGACGGAACCAGCGCGCCGTCGGGCAGGGGCTCGGTGGCATGGGCGGCGATCCACGGTTTGCCGCCGCGGAACTCGAGGCCCGCCGCCGACACCTGGTGCGCGGCGAGCTCGACGGCGACGGCCGGACCGGACGAGTCGCGGAGCGAGTTGATGCCGCTCATTCGACGAACGTCACCTTGTTGATCTCGCGGAGCGTCGTGATGCCGCTCATCACCCGCTCGACAGCCGATTCGCGCAGGAAGCGCATCCCCTCGTCGCGCGCGGCCTTCTTGATCTCGGAGGTGGAGCGCTTCTCGAGAATCATCTCGCGGATGCGGTCGGACAGGTCGAGCAGCTCGCAGATGGCGGTCCGCCCCTTGTAGCCGGTGCCGCCGCACTCGATGCAGCCGAGTCCTTCGTAGAACGTGTGCGTGTGCTCGAGCGCGGGATCGAGCCCCGACTCCTCGAGCAGCGCGCGCGTCACTTTCGTCGGGCGCCTGCAGTGGCCACAAATCGTGCGCACCAGCCGCTGCGCGAGCACGCAGTTCAACGCGGAGACGAACTGATACGCCTCGACCCCCATGTTCAGGAACCGGCCGAGCACGTCGAGGACGTTGTTGGCATGGACGGTCGTGAAGACCAGATGGCCCGTGAGCGCCGAGTTGATGGCAATCTGCGCCGTTTCGGCGTCGCGGATCTCGCCGACCATGATCTTGTCGGGGTCGTGGCGGAGAATCGACCGCAGCCCGCGCGCGAAAGTCAGCCCTTTCTTTTCGTTGATGGGGATTTGCGTGATGCCGGTCAGCTGATACTCGACCGGATCCTCAATCGTGATGATCTTGTCTTCGACCGACTTGATCTCCGACAACGCCGCGTACAGCGTCGTCGTCTTGCCGCTGCCGGTGGGCCCGGTGACGAGCACCATGCCGTAGGGCTCGGCGATGTACTTGCGGAAGCGTTTCAGTTCCGCGTCTGGGAACCCAAGGATGTCGAGCCGCAGCTCGGTGAATTGCTCGCTGATCGACTCCTTGTCGAGAATGCGGATGACCGCGTCCTCCCCGTGCACGCTCGGCATGATGGACACGCGGAAATCGATCGTCTTGCCCGGCATCCGCAGCTTGAAGCGGCCGTCCTGCGGCACCCGCTTCTCGGCGATGTCGAGCTCCGCCATCACCTTGATGCGCGAGATGATCGAGCTGTGGAACTGCTTGGCGATGGGCCGCATCGCCGGCTGCAGCACGCCGTCGATCCGGTACTTCACGTGCACGGCGTCGTCCTGCGTCTCGATGTGGATATCGCTCGCCCGCCGTTGGATCGCCGTGTAGATGGTGGAGTCGACGAGCCGGATGACCGGGCTGATGTCGCTGGTCAGCCGTTCGACGGTCAGGCTTTCGTCGCCGTTCTCCTCTTCCTTCAGTAACTGAAGCTGGAAGCCCTCGGTCGCTTCCTCGAGGACGCGCTGCGAGCTCTCGCTCTTCTTCAGAATCGATTCGATCGCCGAACGCGCCCCGACGGTGACCTTGATCGGCGTCGACAGCAATACCGCCAGCTCGTCGATCATCGGCAGGTCGGTCGGATCGGACACGACGATGACGAGGGTCTTGCCGTCGCGATGGTACGGCACGAATTCGTAGCGAAGCATCAGGTCCGCCGGAATCGACCGGAAGAGATCTTGGTCGATCCGGAACGCGTCCATGTCGACGAACTCGAGGCGGTACCTCTCGGCGAGCCGGCGCGCCTGCTGCAGCTCCGCGCGGCGCTCGTCGGCGCCCAGCTCCGCGGGGCCCGTGTGAAATTCTGCCGCCGGGTTGTCCAACGTCTCTCCTCTTACGAAAGCACCGAGCTCAACTGGAACAACGGCATGTACAAGGCCAGGAGCAGTCCGGCGATGACGATGCCCATGATGACGAGCAGCACCGGCTCGACGAGCGTCACAAACCGTTCCATGTTGGTCGAAATCTCCTCGTCGTAGAAATCGGCGACCGTGTTCAGCATCTCCTGCAGCGCGCCGGTCGATTCGCCCACTTCGGCCATCTTCACGGCGACTTCCGGAAAGGCCCCCCGCGCCTCGAGCGCGGCCGCAAACGACTCTCCCTCGCGGACGCGCGTGGCGACGCGGTCGAGCTCGCCCGCCATGTAGTGGTTGCCGATCGACTTGGCGGCGATGTCGAGGGCATTGACGAGCGGCAGGCCGCCGCCGAGCAGCGTCGCCAGCGTCCTCGCCATCTGCGAGGTCGCGAACTTGAGCGCGACGTCGCCGAGCATCGGCAACCTGAGCAGCACGTGGTCGAAGCGCGCGTGTTGTCCCGGCCGCCGGACCCAGACGACGAAGGTCGTGACCGCCCCGCCGACCATGAGGAGCAGCAGCAGGAACTGTTCCCGGACCACGTCGGACACCTTGACGATGACGCGCGTGACAAGCGGCAGGTCGGCGCCGAAGCTCGTGTAGAAATCCGAAAACGCCGGGACGACCTTCAGGACGATGATGGTGACGAGCACGAGCGCGAGCGACACCAGAATCGCCGGATACACCAGCGCCGACACCGTCTTGCGCTTCACCGTGGCGATGATCTTCGTGTAGTCGACGTACCGCCGCAGCACCACGTCGAGATTGCCGCTGCGCTCGCCCGCCAACAGCGAGGCGGTGTACACGCGTGGGAACAGATCGCTGTAGACGGCAAACGCGTCCGACAGCGCGGTGCCCGAGCGCACCTTGTCGTGAACATCGTCGAGGACGCGGCGGAACACTGGGGAGTCGACGCGCCGTTTCAGCAGGTCCAGCGACTGGACGAGCGGCATGCCGGCCTTGAGCAGCGTGGCCAGTTCCTGATTGAACACCAGGAACTCGCGAGTGTTGACGTTGTTGCGCTGGGGCAACCGGATCGACACGCCCGCGATGGCGCCCTTCGGCTGCAGCGACAGAACGTAGAGACCCTTCTCTTCCAGCTCGTGGCGCAGCCGTGTTTCGTTCTCGGCCACGTACACGCCTTCGACAATCTGACCGTTGGGCGACGCGAGACGGCAGCGAAATTCCACAGCTCAGGCGTCTCCGCCGCAATTGCTTGTCACAATGGACATTATCGGCATGAGATGACGGAATTATAACAGTTTCCGCAGCCGCCCTTCGCCGAGCGCGAGACCCTACGTTCGACCGCGAAGGGTGTTCGCCGCATTCGGGTGGGGCCCCACGCCGTCTTAAGGTTAGACCGTGCAGCGGTGCGAAAAGCTGGACCTACTCCTACCGGCGGGCGAGCGTCAAAATACGGGACACGTAAGCGCGCGTTTCCGCATACGGCGGTATGCCGCCGAAGCGCGCGACGGCGGCCTCGCCGGCGTTATACGCGGCCAGGGCCAGCGCCGGCGGGAATCGCTCGAGCAGCGACTTGAGGTGCTTGATGCCCGCCTCGATATTGGCCTTCGGATCGTAGGGGTCGGCCACCTGATAGAGTCGCGCGGTGTCGGGCATCAATTGCATCAGCCCCATCGCGCCCTTTCGCGACCGCGCGCGCGCCCGATAGGCCGACTCGACCTGAATCACCGCCCGAACCAGCTTGGCGTCGACCCCTTGTTCGGCGGCAGCCCTGTCGATGAAGTCGGCGTAGGGTGGGGCCGCGTAGAGGTCCGGCCCAGACCGGACACCACGACTATCCTGGGCCGTGACGTCGGATACGGTCGTGGCGTCTGGCTGAAGCCGGACCGAGCCGGCCGTGGCGTCCGGCTGGAGCCGGACCTCTTCCGGATACGGCACTTCGTCGGGCGCGATGCGGACGATGAGCGACGTCTCGCAGACGATCTCTCCCCCGCCCCGAAGCGTCAGGACGAGCGAGTCGCCGTCGACCTGGTGCCCCTTGACCGAGAGGCTTCGGCCGCTGGCGAAAAAAACGAGTTCCGCCCGCGCGGGCGTCGCAACCCCCAGACACCCAAGTGCACACGCGAGACGCAGTGTCGTTCGCACGTAAATTCGATTGTACCAGAACCGTCGATCGCGCACGGGATCGGTGCGACGCTTCACAGGATTGCAACAGCTCGACTTCAAACAAGAACGCGGCCGATTACCTGACGGGTTCGATAAAGGCGTGAAACACACGGACGCCGAGCTCGCGGGGATCTTTGGCAGTGGGGTTGACGAGCGCCGGCACGAATGTCTTGTCGACTGAAATCCGCAGCTCGGCCATGTCGGCCGACCCGAGATTGGCTCCGGTGAGCCGGATCTTGCGAAGGATCTCGTGGCCGGGCGTCAACGCGAACGTGTCGACGATCTGATCGCCGACACGGACCTGGACCTGCTGCTGCTCGTTGAACACGCCGCCCGGGTTATCGAGATCGAGGTAGAACACCGTGTCTTGCTTCGGGTTCTTGAACGCGAGCGTCGCCTCTTTCTTCGTCCACTGCCACTCGACCGCCGCGTTGCGCTCGGCCACTTCTGAAGGGTGCCAACCGTCCTTGAACACCGTGAACACGTTTTCCGTTTGTGGCGCCAGTTGCAGCCGCCCCACTTTGTAGGCGCGCTTGCCCACCTCCTCGCCTTCGAGCGGCAGGCGCGTTTGATCGGCCGTCGAGTACAGGCCCAATTGAATCGACGCCTCGCCGACGTACGGATACACCGGTACGAACACCGTTCGCATGTACTCGATGCGCTGTCCCGGCTTCCACTCGGTCGTCGGCACCGGTGGATCGTGATCGTCGGTCCACATCAACTCTTCATCCGCGTCGACCACGTGAACCATCACGCGATACTTCTGATCGAACGCGGTGTTGCCGGCGACGACGAAGCTGTAGGTGATTTCAAGCGGGCTGCCGAGCGGTGCTTTCGAATGATTCAGCGTGAGGGTCGGTGTGGCCACCGGCGGCGCCGGCGCCTCCCGCGTGCGGCAGCCGGCCGCAAGCGACACGACGGTTCCCGTCAGTGCGACGAGCAGACCGAGCGAACGAACCGGAGCGAAAACAGTCATAGGCAAGGCGAGTCACGACGAAGGTTTTTCATGATAGTGCAGTTGCCGCATCTGTCGCAATCTGTTAGAGTTCCGCTCGCGACGTCGCCACAGAGACACACAGGACCCCATTGGCCACAGAGTCACTGAGACACGGAGAATTTCGATCTCTGTGACTCCGTGCCTCTGTGGCCGAGAATCTGGATCTCCGTGACTCCGTGGCTTTGTGGCTGATTGCTCTTGGGTGAACTCCGTGCCTCGGTGGTTTCGTTGGAGGGTGCATGGCGCAGGAAGCCTTGGGACTGATCGAAACCAAGGGCCTCATCGGTTCGGTTGAAGCGGCCGACGCCATGGTCAAAGCGGCCAATGTCATCCTGATCGGCAAGGAATACATCGGTGCCGGCTATGTCACCGTCATGGTGCGCGGCGACGTGGGCGCGGTCAAGGCCGCGACCGACGCGGGCGCCGCCGCCGCGCGGCGCGTCGGAGAGCTCGTGTCGGTGCACGTCATCCCCCGCCCGCACGCTGAAGTCGAAAAGATTCTCCCCAAAGGCACCTAGGGTGATTCACCACGGTGCCCTTACTCCGAAAAGCTCTTGTGTTGACGTAGCTTTCAGCTGTCAGCCTTCAGCTCTCAGCAGCACGCATTGGCTGAAAGCTGACAGCTGATGGCTGATAGCTACGCCAAGTCAAGGGACGTTCGGGATTAGTGGTTGATCAGTGATGGCGGCACCCGGTTCTTCCCCCCAAGCGGATCTCGACCTCGCCTCGATTGCGGAAGCGCGCGCGCTCGCGCGCCGCGCCAAGCAGGCGTGGCTCGAGCTGGCGGAATTCTCCCAGGATCGGATCGACGCCATCGTCGACGCCATGGCCGCGGCGGCGACCGAGCATGCCGAGGCGTTTGCGCGCCTCGCGGTCGAAGAAACCGGCTACGGCGTCGTGGCCGACAAGATCCAGAAGAACCTCTTCTCTTCGCAGAAGGTCCATCAGTTCATCCGCCCGATGAAAACGGTCGGCGTCATCGCGCGGCACGAGGACAAGCGGGTGGTCGAGATCGCGGAGCCATTCGGCGTCGTCGCCGCCGTTGTCCCGTCCACCAACCCCACGTCGACGGCGATCTACAAAATTCTCATATCCGTGAAAGCGCGCTGCGCGATCGTGATGAGCCCCCACCCGTCGGCCGTGAAGTGCATCACGCGGGTCGCCGAAGTGATGAGCGAAGCGGCGCGGCGCGCCGGCGCTCCCGAGGGCACGATCAGCTGGATGACGACGGTCACGCTCGAAGGGACGCAGGAGCTGATGAAGCACCGCGATGTCGCCGTGATTCTGGCGACCGGCGGCATGGGTCTGGTGCGCGCCGCCTACAGCGCGGGCAAGCCGGCGTACGGCGTCGGGCCCGGCAACGCGCCCGCTTACATCGAGCGCACCGCGAACGTCAAGAAGGCGGTCCGCGACGTCATCACCGGCAAGACATTCGACAACGGCGTCCTGTGCTCGTCGGAAAATTCCGTGGTGGTCGACGAGCCGATTGCTGAAGATGTCAAGCGCGAGTTCGTCGCCGACGGCGCCTATTTCCTGAACAAGGCCGAGATGGACGCGCTCGCCCGCGTGCTGGTCACGCCGCAGCGTCTCCCGAACCCGGCGGTCGTGGGCAAGGCCGCGACCTTCATCGCCGCCACGTGCGGCATCACCGTGCCGTCCGAAACGACGGTGCTCATGGCGCCACTCGACGGCGTCGGCCGCGATTATCCGCTCTCGATCGAAAAGCTCTGCCCGGTTCTCTCCTTTTATGTCGTCAAGGATTGGCGGGAAGGATGCGAGCGCTGCAAGCAGATTTTGCGCTATGGTGGCATGGGACACACCATGTCGATCCACTCGCAGAACGACCAGGTGATTCTCGAATTCGGTCTCAAGAAACCGGCCTTCCGCATCGTCGTCAACTCGCCGACCACGCACGGGTCGATTGGCCTGACGACGGGGCTCGATCCGGCGATGACGCTCGGGTGCGGCGGCTACGGCGGCAACATCACCTCGGACAACATCTCGCCGCGGCATCTGTTGAACATCAAGCGGCTGGCGTACGAGATCACGCCGGCGGCTCGCCGCCTCGAGCGCGCGGGCGCCGGGACGCGCCCGATCGCGGCCGCCGCGAGCGGACTCGCGGTGTCGTCGCCGCCTTCGGGTCCCGCCCCACCGGCCGGGATTACCGCCGAAGCGCTTTCGGGGCGAATCGATGCCTTCCTCGGGACGCGGGGGTACCGCCCACCCGCCACGGCGACGCCGCCGCACGCCGCCGGCTCGCACCCCCTTTCCGGGAGCAGCGATCGCCATGGCGAGGATGACGGCGAGGCCGCGCCTGGTTTCGACCAGGCGCCGCTCGATTTCGTCTGCGAGGACGACGTGCGGCTGGCGATGAAGGCGGGCCGGAAGCTGGTTGT
>JAHFUJ010000449.1 GCA_023265105.1 Acidobacteriota bacterium
CAACGCGTCAGTGCCGAGGACCTGCATGCCACGCTTCGTGACCGCTTCGAGGCCGACCAGCGCGCAGCACCAGATCACCGAGTTTTACCGAGAGGAATTCGTCAAACACCGCCGATGTCTTCAACAGCAGCGCCCCTATTATTCGGAAGGCGCCATCACCGATGTTGAAGCGGCGCTCACGCGCATCCTGGCCGAGCTCGAACAGCTCTCCACCAAAGCCGACGCTCCCCGACTCGTCAGCGTATTACTCAAGAAGTTCGACGTCGTGACCGGCCTCTCGGCCTGGTCGGACCCGAAGCACACCCACTGACCCGTTCACTCTCCGATCTTCGAAAAGACCTGCTGCCGATTGTCCGTGCCGGAATTGGCGCGGCGTCCGCCGGTCGTCTGCTCGAACGCGCGTGGACCGTTGATGTCGTGCGGAGCTTCAGGTCCGATCGACAGGGCGAACCTGAAAGTCCCGACGCCGTCCGTCTCATTGCGGCGGGCAAGGCCGCGCCCGCGATGGCAATGGCTGCGTGGCGCCTGCTCGGCTCGCGCATTCGCGGCGGCCTCCTGATCGGCATGGCGCCGCGCGACGTGCCTTGGCCGTTCGAGTCGATCGCCGGCGGTCATCCGGTGCCGACACCCGGCAGCGAGCGGGCCGGACGGCGTGCGCTTGCTATCGCCGATGCGCTTGGCGCCGACGAAACCCTGGTGGTCCTTCTGTCGGGCGGCGCGTCGGCGTTGATGGCTGTTCCCGCCGCCGACGTCACGCTCGACGACAAGCGCGCGACCACCGAAGGTTTGCTCCGTGCCGGCGCCGATATTCACGCCCTCAACACCGTGAGGAAACACCTGTCGGCGATTAAAGGCGGGTGGCTCGCGGCATGCGCAGGCGGTTCCTGTCGAACGTTCGCCATCTCGGACGTCGTCGGCGACGATCTCAGCGCGATCGGGTCGGGGCCGACCGTGGCGGACTCGACGACGTTTGGCGAGGCACTCGATATTCTGCGCCGGTTCGGAGGGGAAGCGGCGTACCCCCGCGCAGTCGTGGCGCGCCTCACCGAGGGCGCTCGCGGTGCCGTGGTGGAGACGCCAAAGCCGGGCGACCGGCGACTTACGCACGCGCGCGCGGCGGTCATCGGGGGCCGGCGCGACGCAATGGACGGCGTGGCGCGCGAAGCCGAGACGCTGGGGTATCACGTCGGGCGGATCGACGATCCGGTCGTCGGCGAGGCACGGCTCGCCGCGCCGTCGCATCTGCGTGCCGTCGCTCGGCGCGCGGCCGGGGTGGCGCGACCGGCGTGCATCGTCTCGAGCGGCGAAACGACCGTGCGGGTCGCCGGCCGCGGGAAGGGCGGACGCAATCAGGAGTTCGCGCTGGCATCGGCGGCGCTGGTCGCGTCACTGGGCGGGGCCGCCGCCGTGGCCAGCCTCGGGACCGACGGCGTCGACGGCCCGACCGACGCGGCGGGCGCGATCGTCGACCAGACGACCGTCGCACGCGCTCGATCGGCCGGACTTTCGCCCGACGCGTTCCTCGACGACAACAACGCCTACGCCTTCTTCGCGGCGCTCGGCGATCTCATCCACACTGGGCCGACCGACACCAATGTCGGCGACCTGCAAATAATTCTGTTAGCCTAAACTTCACATGTTTTCTCGCGAGCACGTGCTCGCGCTCATGCGTGAGCGGGTCCATCATCCCGCCGGCATGCGCGAGCTCCTTCAAGTTCTCAAAGTCCCACGCGACGAACGGACGCCGTTCGCACGTCACATCAAGTCGCTGGTCGCCTCGGGCGACCTCATTCACATCCGCGGGCACCGCTTCGGTCTGCCCGAGAAGATGGACCTCTATGTCGGCCGGCTGCAGACCCATCCGGCCGGCTATGGGTTCGTCACGCCCGAGCGCCCGCTTGAGGCAGGCGGCGGCGACCTCTACATTTCGGGCGCGCTTCTCGGCGAAGCGATGCACGGCGACCGCGTCGTCGTGCGCATCGAGCGCATCAAGGAGGGCGGCAAGGCCGAGGGCCGGATTATTCGCATCCTCGAGCGAGGCCATCAGCGGCTCGTCGGCCGCTACGATCGCGACGACAGCGGCATGGGCTACGTCGTGCCGTTCGAGCGCCGCGTGCTGATGGACATTTTCATCCCGCCCGGGCAGGAAGGCGGCGCCTCGCCTGGCGAGATGGTGACCGTGGAGTTGACGCGGTGGCCGACCTCGACGCGCGGCGCGATGGGCCGCGTGGCCGAGGTGCTCGGTGACGTCAACGCCCCTGGCGTCGACACCGAGATCATGATCCGCAAGTACGGCATCCCCGACGCGCATGCACCCGACGCCGTGGTCGAGGCGGTGCGGCTCGGCCGGGCCGTGTCCGCGCGCGACATCGCCGGCCGGACTGATTTCCGCGACGTGGTGACGGTCACGATCGACGGCGAGCACGCCCGCGACTTCGACGATGCGATCTCGATCGAGAGGCTGCCGAACGGGCACTACGGACTCGGGGTGCACATCGCCGACGTCTCGCACTACGTGCAGGAGGGGAGCGCGCTCGATACGGAGGCCTACGATCGCGGGACGTCCGTGTATTTCCCCGAACGCGCGGTTCACATGTTTCCACCCGAGCTGGCGACCGGACTGTGCAGTCTCAACCCGCAAGTCGATCGCCTCGTGCAGTCGTGCCTGATGGAGATCGACCGGCACGGCCAGGTCGTGCGCT